>NZ_GG665953.1:69947-86812 GCF_000156555.1 Acinetobacter sp. ATCC 27244
ATTTCTGACATTTCAAAAGCCTTAGTTGATACTAAGGCTTTTTTTTATTTGGTTAAAATTATTAACTAATCATTTATTGAGCACTCATTAAATAGCAACTATTCTTGATTACCACACAATAGATAGATTTAAAGAGCTATGGGATTAGAAGATTGGGTCTTATCCATCATGGAGAAACTTGGTTATCTTGGTATCGCATTTTTAATGTTTCTCGATAATATTTTCCCACCGATTCCATCAGAAGTAATTATGCCCTCAGCAGGTTACACTGCTTCCAAGGGAGATTTAACTTTAATCGGTGTGATCATTGCAGGGAGTGCAGGCTCTCTATCCGCAGCCATGCTGCTATATTGGATTGGTCGAAAAATTCCACAACATTATTTATTTCGCTTTGTAGAGCGCTATGGAAAATATTTAAGAATAAGTACAACTGACCTAGAAAAGTCTTTAAGCTGGTTTGAAAAGCATGGACATCGTGTGGTTTTTTTTGGTCGAATGATTCCAGCTGTACGTTCACTGATTAGCATTCCAGCAGGAATGAGCAGGATGCCCTTTCACAAATTCATGAGTTATAGTGCCGCAGGAACAGTAATCTGGACCAGTTTTCTTGCCTATATGGGTTATTACTTTAGTGAAAACCAGGCTTTGATGACTGCTGTTACACAACGCATCGGTTATATTGTTTTAAGTGCAGCTATCCTCTATCTCTTGTGGCGAGGTGTGAAGAAGTTTAATGCATCAAAAGATAAATTTAATTAAAAGAGAGGTCTAAGAATGCAACACGATTTTTGGCATAACAAGTGGCAAACCAACAATATCGGTTTTCATCTCGATCAGCCTCACAGCTTATTGACACAATATCTAAGCTCACTCAATCTGGCTAAAAATGCTCGAATCTTTGTTCCTCTTTGCGGTAAAAGCTTGGATTTAGCTTGGTTACTTGATCAAGGTTATCATGTGATTGGTATTGATTTGAGCCCTGTTGCAATTCAAGATTTAATGAGCAACTTAGAACTCAATTTTAAAGGAACTCAAATAGGTGGATTGACTTATTATCAACATGCGCAGATCGAACTATTTACGGGTAACTTTTTTGAATTAACAGCCGACCATCTTGGCAAAATAGATGCAATCTATGATCGAGCAGCACTCATCGCACTACCAGAGCAAATGCGATCAGCATATGCACAGCATTTACTTCAAATTAGCAACCAAGCACCTCAACTTCTGATTAGCTTAGAATACGATCAATCCCTATTAGCAGGACCACCCTTTTCAGTTCCCGAATATGAATTAACAGCCCATTATGCAAATCATTACGAGATTAAATTACTCGCTTCCAATACAGAAAATTTGAAAGGCAAACTGATTGCCTATGAACATGCTTGGCATTTAAGCAAACTTTCAACAGTCAACAACCCTTAATTTAAAAATAAGACATATGCCTGTTGCGGAATGGATCAATATGTTTGGTTGATTCAGAACAAGTCTATTGTTTAGCTCAAACCAAACTCTAACTGACTGGCTTGCATCTGTTCTCTTAGCCAATCACAAAATAATACTTTACGTACATCTTCCTCAAAAGGCTCCGCAGACAATAGAAAGTAGGCAGATTCATCCTGATATATGGAACTGATTGGTTGTAATAACTGATGTTTGATCTCGCGTTCGACCATGTAGGTCGAAACCAAAGTCGCACCTAAACCAGCCAAACAAGCCTCGATACACAAATAAAAGTGCTCTAGTTCTGTTTTAGAATAGCCTTTGAATTGCTCTGAATGTTTATACTGAAATTGCTGCCACAATTTACTCCGTGATGTTGAAATAAATATCTGATTGGTTTGCCGAGTTATCTTACTCGCTGTAACACATAGCATTTGCTCATCCGCAATTTTCTCACTATAGATTGATTTACCCCAATCAA
This sequence comes from Acinetobacter sp. ATCC 27244, assembly GCF_000156555.1. Lineage (NCBI taxonomy): Bacteria > Pseudomonadati > Pseudomonadota > Gammaproteobacteria > Moraxellales > Moraxellaceae > Acinetobacter > Acinetobacter sp. ATCC 27244. The sequence goes on from NZ_GG665953.1 coordinate 71,872, forward strand.
AATCATTTCGTCTCAAAGCCAAATCAATATTTTGCTGTTTAAAATCAACCCTCCCTCCCCCTGTTAAAAGAGTAACCTCGAAGTCAGGATAGATCTGCTTAAAATGAATTAGACGTGGTATCAGCCACTTCATCGCTAAAGTAGGCTCACATGAAAGAACCAAATTTTTTTGTACTACTGATTGTTTATTTAATTGTGTTAAACATTGGTCAATTTGCTGAAAAGCTTGCTGGCAGCAATCAAACAAAGCTTCTCCTTCAGCAGTTAAACTGAGCTTTCTAGATGCTCGAATAAATAAAGTAAAACCTAAAGCATCTTCTAAATTTCTAATTTGTTTACTCACTGCACCTTGCGTCACAAATAAACGATCAGCCGCAACCGTCACACTTTCATAGTGTGCTGCAAAATAAAAAAACTTTAATGAATTCAGTGATAGACGCTCAATCATTCCAAAAACTCATATATATATGCGAATTATTTTCGATTTTAAATATAACAAGATTATGAAAAATATAAAAATTATGTAAAAAGTCTTATTAGGAATAGATGAGTGAATGAAATATTAACAGTAGGTTTGATTACCCTACTCGCTGTGATCAGCCCTGGTGCAGACTTCGCACTTGTTACTCGAAATAGTTACCTATATGGGCGAAATTTAGGAATTTGTACCGCCTATGGAATTGCATGTGGTGTTTGGATTCATATTAGCTATAGTTTAATCGGATTAAACTTTTTGAAGAGCCTTCTTCCTGATTTTATTCAACTTATCCAATATATTGGTGCAGCATATCTCATATATATTGGCTATAAGACGTACACCCAAACTTCCGTTAAGTTAAATAACAAGCAGACAAACATCACCAGTTGGCAAGCATTCAAACATGGATTTTTAACCAATAGCTTAAATCCAAAAACAACCTTATTTGTGATGAGCATTTATTCTCAGATCATGACGATAGAGAACCAACTATTTACGCTTCTCGCTTATGGTATCTTTATTTCTAGTAGCCATCTGATCTGGTTTTGCTTAATTACGATTTTCTGCTCAACACCAGCGATTCGGCACAAAATTTTAGCTAAACAGCTCCTACTAAACCGATTAATTGGCATGATACTCAGTGGATTAGGTCTGAGTTTGTTATTCGCAAACCTGTAAATCAAAAAAGTTAACTATAAAAACAACACAGCAAAAATCATAAAAAAAAACGTCCATTACGGACGTTTTTAATTAATCTTTTTTTGTGATACGCAAGCTTCACCCTTTCGCAACACAAGATCTACAGCTTTAGCTAGGCGTATGGTACATGAGATAAATTTCGTTTAAATTATCTGGAATCTCTTCTGCCAATTCATCCATGAGTTGACCGTTGCGACGGAAAGACTCCATTTGTGGGTCTTCTTCATCAATACCGCTAAACACCATAATCGGTAGCGTCAAATCAACTAATTGTTCTTCATATTCAGGTGCAAACCAAGCATCTTCATTTAAGAACATTGCATCAACAAAGCCGACACTCCAATCACCTAAACTTGAATCAACATCAGCTTCTTCGATTTCAAATGGAAACTCAATTCCATCCTCATTCGCCAAATCCTGACGAATTGATTCCAACCAAAGTTTGATTTGCTCAATCACATCACTTGGAACTTTCTTTTGATTATTATCAAAAAGCTCATCTAACCAGCGATCAAAAGTAGGACCGACAGCAATTGCGCATAAAAAGCCATGAGTTGCAGCGAAATCTAGACCGTATTCGTTTTGATCACCGTCAAGATAATTACTCAATAAGTCTAAATCTAACGTGCTCATTCTCTATCCAACTCTAAAAATACATCGTCAACAGCATAACATTTTAGAACCTAAAATCTTAAGCAATTTTGCTTAATCTTCGTCATCAAAATCGTCGTCGTCGAAATCATAATCAAAATCTTTTAATTCTCGCTCTAAACGGCGTTGCGCTAACAAATCATCGATTAAACGGCGCTTTTCTAATGATTCTTTAGCACTGAGCTTGCTTGATGACTCATCAAAACCAGCGTCGTCTTCACCGTAGTTGTCATCATCTAGTTCAAAATCTGTAGAAGACACTAAGTACCTCAAATGAAAAAATGTTAATGGGCCTAGCCGCTATTTATCTGTCTTAGATTTTCTTGTCAAGTTTTATTTGCTTTTTTTACTATAAATCGCGGTTTTGTACTTTTTTTCAGCAGTTTTTTTGTGTATTTATAATCTAAGAACTTTAGGTATAAAAACACGTTTAGGAATTTTAGGCTTGAAAAAATACAACACACCCCCATATTCAAAAAATCATTGGAAAATGAAACCTATTTTTTATTTAGTGCAAACGGATCAAATCCAAAACATTCCTCGTGAATTGTGCTATCATGCACGGTTTTTCACCGCCACAGATTCAACAAAAGAGTAAGCAAAGATGAGCGATATGCATTCCCCTACTTCGCAAGTAGCGGCTCTGATTAGCCGAGGCAAAGAACAAGGTTACTTAACTTACGCTGAGGTTAACGATCATCTACCAGACTCGATTACAGAAAGTGAGCAGATTGAAGATATTATTCAAATGCTCCAAGACGTCGGTATTCCAGTGCATGAACGCGCACCAGAAACTGATGACACTATGTTTGGTGAATCGACTGAAGCAGCGGATGAAGTTGCTGAAGAAGAAGCTGCTGCCGTATTAGCATCGGTTGAAAGTGAGCCAGGTCGTACTACAGATCCAGTACGTATGTACATGCGTGAAATGGGTACGGTTGAACTTCTAACCCGTGAAGGCGAGATTAGCATTGCGAAACGTATCGAAGAAGGTATTCGTGATGTTTTACATTCGATTGCTTACTGGCCAAATGCCGTCGAAGTGGTTTTACAAGAATATAATGACTTTCTAACTGGTGAGCGTCGTCTTGCCGATATTCTCTCTGGTTATTTAGACCCAGAAACAGACGAAGAGATTCCTGAAGTTCTTGAAGATGAAGCTGAAATCGAGGAAGAAAAAAGCCCAACTTCAACAACCAAAGAAGTTAAACTTGATGATGACGATGAAGAAGAATCTGAAAGTGATGATGACTCTGAAGGTGATTCAGGTCCAGACCCTGAGGTTGCAAAAATACGTTTCACCGAATTAGAAACAGCTTGGAACGATACCAAAGCCATTATCGAAAAGCATGGTCGTAATAGCAAAGAAGCAGAAGCTGCTCTTGAAGCATTAGCTGCTGTATTTATGATGTTCAAATTTACACCACGTTTATTTGATATCATTTCTGAAATGATTCGTGGTACACATGATCAAATTCGTGCCAATGAGCGTGAAATCATGCGCTATGCAGTTCGTCGTGGTCGTATGGATCGTACAACTTTCCGCACGACCTTCCCTGAGCAAGAATCAAATCCAGCTTGGTTAGATGAGCAAATTGCAAAAGCCCCTGCGGAAATCAAAACACATTTAGAAAAAGTTCGTCCTGATGTATTGGCATTCCAACAAAAGATTGCTGATATCGAAAAAGAACTTGGCTTAAACGTGAAAGATATTAAAGATATTTCTAAACGTATGGCTGTAGGTGAAGCAAAAGCACGCCGTGCCAAGAAAGAAATGGTTGAAGCAAACTTACGTTTAGTAATTTCGATTGCGAAGAAATATACCAACCGTGGCTTACAGTTCCTTGACTTGATTCAAGAAGGTAACATCGGTCTGATGAAAGCCGTAGATAAGTTTGAATATCGTCGTGGTTATAAATTCTCGACTTACGCAACTTGGTGGATCCGTCAGGCAATTACCCGTTCGATTGCGGATCAGGCACGTACTATTCGTATTCCTGTTCACATGATTGAAACGATTAACAAGATCAACCGTGTGTCTCGCCAACTACTTCAAGAAATGGGTCGCGAACCGACTCCTGAAGAATTAGGTGAACGCCTGGAAATGGACGAAGTTAAAGTTCGTAAAGTACTTAAAATCGCAAAAGAACCGATTTCGATGGAAACACCGATCGGTGATGATGAAGATTCGCATCTTGGTGACTTCATTGAGGACTCAAACATCACTTCCCCAGTAGATGCAGCAACCTCAGAAGGCTTAAAAGAAGCGACGCGTGAAGTCCTTGAGAACTTAACTGAACGTGAAGCGAAAGTATTGAAAATGCGTTTTGGTATTGATATGCCAACCGACCATACTCTAGAAGAAGTAGGTAAACAGTTTGACGTAACCCGTGAACGTATTCGTCAGATTGAAGCGAAAGCTTTACGTAAGCTGCGTCATCCGTCTCGTTCAGAACACTTACGTTCATTCTTGGAAAACGACTAATATTGGGAAAATCCTGTGTAAAAGCAAAGCAATGCTTTGCTCTTACGCAGGGCTTGAAGTTTAATACTTTATCCCCATTTATGTATTAGATCATAAGCGCCTGCACTGATGCAGGCGTTTCAAATTAAGAGGTTGCTCATGTTAGACCGCACTCCTTCTCGTGAATTGCAAGAACATCTTTGGGTTTTCCCGATGGACTATCCAATCAAATTGATTGGTAATGCAGGGGATGAACTTCGAGTAGCTGTTGTTGATATTTTGCAGAAGCACTTCCCTGACTTTAATGGCGAATCAATTAAAATTCAGCCTTCACGTACAGGTAAATACCATTCTTTAACCGCACAATTGCGTTTTGAAGAGCTGGAACAAGTTCATGCACTGTATGCTGATCTTGCAGCATGTCCTTTAATTAAGACGGCGCTTTAATAGAAAAATCCAAAATACGAAAGTGTTTTGGATTTTTTCTTTTCACTCAGAACAATCATAACGATAGAATGTTTTTCAGCTAATTTTATAAAAGATCTCTATTTATCTTAGCCAAATCATTAGATAATCGATACCAAGATAAAACTGCACCAATCAAAGGAAAAATGCTGTAATGAACTTTGAGAAGCCCTCATTAATCATTCGCTGTTTCAAAGACCTACAAGATTATACCGATCGATTTGAAGCGATGAAAAATTTCACTGAAAATCGAGATGCAGATAGCCCTGATGAAATTTGGTTATTACAACATCACGACGTACTCACTCAAGGACAAGCAGGCAAAGCAGAACATATTTTAACACCCAGCCATCTTCCAATTGTACAAACAGATCGTGGCGGCCAAGTGACATGGCATGGTCAAGGACAATTAGTGGCTTACTTTTTGTTTGATTTAAATCGTTTAAAATGGAATGTTCGCACCCTCGTTAGTTTTGCTGAGCAAGCAATGATTGACCTACTCAAAAAATACGGTATCACGGCCTACGCCAAAGCGGATGCACCAGGCGTCTATGTAGATGAGCGTAAGATCGGCTCTCTGGGTTTCAAAATTCGCCGAGGTCGTAGCTATCATGGTTTAGCACTGAATATTGACTGTAGTTTAACAGGCTTTCAAACCATTAATCCTTGTGGATACGCAGGTTTAGAGATGGTACGCTTACAAGACCTACTGCAAGACTATCCGAAATTTGAACAGCTTTGTGAGGATTTCACTCACTATCTACAAAATACAAATTTCTTTCATGACCTTGTAGTCAAATCTGAATAATTTACTTTTCAATTCTAAAGAAATAAATTAGAGTAAATACTCTAAATCTGCTTTAGCATAATTTTAACAAGGGATACGCAAGTGATTTCAACCAAAGCAGTGAAGCCCACTTTGCAATTTGCCTACGTCAAACTCATGATGGACGTTGTTGGTCGTGGTTTAGTCATGGCAAGTCAGGTGGATGATGAAGTACAAGAGGAAGTGTCTAAGTTTCCTGTTGGTTTTGTACTTTCAATGAATGTGTTCCCCAATGGACCTGCATTTGTTGCCAAAGTAACAGAAGAAAAAACACTGGAACTCGTACCAAACTACAAAGGTAAACCAGATTTAACCATTACCTTTAAGCATTTAACACATGCATTTCTGGTCTTTTCTTTTCAGGAGAGTACGGCACAAGCATTTGCCAATGACCGTATGATCGCGGATGGCGATGTTTCAAGTGCAATTCGTCTGGTACGTTGCTTAAATAAAATGGAAGCGTTAATCCTACCGAAATTAATCGCCTCACTCGCTGTAAAACGCTACCCAGCTGAATTGACATTAAAAGAAAAATTCACAGGTGCAAAAAATATTTATCTTAAAGTCGCTAAATCATATCTCAAACGGAGCGCATAACATGGCTAAGCCTTATTACGAGTTTTTCTGTCCTGTAAAAGTCATTGCTGGTAACGCTGCGTTAGAGCACATCCCTTTTGAACTTGCCACTTTGGGTTCAAAACGCCCAATGATCATTACCGATAAAGGTGTACGCGCAAATGGTTTACTCAGCCCTATTGAAGCAGCGTTTAGCACCACGGATGCTGTGATCGGTGCAATTTTTGATGATGTACCGCCTGATTCAAGCCTTGAAGTTGTACGTTTAGCTGCGGAAACCTACCGCAAACAAAACTGTGATGCCATTATCGCCATTGGTGGTGGTTCAGTGATTGACACCTCTAAAGCAACCAATATCTTGGTATCTGAAGGCGGTGATGACCTGTTACAGTACTCAGGTGCACACAACCTACCAAAGCCACTCAAACCTTTTTTTGTAATTCCAACAACATCAGGTACGGGTTCTGAAGTCACGATGGTTGCTGTAGTTTCTGATACGCAACGCAATGTAAAATTGGCTTTTGCTTCCTATTATTTGATGCCTCATGCCGCGATCCTTGATCCGCGTATGACCATGACTTTACCGCCGCATTTAACCGCAATGACAGGTATGGATGCACTTACTCACTGTGTAGAAGCGTATACGTGTTTGGCAGCCAATCCACTCAGTGATGCATATGCAAGTGCGGGTATAAAGAAAATCAGTGAAAATCTATTCAAAGTCCTCGACAATCCAAGTGATGCACAAGGTCGTTTAGAGCTTGCTCAAGCATCGACAATGGCTGGTATCGCATTTTCAAATTCAATGGTCGGTCTTGTTCACTCGCTTGGTCATGCTTTAGGTGCGGTTGCCCACCTCCCGCATGGACTATGCATGAATTTATTCTTACCGTATGTACTTGAATACAACAAAGAAGTGAATGGCCAAAAGATTGGCGAGTTGTTGCTTCCTTTAGCAGGTGCAGACATCTATTCTCAAACCCCTGCAAATCTGCGTGCAGATAAAGCAATTGCCACCATTTTAACCATGCGTGATCGTTTGCATAGTCTCACTAAATTGCCACGTACCTTAAGAGAAACAGGTAAAATCACGGAAGCACAACTGGATGAAGTTGCTGAAAAAGCATTGAATGATGGCTCGATCATTTACAATCCAAAAGAAGCAAACCTCAAAGACTTGCGTGCGATTTTACAAAAAGCGTGGTAACCCAATTTAGCTAACTAAATTCGTCTCCACAGTACAAAAGCCCGACCTCACTTTCATACGACAACCGGTGAAAATGAGGTTTAGGGCTTTTTTGTGATAAATGAACCCATAATTCATCTTTTTTTCACCCCAACTGGCAAAAAAATTGCTAAAAGAAGCATAAAAGTGCTGACAATTTACGCCATTTTAGGATAGATTGGCGCACTTCACTTTTTTCTGTAGGGGGGATCATTTTTGTCTCAAATGATCCTTAAACCATAGCTGATCCTTGATCAACGATAATGAGGATAACGCCGTTGACAACTTCTGGGACTTCTTCAACTGCTAAACTGCAAAAAACGCTTGGGCTTTGGCACATCATTATTATTGGTTTAGCCTATATCCAGCCGATGACACTCTTTGATACTTTTGGTCTTGTATCAGAAGCCAGTCATCATCATGTACCGACCTCATATATTATTGCCTTGATTGCAATTTTGCTGACTTCGATCAGTTATGGTCACATGATTAGACGCTATCCATCTTCGGGTTCTGCCTATACCTATGCACAAAAATCCATCCATCCGAATGTCGGTTTTATGGTGGGTTGGTCATCATGGTTAGATTATTTACTGTCACCAATGGTCAATATCATTTTAGCAGTGATCTATTTAACCGCTCTATTCCCTGATATTAATCACTGGGTTTGGGTCGTCGTACTCAGCGCCTTTATGACAGGTGTCAACTTACGAGGCGCACGCTTTGTTGCCAACTTTAACAGTTGGATTGTACTGGTGCAGCTCATTGTGATTGCGGTATTTACCTATCTAGTTTACAGCAAACTACAAATGGGGATGAATGCCGAAGGTCCGATTAGCTCAGAAGCACGTTATCAGCTTTGGAGTCTAGAGCCATTCTGGAATGAACTGACCTCTTTAGGTGCATTGATCACAGGTGCAACCCTACTCTGCTTCTCATTTACGGGCTTTGATTCTCTGAGCTCCTTGGCAGAAGAAACCAAAGACACTGAAAAAACCTTACCTCGTGCGATTTTCCTCACGGCATTATTGGCAGGGATTATCTTTATTATCAGTACCTATTTTATTCAGATTTATTTCCCGAATAATCCATCTACGTACTTTAAAGATATTGCTGAAACTCAACCTGAAATTTTACTCTTGGTGGGTGGTTCGTTATTCCAGTCCTATGTGCTTGCCTTTGCAATCATTACCGTGATGGCATCAGGGATTTCTGCACATGCAGGCGTGTCTCGACTCATGTATGTAATGGGACGTGATGGCATCATCAACAAAAAGATTTTCGGTCATATTAGTCCAAAGAACTTTACCCCATCCTACAATATTTTGATTGTCGGTGCGGTGGCATTGACTGCGGGCTTTATGGATTTGGATATTGTCATTTCCATGATTAGCTTTGGTGCTTTGACTGCCTTTACCTTTGTAAACCTGTCTGTTATTTCTCGTTATGCATTACGTGATGGTCGTACCAAGAACCTTAAAGATATCTTTAGTTTTGTGGTAATTCCATTGCTTGGCTTCCTCAGTGTCTTTGCCATGTGGCTTGAGATTGAAGAAACTGCCTTGAAATATGGTTTATGGTGGGCGATGTTTGGTATTTTATACCTAGGTTATAAAACCAAAGGCTTTAAATATACCGCGCCGCAATATAATGAGTTCGACGATAAACATTAATTTTGTTTAGCTCATTAAAAAAGGTGCAGTTTCTCAAACTGCACCTTTTCGTTTTAGTCAGTAGCAAGTCGTTCTACAATAGTTTTTACTCGTCGAGCATAATGTTTTGCTGTCTCCAAATCCCCTTGTGGAATTTCATCTGCTGAGGCATCAGCAGGGCTTTGTACCATCGCTCCACCAAAACTCCCCATATAATTGATGTCATTACGTGTCGCAGCCTTAGTATTGGAAGGTAATATCCCCAAACTCACCCAAATTCCCCCATGCTGAAATGCCAAAGCCTGCAACTGAATCAAAGTCATCTGCTTATCGCCATTCAAACTTCCACTATTGGTAAATCCTGCAAAAACTTTATCTTGCCAACCACGAGTAAACCAGATTTTTGAAGAAGCATCTGCAAATTTCTTAAACTGCCAAGGGGTTGCTGCCATATAAGTCGGTGCACCAAAAACAATACCTTGTGCATCATTTAAAGTCTGCCAATCTTGCTCGGTAATCTCACCATTCTGATCAATTTCAATCAGCGTGGCATCAATTGCACCAGCAAAAGCCTCTGCAACTACTTTGGTATGGCCATAGCCAGAGAAATAAACAACTGCAATTTGTGTCATCTAAGCACCTAAGAATTTTCAAAAGTTCAATTTAATGATATATTTTAGAAACTAGGTGTCAATTAGTTACCAATAGGTAACTAGTAAGCTGAAATTGAAAAATTGAGAGTGCTAAAGATGATTAAAGGCTTGAAATATAATATTTATCAACAGCATTGCCCTGCTCGATTATTTTTTGAAAAAATTGCAGATAAATGGGTTCTTTTAATTATTAATGTGCTTGCCAAAGAAAGTCAGCACTTTAATTTGCTGAAAAAAAACATCGAAGGGATTTCACCAAAGGTTCTCTCACAAAAATTAAAAATGCTTGAGCGAGATGGCTTTATTGAAAGGCAAGTACAAAATACTTCACCAATTCGTGTGGAATATTCTTTGACGGCTTTAGGTTTAGAAGTTGCAGAAATGGCATTTCAGTTGAAAGATTGGGCTGAGAGTAATATCGAACAAATCATTTCTGCTCAACAACGTTTTGATGCTATACAAGAAAAAATAGAATAATCCGATGAGGTCCGTATGCAACCACAACCTTTAATTGCTGTTACAGATGTCGAGAAAACCAGTCAGTGGTATCAAACTGTGCTTGGCCTGCAAAGCGGACATGGCGGCAAAGAATATGAACAGTTGCTATTTGAGCAAACCATGGTGTTGCAATTACATCAATGGCAAGCGCATGACCACTCATATATTGGAGAGCCTAAATATGTGATTGGCAATGGTGTTCTGTTGTGGTTTGAAAGCAAGCAATTTGATGAAATTGTCAAAAGCCTGCAAGCCCACCATGTTGAAATATTGGAAGGTCCAAAATACAACCCGAATGCACACCATCACGAAATTTGGTTTAAAGACCTAAATGGTTATACACTCGTTGTTGCTAGTCCATATGGTGATATATAAAAGTCCAATACAATCAGAGCTGTTTGAACCCTTGTTGTCTCCACGCCTCGTACACAATAACTGCAGTTGCGTTAGATAGATTTAAGCTTCTAGAGTTTTCAGCCATGGGCAGGCGAATCCACTGATCTTGAGGGAACATCAAACGGACTTGTTCAGGTAAACCTCGAGTTTCTGGCCCCATTAACAACGCAACAGGACGATTTAGATCAACTGTATGCGGAGTTGCAGATCCTTTTGTTGTCAGTGGAAAAACATGTTCCACACCTTTAGCTTTTAGATCAGCAAGGCATAATTCTATATTATCCCAAATTTGCATTCTCGCCCATTCGTGATAGTCCAAACCTGCACGTTTCAACTTTTTATCATCTAGCTCAAAACCCAAAGGTTTGACCAAGTGTAGTTGCGCACCAGTATTGGCACATAGACGAATGATATTACCTGTATTCGCTGGAATCTCAGGCTCGTATAGGACGACATGAATCACTTAATTACTCACTTATACATATATTAGCTTGCTTGGCACAGGACCCTAATTTAGTCGGGAATATAGTCATGAGCGTCCCTCAGGCAGATATCCTTCTTGTGGAGTTTTCACTCCTCAGGGCAGAACGTTGTTCTGCTTATCCTCTTTACTCAGGCATAGCCTTCGTCTTGCGCTTCGGGCAGAACGTTGTTCTGCTTATCCTCGCTCATGCCATTTTAACTGTTCACGTAGACTCACCACTTCACCAATAATGGTTAAAGTCGGTGCTACGATTTGATGCTCTGATACTTTGTTTGCAATATCCGCCAAAGTACCGACCACCACTTTTTGTTCAGGAGTAGTTCCTTTAGAAATGAGTGCTACAGGCATAGTTGGGCGCTGACCATGTGCAATCAGTTGCTCACAAATTCGCTCTAATCCAACTAAACCCATATACAGTACCAAAGTTTGGTTTTCATAGACCAGTTCGTTCCAAGGTAACTCTGGTGAACCTTCTTTTAAATGCCCTGTCAAGAAACGTACACTTTGTGCATAATCACGATGTGTCAGCGGAATACCCGCATATGCAGAACAACCCGAAGCAGCGGTAATCCCCGGCACCACTTGAAAAGTCACATTGGCTTCTACTAATTCTTGAATTTCTTCACCACCACGCCCAAAGATAAAAGGATCTCCTCCTTTTAAACGGCAAACACGTTTACCTTTTTGCGCATACTCCACCAATAAAGCATTGATACCATCTTGTGGCACAGAATGATTGGAACGTGCTTTTCCCACATAAATTTTTTCCGCATCACGGCGGCATAATTCCAAAATGGGTGCAGATACCAAACGATCATAGATCACGACATCAGCTTGCTGCATCAAACGTAAGGCTTTTAACGTCAGCAGTTCAGGATCGCCTGGCCCTGCGCCCACCAAATAAACCTCACCTTTCGGCGCAGTCCATTTGCTAAGTGCTTGTTGAATCAGATCATTAGCCACATCAATATTGTCATTAAAGACTTGCTCTTTGAGTGGACTGGCGTACAGGTTTTCCCAGAAGATACGACGCTCATCAGGATTGGTGATTTTTTCCTTTACCTGCTTACGCCATTTTCCAGAAAAATCAGCAAGTTTACCCATACCATGCGGCACAATCGTTTCAATTTGAGTACGAAGTTGTCTGGATAAAACAGGTGATGCTCCATTAGATGCAACTGAAATCACCAAAGGCGAACGATCAATAATTGCAGGAACCATAAAACGGCAATGTGGAATATCATCCACACTGTTAACCAGCAAATTACGCTGTTCACATTGTTCAAATACCGTTTTATTGACCTCAGGTTGGTCGGTCGCAGCGATGACTAAGCGATAAGAGGTTGCAAGCGTATCTTCTGAAAAAGGTTTGTAAATACACTGCCCTGCTGACTTTTCAACAAGAGCCGCTAATTCAGGCTCGATCTCAGGTGCAATCACATCAACAATTGCACCTGCTTTGACCAATAAATTTGCTTTGCGGTAAGCAATATGCCCACCACCAACAATCAGACATCGTTGCTGCTGCAGCTTTAAAGAGATTGGGAAAATTTCCACATCATGCCTCTATATTTTTCAATCTGATTGAGATAAAGCAAAAACTGTGCACAAATTCGATGCAAAACTTAATCGATATAAGTTACACCGCCCATATACGGACGTAAAACTTCAGGAATCTCGATTGAACCATCTGCACGTTGGTAGTTTTCCATCACTGCAAGTAAGGTACGCCCCACTGCGAGTCCAGAACCATTTAAAGTGTGCACCAATTCGATCTTCTTCTGATCCACTCGGTAGCGTGCTTTCATACGACGCGCTTGGAAATCACCCATATTTGAGCAACTCGAAATCTCACGATACGTATTTTGGCTTGGTACCCAAACTTCGAGGTCATACGTTTTAACTGCACCAAAGCCCATGTCACCACCACAGAGCAAAATCTTACGATACGGCAAACCAAGTGCCTGCAAAATGCCCTCTGCATGTGCAGTTAACTCTTCAAGTGCCGGCATAGAGTGCTCTGGCTTGACGATTTGCACCATTTCAACCTTGTCGAATTGGTGTTGACGGATTAAACCACGCGTATCACGCCCATAAGAACCCGCCTCACTACGGAAACATGGTGTATGTGCTGAATATTTAAGTGGCAAACGGTCTGCATCAATAATCTCATCACGTACAAAGTTCGTGATCGGCACTTCTGCTGTTGGAATCAAATAATATTCTTTTTCGCCTTGCAGCTTGAATAGATCTTCTTCAAATTTTGGTAATTGACCTGTACCACGTAAGGTATCAGCATTCACCAAATATGGAACATAAGCTTCGGTATAACCATTTTTAAGCGTATGGGTATCCAACATAAATTGGGTTAAAGCACGTTGTAAACGCGCTAAAGGACCTTTCAATACACTGAAACGTGAACCTGTAAGTTTAGTCGCAGTTTCAAACTCAAGACCACCCATCCATTCGCCAAGATCAGTATGATCTTTGATTTCAAAATCGAACTGACGTGGTGTGCCCCATTTTAAGATTTCAAGATTATCGCTTTCATCTTTACCAAATGGAACAGACTCATCTGGTAGGTTTGGAATCGCAAGAGACTTCTGCTCAAGTTCAGTTTGCAATTCAGCCAAAGCGACTTCAGCCGCTTTGATTTCATCACCAATCGCAGCCATACGCGCCATAATTTCTGACGCATCTCCACCCGACTTTTTGATTTGACCAACTTGCTTTGCACCTGCGTTACGTTCAGCTTGTAAATTTTCTGCTTTAGATTGCAAATCTTTACGGCGAGCTTCTAAATCAGCCCATTCTTGTACATTGAGCTGAATACCACGTTTTGCCAAAGCAGCATTTACCACTTCGATATTATTTCTAAGTAATTTTGGGTCGATCATAATCAATCATGAATAGAGAAAAAACTGGCTATAGTGTAAGGCTTTAACCTGAAAAAATACAGCATCTACCTCGTAATTGCAGATGCTGTATCTAGATTAAGATTAATTAGGGATTTTCGGTAGGCTTGGCAAGTATTCTGCCTTGATAAACTCTTTTGCTGCATAATAAGGCAAGGTCAACTCACTCATACCTTCAGCATAAGACGCGAGCTCATAAAGTGGATAAACGAATACGATTCCATTGACCCCATAATAATAATTATCGCTGACTTGTAGTTGATCTTTCTTAATATTGTGCTCATCTAACCAATTTTGATTTGCAGCGTACAACTCGTCCCGCAGTTTTTGATCCATACCGTCTTTAACCAAATCCTGTACACGAATATGTTTTTTATCGCTTAAATCAAAATTAACAAATTCTTGATGGTACATTCCATGTGCAGCACCCGCAGGATAGGTATAGCTCTGAATCGCAAAAGTCGCCAAATTGTAATTTTGCCCAACAAAGCGAACATAAGTACTGCTTTCACTGAGTGCAGGCTCTCCCTCAGGAACTTTTACTTGTTGATCATTCAAATTTGTAAACGCATTTGGTTCTGCTTTTTTCATACGCGCTACAAAATAATCATCAATCCATTGCAGATTGGTTTTTACCGTTTGCAAATCATAGTTGGTACAACCATCCTCTAAACAGACTTTCTGTTTAGGTAACTCAACTGCCACAACTTGAGCCTGAACCAATGGGATATTGGTTTTCTCAACTTGAGGTGTCGTATCTGATTTTGGTTGGCAACCTGCTAATGCGAAAATGGTCAGTATAGGAATCAATGGAACTAATATTGATGTTTTTGAGCTATTCATTGTCATGCAAGTCTCTAATGTTTTTCTTCACTATACAAAGCCTTGCTCACAGATGAAATTAAAAAATGTATCTGACAAAAAGCCGCAATATCTGCGGCTTTTTGAGATAACATCTT
>NZ_GG665953.1:88124-90008 GCF_000156555.1 Acinetobacter sp. ATCC 27244
ATCTATAGAAATATTATTGATCAATAATATCAGTGCCTTTTGGCGGCTCAAAATTAAATACAGAAGCAGGAATTGCTTGATTGACCTTCACATTACTGAAACGCACATAAGTGGTTTGACCCAATGAGTCTTGTAAAATCATCAAATTCGGTGCTCTATTCGCGCCAAAGCTGATTGTTAAACTTTGGAACGTGCTGTCATCCTGTTTTGGATACAAGGTATAATACAATTTCGTGCGATCGGGTTGTGTCACACGATAAGACTGCATGATTTGATTGGTATTTCCCGACAACAATAATGCAGGGGTATTTGCCACCTGATCATCTAGGTTTTGACGAATTGCCTGTTGTAGATCAGGATCATAAATCCACACTGTTTTCCCAGATGTGACAATCGTTTGTTTTGCTGGGCTAGTAATTTCCCAATAGAATTTACCTGGGCGTTCAACCTTCATCACACCTTTAAAAGTTTGATTCATGTGCTGAGCAGTAAGCCCGCGTTTTGGTGCAGCCTTATTGTTGCTTACTTTCGTTGTTTGTTCAAAGTCTGCAGTGAAGCGTTGCAAGCTTGATAATTGTTGAACCAAACTCGTCGTTGCCTGTTGAGCTGATGCCGCCACCGGTGCAGCAGACACCTGAATACTAACAACAGGCGCAAGTGTAATTGCACTTAAAGTTGTCGCGTAAGCTATTTTTTTCATAAAATTCATAAAATGAACCTTCTATCAGAGTTCTACTGTTATGACGACATCTTACTGTTTTTAATCACTAAAAAAATGAAGAAAAGCAGCGGTTTTGTGTAGTTCGTGTCGCAAAGTTCAGCATTATGTATGAAGTTACAGCCTTTATGTAGAAATTGTAATAAATAAAAATTCTATTCCTCGACCACAATTTATGAGTTTGATGCTATGACATTTTGGATAGAAATTATTGATAAAGAATGTACTAGACCATAGCTTACAGTTTGATAATCTAAGTCCAATGACACAAAAAGCCCGAACCATGAAAAGTCTTGCGTTTATTCATCGTAACGATACTCGTTTTGCTATTGGTGATTTTTATCCTGCCTTATCAGTATTTTCATATCATGAACTTGGAAATACTACTTCACCCTTTTTATTACTCGACCACCTTGGTCCTGGGCGATTAGAACCACAAAGCAATAAAAAAGGTGTCAATGAACATCCACATCGAGGTTTTGAAACCGTCACCTTTGTTTTTGCAGGAGAATTAGCGCATAAGGACTCTACAGGTCAAGGTGGCATTATTCAACCAGGCGATGTGCAATGGATGACCGCCGCTGCAGGTATTCAACATATCGAACAATTTAGTCCTGAGTTTCGTAAACAAGGCGGAAAGTTTGAAATGGTACAACTATGGGTGAATCTGCCCGCTAAAGACAAAATGTCAGCGCCACGGTATCAAAGCCTATCCAATAGTGAAATTCCTAAATGCATACTTGATCATCAAGCAGGTTATATTCGTGTAGTCGCTGGTCAATATCGAACTACGCAAGGCATCGCCAAAACCTTTACCCCAATGAATATTTTTGACATTCATTTAAAAAAGAACCAGCAAATTACCCTCCCCGCAGAAGAAGGAACCACAACATTAATCTACTTGCGTAAAGGCAAAGCCATGTTTGCAGCGGATGAAGATCATCTTGAAGAACAAGCTCTAGCCGTGATGTCGAGTTTAGGTAGCGATGTTGAAATAACAGCGATTGAGGATTGTGATTTGTTATTTTTATCCGCCCAACCTTTAAATGAACCGATCAATGGACATGGCCCCTTTGTAATGAATACTTATGATGAAATTCTTGAAGCCTATGATGATATTAAAACTGGAAAATTCGGCCACTATTCAAACTAAAAATCTTTTAAAA
>NZ_GG665953.1:90944-95417 GCF_000156555.1 Acinetobacter sp. ATCC 27244
AAATATATCCATAAAAAAACCCGCTTAACGCGGGCTTTTTTTGAACCATAAAAGCTTAAGCTTCAACAGTTACGTAGCGACGGCCAAATTGACCTTTCACTTCAAATTTTACTACGCCGTCAGCAGTAGCAAATAAAGTATGGTCACGGCCCATACCAACATTTGCACCAGCGTGGAACTCAGTACCACGTTGACGAACGATGATGTTACCAGCAGTTACAGTTTGACCACCGTAAACTTTAACACCTAACATCTTAGGATTCGAATCACGACCGTTTTTAGTCGATCCACCGGCTTTTTTAGTTGCCATGTCTATTTACTCCTCGTGTTAGCCTGCGATACCAGTAATTTTCAACTCGGTAAACCATTGACGGTGACCTTGTTGTTTACGGTAATGTTTACGACGACGCATTTTGATGATGCGGATTTTGTCGTGACGACCATGGCCAACTACTTCTGCAGTTACTTTTGCGCCAGCTACAACTGGAGCACCGATTTGAATGCTATCACCGTTTACAAGCATTAATACGTCATCAAACGTAATAGTTGCACCAGTTTCAGCTTTCAACAATTCAACTTTAAGGGTTTCACCCTCAACAACACGGTGCTGTTTACCACCGCTTTGGATTACTGCGTACATAATGTACTCCAACATGCCCGTGTCGTCGTGTCGATAAAGGGATATACCGAACTTAAAACGAACGCCACTGGGGTTATACAAGGGGACAAATTTTAAGTGAAAATTGATCAAACAACA
Organism: Acinetobacter sp. ATCC 27244; assembly: GCF_000156555.1. Taxonomy (NCBI): domain Bacteria; kingdom Pseudomonadati; phylum Pseudomonadota; class Gammaproteobacteria; order Moraxellales; family Moraxellaceae; genus Acinetobacter; species Acinetobacter sp. ATCC 27244. The sequence goes on from NZ_GG665953.1 coordinate 91,702, forward strand.
AGTGATTTTGCATAAATGCATAGATCCGTATGCATTATTTTATTTTCCCAATAAAATCAAATAGATTAACCATACATTGTTTTGATTGATTCTTTTTGTGATTTGCAATACATTTTTAACCAACCCATTTGGCAATAACAAACTGTGTTTTAACAAAATCTAGAAACCGTCTTTGTCTCGGTCAGGAAGTCAATTTTTCTGCCTAAAATAAGACCAAAAAACACCTTACCCTGTTCTAAACGGCAAATAACCATATGTGTATCAATGTTTAGCAACAGATTAGTTGATACACTTAACGCACTCACTCATCTATACGAGGTTCTTCTTCATATGGTCATCGATTTCAAGCAAGACATTCTCTCCCCTGTTGCGACAGATTTTGCTGCGATGGATCACCTCATCAATGAAGGAATCAGTTCTAAAGTCGGCTTAGTAATGTCCGTGAGCAAGCATGTAGTTGAAGCTGGTGGCAAACGTATGCGCCCGATTATGTGTCTACTTGCTGCACGTGCATGTGGATTAACCAACATGCAGCAAGCCCAACACTTAGCCGCTGTCATTGAAATGTTGCATACCGCGACACTGGTGCATGATGATGTCGTCGATGAATCCAATTTACGACGAGGCCGCCCGACAGCCAATGCAACGTGGAATAATCAAACTGCGGTTTTGGTCGGTGATTTTTTGATTGCACGTGCATTTGACCTACTGGTCGATTTAAACAACATGACACTATTAAAAGATTTCTCAACGGGGACATGTGAGATTGCTGAAGGTGAAGTTTTACAACTCCAATCTCAACATCAACCAGACACCACAGAAGAAATCTATTTAAATATTATCCATGGTAAAACTTCACGTTTGTTTGAGCTTGCGACCGAAGGTGCAGCAATATTGGCAGGTACTGAAGAATATCGTGAACCGTTACGTCGCTTCGCTGGGCATTTTGGCAATGCATTCCAAATCATTGATGATATTTTAGATTACACCTCGGATGCAGAAACATTAGGTAAAAATATTGGAGATGATTTGATGGAAGGTAAACCAACTTTACCTTTAATTTCTGCACTAGCGCACTCAACAGGTGAAGATCATGCGATTATCCGTCGCAGTATCGCAACTGGTGGTATCGAACATCTGGATAAAGTGATTGAAATCGTTCATCACTCAGGTGGTTTAGATTATTGCCAAAAGCGTGCTCAACAAGAAACTGACGCGGCTTTAGAGGCACTGAAAGCACTGCCTGACAATGAATATCGTCAAGCACTGATGAATTTAACCTTGATGGCTTTACATCGACTACAATAATGTCTGACTGCTTATGCATTTAAATTTATCTGATTTATTTTTAAAAATGCAGGAACAGCTTGAGCACCCTCAAACTGTTCTTGATGAAAATCTCCTCATTGAATTGGTTAATCGCTTACGACCAAAAAACCCAAATGATGCAGATGAAGTAAAACAAAGAATTCATCATCTCATCAAAACATTGTTACTGACACCTACATCTGCAAATTTACTTCAGCATTTTTTGTTGAAGCTGATGAGCCAATATAAGCAGATTAGCTTATATGCAGATAGTGGAATCCTCTCTCTTGATGGTTTTTGGAATCAGCTTGGGCAACGTTTAGGTGCGCACTTTCTTCCATTAGTTGAAGATGGGCAACAACTCACAACGCTTGTAGGCAAAGTCTTTCACCAAGAAACAGACAGTGAATGGCTAGATCTCATCGACAAACAAGATTGGTCTACATTGTTTAATTTGATTTGTGAAAGCTCAAATAGTAGTGCTGAAAAACAAGTTTCAAGCAATGAGTTGATCAAAGCCATTACGGTTTTATCCTATCGGATTAGTGGTATTGGGCTATATCCTGAGTTTATTAATGCTCAACCCGATATTACCGAATACGAATCACCATTCTTGGTACAAAACCGAGAAATAGTTGATTTTATAGAAAAATATAAAAAACAAGTTGATCAGCAAGATGCTGTTGCAGTTCTCCCACCGCTGGATGCATCGCAAGCTTTCGTGATGCTTGATCAGTGTCGTGATGTGGTGATGAAAATTCGTCGTGCTACGAAGCGGATCGGTGTCAGTATTAGTTTGACTTATTTATTGTCATTATTAGAACAAGCCTTAGATCGTATTGAATTATTACTCAGCCTATTAGCAAGCAAAGATGAAGTAAAATATCTTGCTCTGGGTGAATTAATAACAGATCTAACTAAAGCGCATTACGATAGTCGAAGCGTTCGTCATCTCCTATCCTCTACCAGTGAATTAATCGCCTTACAGGTAACAGAAAACGCGAGTAAAACCGGCGAACATTACGTAAGTACCGACAAAGCTGGCTTCTTTGGCATGTACAAAGCAGCAGCTGGTGCAGGTGCAATTATTGCCACCATGGCAACCTTAAAAATTCTGACTGCACGTTTGGTGTTAGCACCGTTTACCCATGCTTTTTTATATAGCATGAACTATTCACTCGGTTTCATGTTGATCCATGTGTTGCATTTTACTGTTGCAACCAAACAACCCGCCATGACTGCGGCTGCGCTAGCGTCTACCGTACAACAGCAAAAAGGTAGCCGAACCGCTCAAATTGCAGAGTTAGCTGCGCTAATTATTAATATCATTCGAACACAGTTTATTGCCATTTTAGGTAATATTTCGATTGCGATTCCTGTCGCTGCGCTGATCACATTTTCATGGCAGTTTTATTTGGATGAGCCACTATTAAATCATGCTAAATCAGCAGCGCTATTACATAGTCTCAATCCATTCACCTCGCTTGCTGTACCGCATGCTGCAATCGCAGGTGTATGTTTGTTCCTTTCAGGTTTAATTGCTGGTTACTTTGATAATTTAGCTGTCTATCGAAAAGTTGGTCCTCGACTCAAACAACATCGTCGCTTGAAACGCTGGATGGGACAAGAACGTTTAGACAAATTTGCCAACTATATTGAAACCAATTTAGGTGCTTTAGGTGGTAACTTTCTCTTCGGTATTATGCTTGGGAGCATGGGAACCATTGGTTTTATCCTAGGATTACCTTTAGATATTCGTCATATTGCCTTCGCATCAGCAAACTTTATTCAAGGTTTGATGACCATTGGTTCTCCTGACATTGCATTGATTATTGTGTCATTCCTAGGCGTGTTATTGATCGGTTTAACCAACTTATTCGTCAGTTTTACTTTAACGATTATTGTGGCTTTACGTGCACGTCGAGTCCGTTTTTCACAATGGAAACCACTGGCACATTTGGTGATGACTCATTTCCTTACAAGACCAAGTGACTTCTTTTGGCCACCTAAACAACCCGTTGAAGTACAGGAAAAAACGACCACCGAGAAAAAATGAGATATCAATCAAATTTTGTTATGTTTTTTTACTAAACCTTAAAAAAACTTGAAAATGAAATTATAATAAAATTTCAATGCTTGACCAAAAGTGTACTCTTGAGTACACTTCAAAACACTCTACAACCCTTAAAATGGTTAAGCAAAAAAACTGAGGTTCGCATGCCGTACCTACTACTTTGTATTGGTTGCATTTTTTTAGTTTTAGGTGTGATTGGGCTGATTCACCCCTCTACATCAAACTTAGATCTTTTGAGTGTTCAAATGCTATTTGAACACCGTTTTTCCATGCTTGATCATGTGGCGATCCTACTTTCTCAATTGGGCGGAATGCCCTTTTTAATCGTTTTAAT
>NZ_GG665953.1:96165-110035 GCF_000156555.1 Acinetobacter sp. ATCC 27244
ATAATTACATTTTTGTGCATATATCAAACTTGGATGAAAAATTATAAAAGTTTAGTTTTTATCGCATTGAGTGTAATCGGAAGTATTGCTATTGGTTGGCTCCTAAAATGGGGGATTGATCGACCTAGACCTTTAGAGTTTTATCATTTGGTCCAAAGCTATGGCGCCTCATTCCCAAGCGCTCATAGCCTTTACGCGGCAACCCTAGCGAGCTTAGCGTTGTTATTGTGTCAACAACATCGATATCGCCTATTTGTCATTTTAATCGCAACGTTATGGATTATGGTGATGGGTATATCAAGAGTCTACTTAGGAGTACATTACCCAACAGATGTGCTCTCAGGCTGGGGAATTGGATTAATTTGGACTTCGTTGCTTTGGTTATGGCTGTATCAAAGCAACTTCAACAACAATTTGTTTTTTAGATCAAAATCTAAATTGAGGTGGAACAATGATGTCGGCTAAGCTTTGGGCTCCTGCCCTAACTGCTTGCGCATTAGCAACAAGCATCGCGCTTGTTGGTTGTAGCAAAGATACAAATGATGCACAGCAAGCTGCTGCTGCACAACAAATGCCACCTGCTGAGGTTGGTGTAATTGTAGCTCAACCGCAAAGTATTGAACAAAACGTTGAACTTTCAGGTCGAACATCTGCTTATCAAATTTCAGAAGTTCGCCCACAAACCAGTGGTGTGATCTTAAAACGCTTGTTTACCGAAGGCAGTTATGTCTCTGAAGGTCAAGCGCTTTATGAGCTTGATTCACGTGCAAATCGCGCAGCTTTAGACAATGCCAAAGCTGCACTTTTGCAACAGCAAGCAAACCTAAGCTCATTACGTACCAAATTAAATCGTTATCAACAACTTGTTTCTAGCAACGCAGTCTCTAAACAAGAATATGATGACTTACTTGGTCAAGTACGTGTTTCCGAAGCACAAGTTGCTGCTGCTCAAGCACAAGTGAAAAATGCAGAAGTTGATTTTGGTTATTCAACCATCCGCTCACCGATTTCTGGACAATCTGGTCGTTCATCCGTAACGGCTGGTGCGTTGGTGACTGCCAATCAAACTGCACCATTGGTCACGATTCAACAACTTGATCCAATCTACGTTGATATTAATCAATCCAGTGCGGAACTTTTGCGCTTACGTCAACAATTGAGCAAAGGCAGTTTAAGCAACAGCAATAACAACAAGGTAAAGTTAAAACTTGAAGATGGTTCAACCTATCCGATTGAAGGTCAATTAACCTTCTCAGATGCGTCTGTAAACCAAGATACAGGTACAGTTACTTTACGTGCAGTGTTCTCAAATCCAAATCATTTGCTGCTTCCGGGTATGTATACAACAGCACAAATCGTGCAAGGTCTTGTACCTAACGCTTATCTAATTCCTCAAGCGGCTGTAGCGCGCTTACCAACAGGACAAGCAACAGTCATGATCGTCAATGACAAAGGCGCTGTTGAAACTCGCCCTATTGATACAGCAGGTGTTCAAGGTCAAAACTGGATTGTTACCAATGGTCTTAAGGCTGGTGACAAGGTGATTGTTGAAGGCGTTGCTAAAGTCAAAGATGGCCAAGAAGTTTCAGCAAAACCTTATCAGGCCCAACCAGCAAATGAAAAGAATGCTGCGCAACCTGCTCAAGCAGAGCAAAAAGCAACTGTAAAAGCATAAGGGGCACATTGAATGGCTCAATTTTTTATCCATCGCCCCATATTTGCGTGGGTGATCGCATTAGTCATCATGTTGGCAGGGATATTAACCTTGTCAAAGATGCCTATTGCCCAGTATCCAACGATTGCTCCGCCAACCGTTACGATTTCTGCAACTTATCCGGGTGCATCAGCTGAAACTGTTGAAAACACCGTAACCCAGATCATTGAACAACAGATGAATGGTCTAGATGGTTTACGTTATATTTCATCGAACAGTTCTGGTAATGGTCAAGCATCGATCGAGCTTAACTTTGAGCAAGGTATCGATCCTGATATTGCACAAGTTCAAGTACAAAATAAATTGCAATCCGCAACAGCACTTTTGCCAGAAGATGTACAACGTCAAGGTGTAACTGTTACTAAATCTGGTGCAAGTTTCTTACAAGTTCTTGCATTTTATTCACCAGATAACAGCATGTCTGACTCTGACATTAAAGACTATGTAAACTCATCAATCAAAGAACCGATTAGTCGTGTTGCTGGTGTTGGTGAAGTCCAAGTCTTTGGTGGTTCTTATGCGATGCGTATTTGGCTTGATCCAGCAAAACTGACCAACTATCAACTTACACCAAGTGATGTTGCTCGTGCATTACAAGCTCAAAACTCTCAAGTTGCTGTTGGTCAGCTCGGTGGTGCACCTGCGGTAAAAGATCAAGTGATCAATGCTACGGTGAATGCGCAAAGCTTATTGCAAACGCCTGAACAGTTTAAAAATATCTTCTTAAAAAACACAGCTTCTGGTGCTGAAGTTCGCTTAAAGGACGTTGCTCGAGTAGAGCTGGGTTCAGATACTTATGCATTTAACTCTATGTTTAATGGTAAACCTGCTGGTGGTCTTGCGATCAAGATGGCAACAGGTTCCAATGCACTTGATACCGCTGCTGCTGTTGAAGAGCGTTTAACTGAATTACGTAAGAATTACCCAGCAGGTCTTGAAGACAAACTGGCATATGACACCACACCATTTATCAAGCTCTCAATCGAAAGTGTTGTACACACACTGATTGAAGCGGTGATTTTGGTATTCATCGTGATGTTCCTGTTCTTACAGAACTGGCGTGCGACAATTATTCCAACGTTGGCGATCCCTGTGGTTGTACTCGGTACATTTGCAGTGATTAACATTTTTGGATTCTCGATCAATACTTTAACCATGTTTGCAATGGTGCTGGCGATTGGTCTACTGGTCGATGACGCGATTGTTGTGGTTGAGAACGTCGAACGTGTAATGACTGAAGAGCATACTGATCCTGTCACATCAACTGAAAAATCCATGAAACAAATCTCTGGTGCGCTGATTGGTATCACCAGTGTATTGAGTGCGGTATTCGTACCGATGGCATTTTTTAGTGGTACGACTGGGGTAATTTATCGTCAGTTCTCGATCACGCTCGTTACAGCAATGGTTCTATCATTGATCGTTGCACTCACCTTTACCCCTGCTCTTTGTGCAACATTGTTAAAACAGCATGATCCAAATAAAGCACCGAGTAACAGTATTTTTGCTCGCTTCTTTAGATGGTTTAACCATAGCTTTGACCGCGTATCGCATGGCTATCAGAACGGCGTAAGTCGTATGTTGAAAGCCAAAATCTTTTCAGGTGTGCTCTATGCCGTTGTGATTGGTTTATTGGTGTTCATGTTCCAAAAACTCCCTTCTTCATTCCTACCAGAAGAAGATCAGGGTGTTGTCATGACATTAGTTCAACTACCGCCAAATGCAACGCTTGATCGTACCGATAAAGTTATTGATACCATGACCAACTTCTTTATGAAGGAAGAAGATACTGTTGAATCAATCTTTACTGTATCAGGCTTCTCATTTACAGGGATTGGTCAAAATGCAGGTATCGGCTTTATTAAGCTAAAAGACTGGAAGGATCGTACCACTGCGGAAACGCAAATTGGCGCATTGATTCAACGTGGTATGGCACTCAATATGATCGTCAAAGACGCATCATACATCATGCCATTACAGCTTCCAGCGATGCCTGAATTGGGTGTCACTGCTGGTTTCAACCTACAGTTGAAAGACTCAGCGGGTCAAGGTCACGAAAAACTGATTGCTGCACGTAATACAATTTTAGGTTTAGCATCTCAAGACAAACGACTGGTTGGCGTGCGTCCAAATGGTCAAGAAGATACACCGCAATATCAAATTATGATCGACCAAGCACAAGCGGGTGCAATGGGTGTTAGCATTGCTGACATCAACAGCACCATGAGCATGGCGTGGGGTGGTTCATATATTAATGACTTCATCGATCGTGGTCGTGTGAAGAAAGTTTATGTTCAAGGTGAAGCGGATAGCCGTATGATGCCTGAAGACTTAAACAAATGGTATGTGCGTAATAATGTAGGTGAAATGGTTCCGTTCTCTGCGTTTGCAACAGGTAAATGGACCTATGGTTCTCCTCGTCTTGAACGTTATAACGGCGTGTCATCGGTGAACATTCAAGGTACACCAGCACCAGGAACAAGTTCTGGTGACTCGATGAAAGCCATGGAAGAAATTATTGCGAAACTTCCATCTATGGGCTTACAAGGTTTCGATTATGAATGGACAGGCTTATCTCTCGAAGAACGTGAGTCTGGTGCTCAAGCGCCATTCCTTTATGCGCTTTCTTTGTTGATCGTATTCTTATGCTTAGCAGCATTATATGAAAGCTGGTCTATCCCGTTCTCTGTCTTACTTGTGGTTCCACTTGGTATTATCGGTGCGATTCTCTTAACTTACTTTGGTATGGTACTGAAGGATGATCCAAATCTTTCAAATAACATCTACTTCCAAGTGGCAATCATTGCTGTAATTGGTCTATCGGCTAAGAATGCGATCTTGATTGTAGAGTTTGCAAAAGACTTGCAAGAACAAGGTGAAGAGTTGCTAGAAGCAACATTGCACGCAGCAAAAATGCGTCTACGTCCAATCATCATGACCACACTTGCCTTCGGCTTTGGTGTACTGCCACTTGCATTATCTTCTGGTGCAGGTGCTGGTAGTCAGCATTCAGTAGGTTACGGTGTATTGGGTGGTGTACTCTCTTCAACACTTCTAGGTATTTTCTTCATCCCTGTATTCTTCGTGTGGATTCGTAGTATCTTTAAGTACAAACCAAAAACTATAAACATTCAGGAGCATAAATCGTGATGCAAACAGTATGGTCTATTTCAGGTCGTAGCATTGCGGTATCTGCACTTGCGCTTGCTTTGACTGCATGTCAAAGCATGCGCGGCCCAGAACCGGTCGTGAAAACCGATATTCCAGAAAGCTATGCATATAACAGCGCTTCTGGTTCTTCTATCGCAGAACAAGGTTATAAACAGTTCTTTTCCGATCCTCGTTTAATCGAAGTGATTGATTTAGCACTGACCAATAACCGTGATCTGCGTACTGCAGCGCTCAATATTGAACGTGCTCAACAACAGTATCGAATTACTGAAAACAATCAGCTTCCAACGATTGGTGCGAGTGGCAGTGCGATTCGTCAGGTTACACCTACACGTGATCCAAACAACCCATATTCAACTTATCAAGTAGGTTTGGGTGTCACTGCTTATGAGCTTGATTTTTGGGGTCGCGTGCGCAGCCTAAAAGATGCAGCTTTAGATAATTATCTAGCCACTCAAAGTGCACGTGATTCGACGCAAATCAGTTTGATTAGTCAAGTCACTCAAGCTTGGTTAAATTATTCATTTGCAACAGCGAACTTAAAACTTGCTGAGCAAACCTTTAAAGCGCAACAAGAGTCTTATAATCTGAACAAACGACGCTTTGATGTTGGTATCGACAGTGAAGTTCCGTTACGTCAGGCTCAGATCTCAGTTGAAACAGCACGCAATGACGTTGCAAATTACAAGACGCAAATTGCACAAGCAGCAAACTTACTGAATCTTCTAGTAGGTCAACCTGTACCGCAAAACTTGTTGCCTGTGCAACCTGTTAAACGTGTTACTCAGCAGAATGTATTTGCTACTGGTTTGCCAAGTGACTTACTGAACAACCGTCCAGATGTCAAAGCAGCCGAATATCAATTAAGTGCTGCCGGCGCCAATATTGGTGCGGCAAAAGCACAGTTGTTCCCAAGCATTAGCTTGACAGGTACTGCTGGCTACGCCTCAACTGATTTAAGTGATTTATTTAAGTCTGCAAATAGCATGTGGTCAATCGGGCCAAGCCTTGATATGCCAATTTTTGACTGGGGTACACGTCGTGCCAATGTCAAAATCTCTGAAACTGATCAGAAAATTGCATTGTCTAACTATGAAAAGTCTGTGCAATCTGCTTTCCGTGAAGTGAACGATGCCCTTGCAACACGTGCTAACATTGGCGAACGTCTTGCAGCACAGCAACGTTTGGTTGAAGCCACCAATACTACGTATAAACTTTCAAATGCACGTTTCCGTGCTGGGATTGATAGTTATTTAACAGTACTGGATGCGCAACGATCAGCATACGCAGCAGAACAAGGTTTATTGTTACTGCAACAAGCTGAACAGAACAATCAAATTGAACTGTACAAAACACTGGGCGGTGGTTTAAAAGCCTCAACCAATGAAACAGTCACACTTCAACCTTCAAGTTCTGAAAAGCACTACAACAAGTAGCCTTTCGGTTATTTTCTAAAAAAGCTCACTGCAAATCAGTGAGCTTTTTTTATTGCAAGTTGAGTCAATATTTCTTATCTTCAAAAAGAATTTTTAATGGTCAAAAATAATGTTATTGAGCAATTTAGAATCCGTACCCGGTCATACGATCTTACGCCAACTCGACGTCGTTTATGGTAGTACGGTACGCAGTAAACATGTCGGACGCGATTTTCTCGCTGGCTTAAAAAACATTGTTGGTGGCGAATTAACTGCGTATACCGAACTGTTAGAAGAATCTCGCCAAGAAGCCATGCAACGCATGATCGATAAAGCACAAAGTCTAGGTGCAAATGCAGTCGTTGGTATTCGTTTCTCAACATCGAGTATTACACAAGGCGCATCTGAGTTATTTGTCTACGGTACCGCCGTCGTGGTACAACCGATCGCACCTAAACTCCCCGATCCATTTAGCTCATAGGAATAACAAATGGATGGCTTAATTTTTCAGATTGTTATTTTTCTGATTTTATTCTCTGTAGGCTGGGGATTTGGTCGTTATAACGAACAAAAACACTTGAGAGAACTGGACGAAAATGAACGTCTATTGGCAGATATCCACATCGATAGTCGCCGCTTTGCAAGTAGTGAACATCCAGGGCACTTAATTAGCAGTAATGTCGTGATCTCACATGATTATTTTAAATTCATCCTTGCATCGATTAAAAATATTTTAGGTGGTCGCGTAACCAGTTATGAAAGTATCGTTGAACGTGCACGCCGAGAAGCGATTGTACGTTTGAAGCAACAAGCGAAAGCCATAGGAGGCCATCAAATTTTAGGTGTACGTTTAAGTACTACTGAAATGGGCATGCAAGGTGGCATGGTTGAAGTATTTGCTTATGGAACGGTGATTGTAGAACCAAAATAATACGCCTTGCCGTCAAAAACCGCCTTGCACTTTATGCTTGGTATTTTATTCTAGACTTGTCTGAGCTATTACATGAGGGTTAAAGAAAAAATCAAACATAGAGACAAGGCGGCAAATATCCAATTCATTACGGACAATGCTTTTGGATATTTCTTTATCAAGATCGGCAATGTAATTAAGCACAGTATATAAATCAAAGGTGCGATGACCATGAGCCATCCAATCCACGCATATCCCCTCGCCCCTTCAAAATTAGAGACATTGTTTATCGTCAACAATAACAGCGCAACCAACCCAGCAATAAAAATACTCACCGGAACAGCAAATAACAGATAAAGAATAATTGAGAGAAGTGATACACGCTTTTTTATGAGTGAATGTGTCTCATTGGCATCACCTTTCATTTTCAACCTATTCTCTCCACTACTTCACTTTACTCTTACGGATCATTTTATATAACAAACTTGGAGATAAACGAGAGACGAGCACACCAAGTTGCTCTTTTTTACCACCAACGACAATGTATTCCTCTCCCGCCATCAATGATGCAACCACGCGCTCTGCAAAAATATCAGCGTCTAATCCATTCTCAATCGCTTCATCTTGATGCCCTTGTGGCTTTCCTTCTCCATTTAATGCATTAAAGGAAACATTGGTCTTCACAAAACCAGGGAACACCACAGAAACCTGTACCCCCTGTTTTGCAACTTCGGCACGCAAACTATTCGCCCACATATGAATCGCAGCTTTTGCCGCAGAATAACTGGCGCGATATTGTGTCCCCAATAGACCTGCAACACTCGAAACAAATACCACTCGACCTGATTTCTGTTTCAGGAAAGTCGGGAGCACTGTTTTGGTCAGAAACACTTGTGAAAAGTAATCCACCTCCATGATGGCACGTTCTGTTTGCATCGTTGTATCTTGGATCAAAGCACGCTGACTTAAACCTGCATTATTGATCAACCAGTCGATGCGTCCCTTACATGCCAATACTTGCTCATACGCATGACGAACTTGTGATTCATCGGTAATATCGGCAGCAATCGAAATATGTTGTTCTGGCTTAAATAAACCGACGCGCACTGACTCCAATTCATCATAACGGCGTGAAGTTAAGACCACCTGAGCACCTTGTAATGCGCATTCACGAGCCAAAGCTTTGCCCAAACCAGAAGATGCACCTGTGATCCAAACTATTTTATTTTCAAGACTTTTTAGCTTTGCCATATTTTTCCCTACCTATGCTTGCTGGCGCATAAACTTTAGAAAATAATCAACATAAGTCGATGCCATCTGTTGATCAAGTTGAGTGCCTAATTTTTCTAAGCGCTTGTAACCAAGATGCGTTGTCATATTGATCACGCCATTTAAGGTTTTATCAACGACAAAGTTAAATTTTAAACATTTTTTCGGCTCTCGAATCAGATGGGTTACCCCAACATCAATTACCTCTGTTAAAAGTTTGAGTGCGTGCTGAATTTCTTGTTGATTACCCGCAGCTAACTTTTGTGCAGATGCCGTAACCTGCTGAGCGAGTTGCGACTCTACTGGATAAGTCATGTAAATATGATCATCTTCGATTTGCAACGTTTTGGATAAGTATTCAACCAGTGGAATGAGACGGTCATTTCCAAAAAAGGATACTGACCAAGGCATATATTTGCGAATCGCCTCTAGAATCTGCTGAATCACTTTTTCAGACTCGCCTGTTTTTGAATGCTGTTGGTTTTCTTGTAGTAACACCATAAAAACTTGCTCAATCACCTCACAAGCCATTTCAGACAATACATTACCCAACGCATTGGCCTGACTTTCTTAATTACCCTGCAATAATTGCGTTCGAATATGCGCAAATCTTGCATAAGTATCTGCATGAATATTTAAATAAACAGCGGTCTTCATCCTCACAACCTTAATTCTTTGAGTTCCGTAAATAAAAAAGACTTGTCAAAACAAGCCTTTTTCAAATTTAAAAGTAAAAATCTATTCTATCATTTTGGCTTTTACTTCATGAATGTAGCACAACCTAATTCGGTTCTGTATGCATAAATGCCAAAAAATGGTTAACGCACGCTGTAGCCGCCCCTGTATCCACTTGCTCGCCCATTTTTTCAAGTCGCTTATAACTTAGATTTGCTGTGAGATTGATGACACCATTCAGTGTTTTATCAACTACACGATTAAAATTAAGACATTTTTTCGGTTCACGAATCAGATTGGTGACCCCCAAATCCACGATTTGAATCAGTGTTTGAAATACATCCATCATGTCTTGAGTTTCATTGTTTTTTAATTGCTCAACCAAAGCATGTGCTTGTTGGACCAAATGATGATCAATGGGATACGATACATATACTTGTTCATCATGATATTTAATCATATTGGAAAAATAATTGACGAATGGACATAAACGTTCATTGCCAAATAATGCAATCGACCACTGCATGTATTTTCGAACTGCAGCAATAATTTGTTGAATGATTTTTTCTGATTCTACGGTGTATTTCTGAGTTAAATGGGTTGGTTTTCGATTTTGGATCAACAGTACTGAAAAAACTTGTTCCACAATATCGCAAGCGATTTCAGATAACACCTCACCCAACACACGCGATTGATTTTCATCACTCCCTGTATTTAATCGTTGGCGTATCACCTCAAACTGGCTATAGGTCGTTGTATTAATTTTTAATAGGATTGAATAGCTCATTGAAATCATCCTTTTCTTAGTTTTAGCATTGTTATTTTGTTGTTTTATGCATCAACATTATTTAATTATGTGATCCAATACACATAAATTTAACTTTTTATTATCAAAAAACCAACGCATTTCGTCGGCTTATTTAAACTTTGTAAAGTTATTTAAGCAGATACGCTTTGCCAGCGGTGAAATGCCAACAGATTCGATAGATTTTTGCTACAATAGATGCAATTTTTTATTCATTTTTGATCTTCTGTACTATGACTGACGCTCAATCTGCTCAAAATATCGCAACGACTTACGATCCAACCGAGATCGAGAAAAAATGGTATCAAATCTGGGAACAACAGGGTTATTTCAAACCGTCAGGTCAAGGTGAATCATTCTGTATCATGATTCCACCACCAAACGTCACGGGTAGCTTGCACATGGGTCATGGCTTTAACAATGCCATTATGGATGCCCTCACCCGTTACAACCGTATGATGGGTAAAAATACCTTATGGCAACCTGGAACTGACCATGCGGGAATTGCAACGCAGATGGTCGTCGAGCGTCAACTTGGTCTACAAGGGATTAACCGTCATGACTTAGGTCGTGAAAAGTTCATCGACAAAGTTTGGGAATGGAAAGAACAATCAGGCGGAACAATTACACGTCAAATCCGTCGTTTAGGCTCATCAGTCGACTGGTCCCGTGAACGCTTCACGATGGATGAAGGTTTATCCAATGCAGTGAAAGAAGTGTTTGTTAAACTTCACGAAGATGGTTTGATCTATCGTGGTAAGCGTTTGGTGAACTGGGATCCAAAACTACAAACTGCCCTTTCTGATCTTGAAGTTGAAAGCAAAGAAGAAAAAGGCTCATTGTGGCACTTTAAATATTTCTTTGAAGACAAATCGCTTAAAACCAAAGATGGTAATGATTACCTTGTGGTTGCAACGACACGTCCTGAAACATTATTGGGCGATACTGCCGTTGCAGTACATCCTGAAGATGAACGCTATGCACACCTCATTGGTAAAAACATTGTTCTACCGATCACAGGTCGTTTAGTTCCAGTTGTTGCTGATGAATACGTTGAAAAAGACTTCGGTACAGGCTGTGTAAAAATCACGCCTGCGCATGACTTCAATGACTATGAAGTAGGTAAACGTTGTGGTCTAGCGATTATCAATATTTTCAACAAAAATGCAGAAGTTTTGGCTGAGTTTGAATACATCGCTAAAGCGGGTGAGCAAATTTCACAACTGCTTCCTGCGCCTGCTGACTTTATCGGTTTAGAGCGTTTTGCAGCACGTAAGAAATTGGTTGAACAAGCGGAAGCTGAAGGCTGGTTAGATCAAATCCAACCTTATGACTTAAAAGCACCGCGCGGTGACCGTTCAGGTGTGATCGTTGAACCATTATTGACAGACCAATGGTATGTGAAAATTGCACCACTTGCTGAGCCTGCAATTGAAGCGGTTCAAGATGGTCGTATCAAGTTTGTTCCTGAGCAATACACCAACATGTATATGTCTTGGATGCGTGATATTCAAGATTGGTGTATCTCTCGTCAACTTTGGTGGGGTCACCGAATCCCTGCTTGGTATGATGCAGAAGGCAACATTTACGTGGGTCGCAACGAAGAAGAAGTTCGTAGCAAAAATAACATCGCTGCTGATGTAGAGCTGAAACAAGACGAAGACGTTTTGGACACATGGTTCTCATCTGCGCTTTGGACATTCTCAACTTTAGGTTGGACTGGCGACGCACAAAAAGATGCAGCAAATGATTTCCTTAAAACCTTCCACCCAACAGATGTGTTGGTGACTGGTTTTGACATTATCTTCTTCTGGGTTGCGCGTATGATCATGATGACCATGCACTTCATGAAGAATGAAGATGGTTCATCACAAGTTCCATTCAAGACGGTTTATGTTCACGGCTTGGTACGTGATGGTGAAGGTCAGAAAATGTCGAAGTCTAAGGGTAACGTCCTTGACCCATTAGATTTGATCGACGGTATTGATTTAGAAAGTCTTGTTGCGAAACGTACCACTGGCTTAATGAATCCAAAAGATGCTGCGAAGATTGAGAAATCAACACGTAAAGAATTCCCAGAAGGCATTAATGCTTATGGTACGGATGCAGTACGTTTCACCTTCTGCGCGCTTGCCAACACAGGCCGTGACATTAAGTTCGACTTAAAACGTGTTGAAGGCTACCGTAACTTCTGTAACAAGATTTGGAACGCAACTCGTTTCGTTCTGATGAATGTTGAAGGTCAAACTGTTGGTCAAGAAGCGCGCCCTGATCTTTGGGAACTTCCAGAACAGTGGATCATCAGCCGTTTGCAAAAAGCAGAAGCTGCGGTACATCAAGCGTTTGCAACATATCGTTTAGACCTTGCTGCACAAGCGATCTATGATTTTATTTGGAATGAATACTGCGACTGGTACGTTGAGTTAACTAAGCCTGTTCTGAATGATGCGAATGTATCTGAAGAGCGTAAAGCTGAAGTTCGCCGTGTATTGCTTGCGGTGATGGAGTCTTCACTACGTTTAGCACATCCACTCATGCCGTATTTGACTGAAGAAATCTGGCAAACCCTTGCGCCGATGTTGGGCAAAGGTGGTACGACGATTATGACTGCGCAATACCCTGTTCCTGATCAAGCGAAAATCAATGATCAAGCTGAAGCAGATATGCAGTGGTTACAAGGTTTGATCGGTGCGGTACGTAATATTCGTGGTGAAATGGGCTTAGGTAATGCGCGTTTATTGCCTGTATTGCTTAAGAATATTTCTGATGCTGAGCGTGAGCAAATCATTCGTATCGAAGCGTTGTTCAAAGCACTCGCAAAAGTTGAAAGCATTGAGTTCTTGACCAATGAGCAAGAACCACCACTTTCATGCTCTAGCGTTGTGAGTCATGCATCTGTATTTGTACCAATGAAAGGCTTGATTGATCCTAAAGCTGAATTGGGTCGTTTGCAGAAGGACTTGGATAAGGTTCAAAAGCAGCATGATCAAATTGCCAATAAACTTGCGAATGAAGGTTTTGTCGCTAAAGCACCAGCAGCCGTAGTTGAAGGTGAAAAAGTGAAATTGGCTGAGTTTGCTGATCAGTTAAGTAAAATTAAAGCAAGTATGGAGCAAATTGCTGCACTTTAATGCTGTAATCTGACTGCTATTTAATCTAAAATCCTCTTCAGCTTTGAAGGGGTTTTTTTATGTATCCAATAATTGGACATCATATTTTTTTATTTGTATTAGGAATACTTTTATTCTTTACAGTGAACTTTATAGGTAAATACTCAAAAGGATTTGGGTATGCAGAAATTAAATTTGATATTCATAGTGATGAACTAGTAGGGTTTAATTTCATTCTCAGAATACTCACACCCGTAGTTTTTACTATTCTTGTTTCTTCAGTACTTTTTTACTTCAAATGGGACTATTTAGTAACTAACATCTACTTACTAGTAGTCTATAGTTTTGTATTTCGAGCACTTTGGAACTTAGCACATAACCGCGCTAACTTAATAAATTGGTATACGCAATTTGGGTATGCCTCTATTGCAATAGCAGCTACATATTTAGCTTATAAACATTTAATTTTACCGAAAACCCCTCTTTTTCCTGATTTAGCAACTATTGCTAATGAGCTATGGATTATTATTTTTTTGTTCTTATATAAGATCTTTAATGAAATTAGGTTTGAACCTAAGTTCAAGAAAAAAAGAGTTGATAGTTATATTGAAAGCCGTTTATCCATGTTCAAAAATAAATATGAGAACATCATTGATATTGCAATAGATAAAGAGCTTCAAAATTTCAAGAATAAAGCTAATAGCTATCTAATTGATCAAGAAAATTTAGAGGATTTTAAATTTTTAAGACATACTTTATTAACACCTTTTGATTGTATTTTTAAAATTTTTATAAAAGATA
>NZ_GG665953.1:110566-124950 GCF_000156555.1 Acinetobacter sp. ATCC 27244
GCCTAAAAGATATAATTTTTTCCATTATGATTAATGAAGATTTTAATAGACCATTTATGTTTAGAAAAATAGAAAAAATATTGTGTAAAGTATCAGGTAAACCTTATACACAAGGTATTATGCAAGTTTCATCGCCAATTCCATTATCTGATGAGGAAAGTATAAAATTAGCAATCCATAAAATTTTTGAAGATGCATATAACTACTTTCTTGAAGAAACTGATTATCTGCAAGAGTCTCCCTTAGTGATTTATATTGGTAGAAACTATAATCCATGTGATGACTATATAAGTGCAGTTGAAGATATATATAACATTATTAAAAATGAAAAATCTGGTGAACTACAGATTTTTATTAATGACCACACATTAATAGGTTTAGACTCATCGTTTAATCTTGAATAATTTTTCCTCAACCCAACCCTCTCCTTGTAAGAGAGGGTTAGGGTGAGGTATTTTTCAATTCAGCACATCTCCGCCATAAATCCTCCAAAACCACATCCGTACAACCTAATGCATCATGATTCCAATATCGCACAACTTTCAAACCCAAAGCTTCTAAAAACTTAGTTCGTTCAGCGTCATATTCTTTTCCATCATTAGTCCCGTGCTGACTACCATCTAACTCAATGACCAAACCTAAATCATGACAGTAAAAATCTACAATATATGGTGCAATCACATGCTGACGGCGAAATTTAAGATTCATAAATCGTTTAGCACGAAGCAATTGCCACATCAGATTTTCGGCATCTGTCGCATTACTCCGCATGGTTTTGGCGAATTCTAATAATTGTGGGTCTAATTTCATTTTTTATTTTCCATTTTAATTACCCTCACCCCAGCCCTCTCCCTGAGGGAGAGGGAGTAGCATCTAATTTCATGAAAACCAATATTTTAGTGGGTGTTCCCTCTCCTTTTAGGAGAGGGTTAGGGAGAGGTGCTTTTTAAGGCTTACAAACCCCCATGCCCCAACAACATCTCCACCCCACTCACCTTTTTCATATGCTTTAAACGCTCCTTTTCCCATTTCAACTGCTGCTTTAACTCAGCACAATCCACATCAATCGTTTTTATACACATCACTAATATGTAGATGTTCTGCTTTTACTTTCTTTGCTAAATGAAAAGAATCTAAAATCTCATCAATTTGACTTTCAAGCTGCTGACTCTGTGCATCCAAAGCCAGTTTATAAAACTTCATTTGCTCTGCTGATAACTCTTTATTTCCTACACCCTTATTCTTTTCAAGCTGTAATTGAAGTTTCAACAAATAAAATAAATCCTGCTGTCCATACGCCTGACTCGCTTGCTGAAACAATTCGGTTTTTTCTGCTTTTTTAGATTCATCTTGCTCACGGTCAGGATGAATCATCGCAGCAATTTTTAAATACACCGTTTTAAGTGACTGTGCTGCCAGTTGCTCGGCTTGTTCACGTTTTTGTTGCTGTCGTAACTGCTTGGCTTTCTCTCGTGCCTGTTGTTGTTCTGCCGCATACTGCTCAAAGTCATCTTCTTGTACACTCGTTTGTTCTGCATGTTGTTCGATACTCTGCTCAGATGAAGCTTGATACTCAAACTTTTTTGACTGTGATTTTTTAGGCTTTTTAACAGATTGTTGTACGTGTTGCTGATAAAAGGCATCGATCTGCTTCACAAGAGTGAGTTGTTCTTCATTCAACAGTTGTGAGCGTTTCAAAATACAGGCAAGTTGTGCGATTTTTTCATCGAGTTGTTGTAAGTCATTTTTGGAAAATGTATGCGATTGCAACAAGTGCCAAAGTTGCTCTAATTGTAGAAACAATACCTCGTGTAGTTCACGATACACTGGCATGAGCTTCTGTCGGGTATGTTGTTGAATCTCGGCTTGCGCATTCTGCCATGTGGCAAGGCTGATTTTTTGCTGTTCTATTTGATCAATCAGACGATTCAGCTTCTTCTGCTGTGCAGATGGTTCAGACCCTTGTTTAAAACTGACGTCGAGATCAAAGGACATGTTCATCTACCTGAAAAAGAAGAATTGAATAATAAGACAAATAAGTAATTAACTCTTTATAAGTATAGAAAAATATCCTTATGTTTAAGCATGAAGAGTATCTTGTCACTTGATTTATAGTTCAAGATACCCACCAAATCATTATTGGCAGGGTCACAGCCGCACATAAAGTTTGAAAGCTAATCACCGCAGCCATCAATTGACTATCCCCACCCAAGACCTTCGTTAAAATATAAGCAGCGGATGCCGTTGGCAAAGCAAAAAACACCACTAAAATTTGAGTTTGTAAGCTTGGCAAACCTAACCATGTACAGACCACAAATGCCAAAGCTGGTACCGCTAAAAGTCGAGCAAATGTATCCGCAACTAACACCACAATATCTTTTTTCATCTGCATAAACTGTAAAGCCGCGCCAACACATAACAAACCCAGTGGCAAACTTGATGCTGAAAACAGCTTGATCAAACCAGAAAGACCATCCCAAATCGGAATATTTAAAACGTTAACCACTCCACCCACAATACAAGAAACAATCAACGGATTCTTGAGTAACGCAATTAAAACAGGTTTAACCGCCATCTGCTCTTTAGAGGTTAAAGCCAGCACTGAAATCACATTGACCAACGGAATACACAGCGCCAGTAAAATCACCAAAATCGCCATTCCTTCTTTTTGGAATAAAGAAGCAACCAACGCTAAACCAATGTAAGTATTGAAACGAACCAAACTTTGGACATGTACACCAAAACGAGCAGGCTGAATATTCCAAAACATTCGCAATACATACATAGAAGCCGTCACGAGCAGCGCGACAAAGAACATAGCGAATATCGCTGTACTCAGACTTTGAAAGTCCACCTTTGTGGTCGATAAGGTATTGAATAATAAAGCAGGAAATAAAATATAGTAATTTAGCTTTTCTGCACCTGCCCAAAAATCTTGACTCAGGAAATGATATTTTTTAAATAGATATCCTGATGCAATCAATGCCACCAAAGGAAATAGGGCCAGAATAATACTATTCATTACTTTACTCAGCTTTTAATGTTGCAGTGCTTGGATATTTCAAAAATCAACTTATTGGTATTGATTAAAGATGATTTACAGTTTGTTTTAAACCCGTTATTACACTTAAGTACGATATGAACTTTATAAATTAGAAGCATCTAGCTCTGTCACACCATCATGCATGCTCATTTTCCAGTTAATATCAAATAATGGCTTAAGGTTCTACCCAAAAGCCAAAATGCACTACTTTTCATCAAAAATAAAATATTACCTCTAAATTGGTGCGTTTTTTGCATATCTCAGTGCATCAAAATGAGCTTTTTATAGATCGCTCTAGTTTTTAGATGAATTAAATCCATTTTGGTGCAAAAAATGATCGTTTTATTTGCACCAAAATTGGGTTTAGCACTTATATCGAGCATGTTATGCAAAACGTAGATATCTTTTTTCTATTACTTGGTGCTGTACTCGTCCTCTCTATGCACGCTGGATTTGCTTTCCTCGAACTAGGAACAGTACGCCATAAGAACCAAGTCAATGCACTTAGTAAAATCCTCACCGACTTCTGTATCTCTGCAATTGCCTACTTCTTTGTCGGCTACTGGATTGCTTATGGTCAAAATTTCCTCGTGACTGGCGAATTACTATCTGCCAATCATGGCTATGACCTCATGCGTTGCTTCTTCTTACTCACCTTTGCCGCAGCGATTCCTGCGATTGTTTCAGGTGGTATCGCAGAACGCGCGAAGATGCGCTCTCAGGCATTAGCCACTTTATTATTAGTCGCACTGATCTACCCATTTTTTGAAGGTATGATTTGGAATGGTAATTATGGTGTACAAACATGGTTGGAAAATCAGTTTGGTGCTCCGTTCCATGACTTTGCTGGCTCAGTCGTCGTCCATGCGATGGGGGGCTGGATCGCACTTGCAGCAGTCTTGTTGTTGGGTGCACGAAATGGTCGCTATAAAGATGGACGCGTAAGTGCTCATCCACCATCATCTATTCCCTTTCTGGCTTTGGGTTCATGGATTTTGATCGTGGGTTGGTTTGGCTTTAATGTAATGAGCGCGCAACGTGTTGAGGCCATCTCAGGACTCGTCGCCATTAACTCACTCATGGCTATGGCGGGTGGTACATTAGCAGCCAACTTCATGGGTAAAAATGACCCAGGTTTCTTACATAATGGCCCGTTGGCAGGACTTGTGGCAATCTGTGCAGGCTCCGATATTGTGCATCCAATTGGTGCATTAGTGATTGGTGCAAGTGCAGGTGCGATTTTTGTGTACTTCTTCACTTATACTCAAAATAAACTCAAAGTCGATGATGTACTTGGTGTTTGGCCTTTACATGGTATTTGCGGTGCATTCGGCGCCATCGTTGCAGGTATTTTTGGCCAACAAGCACTTGGCGGTTTGGGTGGTGTATCTTTTATTTCACAATTAATCGGCACAGGATTGGGCATTAGTGTGGCTTTAATCGGTGGTTTCATCGTCTATGGTCTATTGAAGCTCACTATAGGTATTCGCTTATCTCAAGAAGAAGAATTCCGTGGTGCCGACCTATCTGTTCATAAAATTTCAGCGAACTCAGAGCAATCAATGTTCTAATTTTTCAATTATTTAAAGCGGCGATCTAGCCGCTTTTTTTTCGACGATGATACGGATTTAAAGAATTACAGATCAATCACGGCGTTTATTTTAAACTTTGACGACATATAACATCTAGAACGAAACCTAGTTCTAATGTCATCTATGGTTTTACATCCTAAAATTTACGCTGAAATTTATCCTCGCCAAAAATACAAGTTGTGGCATGTATTATGCTTTCTTTTTCCTGCAATTTTTACTGTAATTCGTTCGTTATTAAATTGCGTGATTGATCCATAGTTACGTTTAACAAAACCGTAAAAAATATCGCTTGAGCAACCGTATTGAAGTCTATTAATATGAAAACTAATGTATTTTTATACATGAAAAAAGATATTATTTTTCATAAAAACTGACCGCTCAATAGTAACAATTACGAATGCGTCCATAACGATACAAAAGGAGTTTTGTACATGACACCTAAACGCACCATGACCTCTTTGCTTTGCGCAAGCGCTTTAATGTTCGGCCTAAGTGCCTGTAGTGATAATAAAGCTCCAGCCGCAGGTGATAAAGCAACTGAAGGTGATGTCTCTACCTCAGGTACCTTAAATAAAATCAAAAGCTCTGGCACGATCGTGCTAGGTTATCGCGATTCTTCTATTCCATTTTCTTACATTGCTGGCAATCCAAATCAGCCTGAAGGATATGCCCATGATCTACAACTGAAAGTGGTTGAGGCTGTTAAGCAAAAACTAAATATGCCTGACCTGAAAATCCGTTATAACCTCGTCACCAGCCAAAACCGTATTCCCCTCGTATCAAACGGTACCGTAGATCTGGAATGTGGTTCCACCACCAATAATAAAGAACGCCAACAACAAGTTGATTTCTCAGTGGGTTTCTTTGAAGTTGGTTCACGACTGTTAACAGCCAAAGATTCTGGAATTAAAGATTTTGCCGACCTCAAAGGCAAAAAACTAGTAACCACCGCAGGTACGACTTCAGAACGTTACATCCGTCAGCATCAACAAGAATTAGGTATTGGTGAAATCATTTCTGCCAAAGACCACGCTGAATCATTCCTGATGTTACAAAATGGTCGTGCGGTTGCGTTCATGATGGATGACATTTTACTTGCGGGTGAAAAATCAAAAGCCAAAGATCCGAATAAATGGGACATTGTGGGCACTGCACCTATCCAAGAAATTTATGGCTGTATGTTGCGCAAAGGTGATACCGGATTTAAACAAGTGGTTGATGATGCTATTAAAGCCACCTACGCTTCAGGTGAAATTAACCAAATGTACGAGAAATGGTTCCAACAACCAATTCCACCTAAAAATATTAACCTGAACTTTGCTATGTCTGATCAACTTAAAGCGTTAATCAGCAATCCGCATGATCGGGATCAATAACCCAATCACTTATATCGAAAATATTATTGCGGAACCGGGGAACAATGGATGTTCTCCCGCTTCTTCTCAGGAGTTATTATGACTTATAGCTGGAACTGGGGAGTTTTGTGGCAATCAACGGGTGTGGGTGATACCACTTACCTAAACTGGGTTGTAACGGGTCTAGGATGGCTGGTGGTTATTGCTGTGGTAGCGTGGACGATTGCCATGCTTCTCGGCAGTATCCTTGGCATTATGCGTACACTTCCAAATAAAACAGCCAGAGCCATAGGCACCGCCTACGTCACGCTGTTTAGGAATGTACCTTTACTTATTCAGTTATTTATCTGGTTTTATGTGGTTCCAAACTTTCTCCCTGCACCAATTAAAAACTGGTGGATGAGTGATCTCGGTGCCAATACCACCGCATTGATTTCTGCCAGTATCGGACTCGGACTATTTACCGCTGCACGTGTTTGTGAACAAGTAAGAACGGGCATTGAAGCCTTACCCCAAGGTCAAATCAATGCAGGCTATGCAATGGGCTTTTCTACGGCACAACTGTATCGCTATGTGATTCTGCCACAGTCTTTCCGTACAATTTTACCCCCATTGAGTTCAGAGTTAACGAACTGTGTAAAAAACACCTCTGTAGCTTCCCTTGTCGGGGTTGCGGAAATTATTTCACAGATGAAAACCATCAGTGAATACACGCAAAATACCATCGAAATTTACACCATTGTCACCATCATTTTTATCGTCATCAACATCTGCTTGATTTCTGCAATGAACCTACTGGAAAAACGTCTGCGTATTCCTGGTCTAATTTCAGGAGGTAAGTAGTATGGAATGGCTAACTTCTTTTCTGAATGATTTACAACAATCTGGCCCTGCCCTTTGGCACGGTTTCAGCATCACCATAAAAGTGGTCGTGATTGCCACAATTGGCGGTATTTTTATTGGTACGCTGCTTGCGCTAATGCGTTTATCTTCAATTAAAGTCTTGAACCTAATCGCACAAGCTTATGTGAACCTCTTTCGCTCCATTCCACTACTGCTGGTACTGATGTGGTTTTATTTTGCGGTACCGTTTATTTACACCTCGATCACAGGTAAATATCTGACCATTGATACTGCTTTAGTCTCTAGTATCGTGGCATTCATGTTATTTGAAGCTGCTTATTTTTCTGAAATTGTGCGTGCTGGTATCCAATCGATTCCAAAAGGTCAGGTTGCCGCAGCGGCCGCTCTCGGCATGAGTTATGGTCAGTCCATGCGTCTGATAATCTTGCCTCAGGCATTTCGAAAAATGACCCCGCTATTACTTCAACAAACTATTATTCTATTTCAGGATTCCACCATGGTATATGCCATTGGTTTGCTGGATTTTTTCAGAACAAACTATGTCCGTGGGGATCTAATGGGCTTACTTACCCAATATATTTTATTTGCAGGGTTGGTGTACTTTACCGTTAGTGCCATCGCAACATTTGCAGTGAAACGTTTACAAAGGAGGTTACGTGTATGAGTGACAATAAAGTAATGATAGACCTCCAAAATGTCAGTAAGTGGTATGAAAAGTTTCAGGTACTGACCGACTGTTCTACTCAAATCCGTCAAGGTGAAGTGGTTGTCGTTTGCGGTCCATCAGGTTCAGGAAAATCGACATTGATTAAAACTGTAAATGGTCTTGAGCCATTTCAACAGGGTAAAATTTTTGTAGATGGTGTACCGATTCATGATTCCAAAACCGATATGACCAAATTACGCAGTCGAGTCGGAATGGTGTTTCAACACTTTGAATTATTTCCTCACCTCA
Source organism: Acinetobacter sp. ATCC 27244 (assembly GCF_000156555.1). Taxonomy (NCBI): domain Bacteria; kingdom Pseudomonadati; phylum Pseudomonadota; class Gammaproteobacteria; order Moraxellales; family Moraxellaceae; genus Acinetobacter; species Acinetobacter sp. ATCC 27244. The sequence goes on from NZ_GG665953.1 coordinate 118,376, forward strand.
GTATTACCGAAAATCTAACCATTGCTCAGATTAAAGTGTTAGGTCGTTCAGAAGCAGAAGCGAACAAGAAAGGTTTGGCTTATCTCGACCGCGTTGGACTAAGTGCACAATCCAATAAATACCCTGCACAGCTTTCAGGTGGACAACAACAACGTGTTGCAATTGCCCGTGCGTTGAGTATGGATCCGATTGCGATGTTGTTTGATGAACCTACATCTGCACTTGACCCTGAAATGATCAATGAAGTGCTTGACGTGATGGTTGGACTTGCCAAGGAAGGGATGACGATGATGTGTGTTACCCATGAAATGGGTTTTGCTCGTCAGGTCGCAAATCGTATTATTTTCATGGATCAAGGAAAAATTGTTGAGGATTGTTCCAAAGATGAGTTCTTTGGTACACCACGCGGCGAGCGTGCTCAGCAGTTTCTGGATAAAATTTTACATTAAGTTCATCGCAAGCATAAAGCAGCCGACTCGGTTGCTTTATGCTAAAATATAAGCCATTAATTTTCTTTTCGCCATCACACATCGCTATATTTCAATTCCGTAATTAAGCCACAATATGATAAAGTGAGTCCTCATTGAAATGAGTATGATGACTTAGGAATAAATAGCTGCACATGGATGACTTTCAAAAATTCTTAGATGCCACAGTTACAACTCAACAAGATTCAATCCAAGCATATGAATTAAGCACGGGTAAAGTATGGTTAAAGAAAGCATCTGAACGTCATGGCTTATGGTTATACACACCCCTGAAATGGCTCGCCAAAATTTTCAATTTAGGCGCAATCATGCCTGTTCCAAATCAAGGTGGTAGCAAAGCAATCCAGTGTGAATTTAACCGCATTAATCAACTCAAACAACTTGGTATTTCTACGCCGAATGTACTTGCTATCTCAGAAAAAGGAATTCTACTAGAAGATCTCAGCATACAACGTCAAAGTAAAGTAAAACAACTTGATCAAGCTCTCGCAGGCCGTAAAAAAAAGCCTAGTGTACAACTTTCGTTATTTGAACAAGCAATACAAGAAATCCAGAACATCCATTTTAATGAAGGTTATTTAAGTGAAGCTTTTGCGCGTAATATTTTAATTGATGAGCAGAACCACTTTAGTTTTATTGATTTTGAGACAGATCCTGGAGATGTGCTTAGTCTACATGACTGTTTTGTTCGCGACTGGCTATTATTTATATTTTCAACTGCCTATCATTTTGAATTTGAACAATTAAATGATGCCAGCCACACACTTTATCGAGTATTATTGGCTGAACCACAAGTCTATAAAGACATTTGTAAAGTTGGAAAACGCCTAAACTGGATATCTCATTTAAACATCAAAAAAGTCGGTAATGATGGAAAACGTATCCAAAAATGTGTTTTATTTTTACGCTATTTAAAAGAACAATCAGAAGTAAATATCAGCATTTAATTTATGTTTTATAGAACTGATACTAAGTATGTCGTTCAAGGGTTTTGGGAAGTCGAACAGTCACGGATAATCCACCCAAATCTTTACTTTGAGCCAAGGTTAAACTTCCCCCCAAACGTTGCGTAGCTTTATCAACAATGGACAATCCCAAGCCACTACCCACTTCCAAATGATGATGGACACGATAAAAACGTTTCAGAACCTCATCATACTTTTCAGGATCGATACCTGTACCACTGTCTTCAATTTGAATACAGGCAAAATCTTTATCGTCGCTATATACAGAAATATTGATAATACCTTGATTGGGGGTGTATTTAATCGCGTTATCAATCAGATTAAATATAATCGAATGTACTGTGGATTCAAGGCTTTGCATCTCCACGATATCATTGCGTTCAAATCCTAGATCAATTTCTTTTTGCATCGACAAACTAACCAGTTGCTCGATACAGTCCAATACAACATCATTTAAACGAAATTGGCTATGCGGCTCCACCAACATTAGGCCAACATCCTGCTTTGCTAAGGCCAATAATTGAGTGACCAAATGCTGAATACGGGCCAACCCCTTGCTTAAATTTTGTAAGGACTGTTGTTCTGGTAATTGGCTCATCAGAATTTTCGTCTGCAAATTTAATGCAGTCACAGGAGTTCTGAGTTCGTGTGCTGCATCTGCAATAAATTGTTTTTGTTCAGCTTGAGCATGCTGAATACGCGCAAATAGATGATTCATTTCTTCAATGGTCGGTATCAACTCTTGAGGATACTCACCGCTATCAATCGGAGCTAAGCCATCTGAATCACGCTGTGTTAGCTCTTCTTTGAAATCATCCAAAGGTTTTAAACTTAAACTAATAATAAATGCGAGAATGATGATGGCAAATGGCAAAAGCAACACATAGGGAATAAACATACTCCCAGCCAATTCCCATGCAAAATTCTTACGCACACTTTCTTGCTGACTGACTTGGATTTGATAGTCTTGCAAAGGGATCGCATATACTCGCCATTTACCTTGAGGGGTTTCTTGGCTATAAAAACCTGCTTGTTGTACCGGCGGAATAAGCAAATGGGTATGATGTGATAAATGACTACGATCTTTATATGCCCAAATATCAACCAGCAAATCTTCCTCATGATAACTTCGATGCAGTTCTACTTTACTGGCGATCGTGGTCATCGGCTGCGTGACAGATCGTTCCGCCATATACTGCATTTGCGTATCTAGAATCTCATCAACTTCATACAATGCAATTTTATAAGCAGTAAATACCAGCAGACATCCAAGCAAAAGACTGAAAAGTGAAGTCCCCCAGATCAGTCGTTTTTTCAGTGAAAATTGCTTAGATATCTTTAGCATTATTAAGGTTGCCCTAGTCGATAGCCTAATCCACGAATTGTCCGAATAAAGTCTTTACCCAACTTTGCACGTAAATGATGAACATACACTTCGATTGTATTACTGGTGACTTCACTATCAAAATCATACAACTTATCTTCTAGATTTGCCTTTGAAAAAATCTTATTAGGATGTGTCACCATCGGAATCAGAATCGCCCATTCTCTGTTCGAGAGTTCGATTTGCTCCCCTTTAAACGTCGCTAAATGCTGTTCCACATCGAGAATAAGATCACCACTTTTAAGAAGTTGGGTATTACCTTTATTCTGATTCATGACAGTATTGCCACGGCGCAATAAAGCATGGATACGAGCCAGCAACTCATCAAACTCATAGGGCTTAATCAGATAATCGTCTGCACCTTGATTAAGACCATCGACGCGATTCTGTAGTTGATCACGCGCTGAAATAATCAACACGGGCATTGCCGTGCGTTGACGAATTTGTTTAAGGATTTGCATACCATCCATCAAAGGTAAACCCAAATCCAGCAACACCAAATCAAAAGCTTGCTTTCCGAGCAAAGCCAAACCATCTACACCATTATTGACCCATTCAACATCAAACTGATGGAATTGCAATAAGGTTATAGTTGACTCTGCAATCATAAAGTCATCTTCGATCATCAAGATCTTGGTCATAAGCTCATCTCACCTTATGGATGGGTACATGCTGTTAGCATATTGTTGTTTGAGTCAATCACTTTGGTTTTCACATCCAATAAACTCAGCATGGTTGGAAATAAGTTATCTTGACTCAGTTTTTTATCCTGTTGTTGTAACAAACAGTGCACTTGTTTTTCTGCCTGTTGCTGCCATGATTTAGAAAACCACATCAACATCGGAATATGGGTTTGTTGTGTTGGTGCGATTGCATAGGGCGCGCCATGTAAATACATACCATGTTCACCAGTGGACTCACCATGATCTGATAAATACCACATTGCACTTCGATATTGCGTTGTATTTTTTAATGTTTCTATTAATGCATCCAATATATGATCTGTATAGAGCACCGTATTGTCATAACTATTGATCAATTGATCATGATCACAACCTTGAATCGCATTGGTATCACACGTTGGTTTAAACTGACTGAATACTCTCGGTACACGTTCATAATACGCAGGGCCATGACTGCCAATTTGATGTAACACAACCAAGCGTGGACGCGTATCTTGTGCTGGAATTTTTTCTAGATAAACCTTTAAACTATCGACTAAAATTCCATCAAGACATTCATCATTCTTACACCATTTTTGTTGAAGCGTATCTGGTATTTTAAACTGTTCAACACGGTCACAGGTTCCTTTACAACCTGAATTATTATCAATCCACGTCACTTGATAACCCGCTCGCTTAGCGATATCCAATAACCCCTCACGATGACTGGCGAGTTGCTCATCATAATCCACTCTAGGCATGCCTGAAAACATACATGGCAAAGATACAGCCGTTGCTGTACCACAAGAGCTCACTTGGGAAAAATTGATGATCTCTTGCTGAGCAAGTTTGGGATTGGTATTTCTTGCATAACCATCTAAAGCGAAACTTTCAGCACGCGCTGTTTCACCAACCACTAACACCATTAATTTAGGTAAATTTTCTGTATTTTGATCGTGAATCTCTGCATCCAAACCATAACCAAGCAAAGGTAGATTTTGCTGTGGTGCTTTCTTTTTATAATAAGAAGCAGATGCTGCAAGCATATTTTGTGGCGATAGCATACGTTTTAAATCTCGATGCTCACGAAAAATTGCAGCAAAATCAACATAAAAAATAAATAGTGTCCCAGCTACAAGCAACAAAGCCAGTCCTGAAGCCATAACTTTCTTTAAAATTTGACCCGTGATCGGTTCAGATTTAATTGGAATCAAAAGCATTGCGGTGATAGGAAAAATAATCATTCCTAGGACCCATAACAACAAACTCCATGACCATGTATCTCGAGCTTCTGCAAAATTAGTTTGCATGATATTTTGAATTTGGTCGGCAGTGATCAACACCCCTAAACTTGTTACCATATAAGAAGCCAACCCACCGATTACGATTAAAATCATCGCAATCAGTTTTGCATTCCACTTCCAACTCACCCACTGCAAGATAAAGTTATATACGGCGATCACGACCATAACAGAGGCGGCAACAAATAAATTCGCCTTTATCCCTGTATAGGGTGTGAGTGATCGAAGTCTTTCATAAAAGCTAATATTAAGGAATAATCCCAACCAAACTGCCAATAAAAGGTTAAAAGTCAGTAGAGAAATGGCTTTGATCTTGAGTTTTTGCAGCAGCATGAAAGTCACACTCTACCAATCAATTTTGGAGTGTTGAAACCTTACTGAAACAAACTTAAAAATGACTTAAAGATAAAAGACTCTAATTTGCTATAGAACCTCTGAAGAGTTTTATCAATAAAAAATCGAGGCTTAACCTCGATTTTTTATCCTTGCGTATAGGGATGTGTTAGAAGCTGTATTTCGCCATCAAACCAACACGATTATCTTTAAAAGACTTACCTTCAAATGTTTCACGCTTACCATTGATATATTCAACCCCTAAATCAATTGGTTTCGCAGGCGTATAAATAAAGTTGATCCAAGCTTGTTGTACTTTCTCATTGGCTGTGACATTGGCTTTGGCATAGTCAGTACCATCATCAGCAAAATGAGCACCGTATGCTAATGTTGAACGCAAGTTAGGTAAGATTTTATAAGTTCCACCGACTTGTACAGCGATGACTTCATTTTGCTCTATATCATCATTTACTACGGTATAAGCTGTGTTGCTGCCATAAAGATAACTGCTATCACCCACTACATAAGAGGCATCAGCAAAAAGCTTCAATGGGTCAGCAACTTTAAAGTCAGTTCCTAGAGCAATACCCCAACCAGTTTTATCGTCGCCAGCCTTTTCTGATTTATAATTTTCAACTAAAGCACGTGCTGAAGCAGAACCTTTACCTTCTGCATAAGCTTGTGTCACTTTAGCTGTCAACACAGGTAATCTATATTTAATTTTATCATCAGTTGCTGAGCTATCACCTTCTTCTGCTGAAACGAACAACTGTGTGGTTGGACCCAATTTGTAGTTATAACGGACTTGCGGAAGACGCTTTGTACCACCACCAATGTTGGTAGAGAAGTCTATCATTTCAGGCGCATGGCTCGATAGAAAGTTTGATGTGGTTTGGCCAAAGAGCCAGTTATCATAAGTTAAGTATGCATGACGAATACGTAATGCCTCATTGGTGCCCGCGAAGTCCACCTCAACTCTCCCTCCTACCTTGGCATCACCGACTGGCGTGGTAAAATCTAAACCAAGACGTGTTGTTTTAGCTGTGGCCCGTAATTTATCTTTCGCCTCACCTGTTGACTTACTTACAGCATTAAAATCATCATCTGCACCTTCGATAATGTAGTTGGCATCTCCTCGAACAAAACCATACAGATTTACGTCAGCTCCCGCTTTCGACTTTAAAGATGCTAATGGAGAAACAGGCGTGGTTACTTGAGGCTGGGTCTTAACTTCCGCTAATTGTACCTGCTGCTGCTGTTGTACCTGTCGTTGTTCTTGGACTAAAGCTTTTAATGCTTCAACTTCCTGACGAAGCTTTTGAATTTCTTCCTTATCGGAAGCTGCCGCATGTGCTCCGCTCATCATCAAAGCCGTGACCGTTAGCGCTAAACCTTTAATTACAAATGATTTACTATTTAGTGATAATTGCATCGAAAACTGG
>NZ_GG665953.1:125567-158622 GCF_000156555.1 Acinetobacter sp. ATCC 27244
TCGAAAACTCCTAATCTATATTTTATGTTGCCTATCCATGCGAAATTGATCCGTATTTTTGCTAAGAACTAAAAGGATCAAACATTTTCCAATGTATTGAGGTGCATGAATTTGGTTACTACATCTAAAAAAATGATTTATATATAAAATAAAGTTGAAGCTTGGATCGAAATAAGGTGAAACCATCTTTCCAATTTACCAAGACATTCTCTTTACTATATTTGGTAACAAATCCTACACAGCACCTTTATATTACAGAACGATTAAAAAAATATTTCATTATTCTTATTTAGACTTTAGGCTAATACCCACCTTCTTTCTCACTGTTTTTAGCTTCATTATTCACGTAATTCTAATAATGAAAAATATAAAACCCCCTTCATGTTTTATTCCATATTCACATAAATTTAGTATGATTAAATACATATTTAAATGGCGAAAGAATACACTTTACAACTATGAAAAAGCATATGCAAAAATATTAAAACAATATTTAATGGGTTTATTTCAACAACTTACCATAATTTAAGAGAATTTTTTATATTTCCATGAATAAATTGGTATTAATGTAAACATCCCAACAATCACAATAATCATCAAATAAAAGTAGTAACCTAATACATCCCCCAATATGCCACTGATCATGTAGAGTGAACCACTTACTGTCGCCATAATCGAAACCTGAAAGGTAAAATCAGTCCCTGCAAATTGTTTACGACTGTAATGCATAATTAAAGTCAGCATCACCACCAGCAATAGAGTAGAACACGCATCTTCAAATGCATTGACTAAATATAGCCACAACGGACTAATCTGATAACCATGTTCATAGACAAAAGCCAAACAAACATACCCCAGCAGGCTCAGGATTTTTAACCATGAAAATGCAATCAATGCAGTTGGTCTAGCAATATATTTCAGCAAGACACCTGCTATTCCTGCCCCAGCCAAAGCTGCGACTGCACCTAACATAGTGATATAAATTCCAATCTGTGAGAAGCTCAAGCCCATATCAACCATTAATGGTTTGAGTAAAGGCCCCGACAACCCATCCGCAATCTTGAAACTGACCAATACCAATAGCCATGCTTTTAATTCTGAAGAAGATTTAAAATAATCCAGATATGCAGTAATCGTTTTAAATATAGAGCGAGCTGGCTGATCATGCGTGGTTTGCACTTTGGCATGAATCGGTTCTTGAAAGAAAAGAACGGGTAGCGTATTCAAAAAAACCAATAGCGCCAAAATCAAAAATGTTGCTTGCCAATGTAACCAGTCCAAACACCACAACACGGCTCCACCGCCTACGATAAACCCAAGTCGTGAGCCAATCACTTGAATCGTATTCCCCCAGTGTTGTTGATCACTTTTTAGTAAATTCACTGCCAAGGCATCCGTGGCAATATCCTGCGTCGCACCAGTCAGATTCATAAACAACAATAACCCAAAGAAAATCAACAAATAACTGGGTTGATCAAGTGCATGAATTGGGAAAAAAGATAGAATTACTAAAATGGTCACGCTGCATAATTGCGTTGGAATAATCCAACTGCGGTATTGTCCCAACCGTGACAATGCAACTCGATCGACAAATGGGGCCCAAAAGATTTTAATCGCCCAAGGCAACATCAATAATCCAAAACCACCGATATGCGCCAAAGACACACCTTGCGCTCTTAAGATCACAGGTAAAGCATGCGTGATAAAGCCAACGGGTAGACCTTGCGCCCAATATAACGAAAATAGCAGGAGATAAACCTGTCGAATATTAGGCATACAAACGATTCCTGTAATCTGCAATCCACATATAGAAGTATCTATTCATTCCATTTTCAAGATCATAAAATCTTATTTTTTGCCAATGCAGTGTATCGTATGACCGCTTAACATAATAAGAAGTTGTTATTTTAAATTTTTATTTATGCCACAACATTTTCCTGATTTACCGCCATTAGTGCCACAACGTGGAAACTTTTATAGCCGAGAATTGTGTAAAAAACTCTTTTTAAGCCAAGGTTGGACGGTCGTCGGCGAAATTCCCAATCTTCCTAAAGCAGTAGCCATTATTTCACCACACACTTCAAATATTGATGGTTGGTATGGTTTTCTGGCGATTGGTGGCTTGGGACTAAAAATAACAGTGCTTGGAAAAGATACGTTGTTTAACCCCCCCTTCAAAGCTTTTCTCAACTGGGCTGGTTTGATCCCTGTACGTCGCGATAGCTCATACGGGCTGACAGAACAAGTTGTTGCAACCATACACCAACACGAACGGATTTGGGTCGGTATGGCACCTGAAGGAACGCGAAAAAAAGCCGAGAAAATGAAAAGCGGTTTTTATCATATTGCGCATGCAGCAGGTATTCCAATCGTCATGTTTGCCTTTGATTATGATCATAAGACGATCTACAGCTTAGGTGCTTTCACACCAACAGGACATTATCAGCAAGATCTAGAGCAGATCATGCAACACTATGTTGGTCATTTCTCACCTAAAAACCCGGAATGGCTTGCAGAGCCATTACAAAAACTAGTGAAAAAAGACTAGAAAAATAAGGGTAAATCTGATCTGATGTGCCCTTCCAATTGGTTAATTAATCTACATTCGATATGAATATTGCTCGACTTTCTTGTTTGGCGCTGGTCAGCTTCACTTTATTTGGCTGTGATCCCACTGCAAAGAAAACTGTTCCCACTCCGACGATGCAAGCACGTGAACCTGTGATTGCAATTGCCTTAGGCGGGGGTGGCGCAAAAGGCTTTGCTCATATTGGTGTGATCAAAGTATTAGAATCACATGGGATTAAACCTAAAATTGTCACGGGTACAAGTGCAGGCAGCTTTGTCGGCAGTATTTATGCCAGCGGACAAACGCCTTATCAAATGCAAAATCTTGCTTTGAAACTCCAAGAATCAGATATCCGTGATTTGACCATAAATAGTCAAGGGTTTATTCTGGGTCAAAAGCTACAAAACTACGTCAACACTCAAATTGGAAACAAGCCAATTGAAAAATTTCCAATTCGTTTCGCAGCTGTAGCGACACGTTTAGATAATGGTAAAAAGGCGGAGTTCATTAAAGGAAATGCAGGACAAGCAGTTCGAGCGTCGTGTAGTATTCCAAACGTATTTGTACCTACTGTCATTGGAAATACAAAATATGTCGATGGTGGACTAGTCAGCCCGATTCCAGTGAAAACTGCAAAAGATATGGGGGCTGATATCGTAATTGCAGTAGATATCTCTGCCCGACCAACAGCCGATCGACCTGTCAGCATGTGGGGATTACTTGATCAAACGCTAAATATTATGGGACAGCAAAGTATCAATGAGGAACTCAATCAAGCCTCGATTGTAATCCAGCCTAAAGTCGGACATCTGGGTGTACTTGATTTAAAATCCAGTCATCAAGCCATTCTTGAAGGTGAAAAAGCAGCTCAAGCGAAGATTGTTGCGATTCAAAATGCGATTACTACATTTAAGAAATCACCAGCTGCATTAAAACCTGCCCCGACACCTAAATTCTAAAAAAAGGACATAGCAGCTATCGATATTTCAAATATCGACAGCTCCTGTATATTCATAGAGTTAATGATCTGCTAGAGTACAGGAGATGAATAAATTTTCATCTCCTGTATTTTTATAATGCGAGCAAATCTATGGAATTTGTAGTTGAGCCTTGGCACTGGTTTGTATTAGGGATTTTACTCATTCTTTCAGAGTTAATTATGCCTGCGTTTGCCGCGCTATGGTTCGGCATAGCTGCCATCATGGTCTGCATTTTATTATGGCTCTTCCCAATGATGGGATTTCCAACTCAAGTCATTACTTGGGGAATTTTATCTATCTTATGCACACTTCTTTGGTTCAAATTTATCAAACCGTTATCTATCGACAAAACCAAGGCTGGTCTTTCTCGTGAAGCCACCATTGGTCAAGTGGGTATGGTGATTCAAACAGGTCTTGAGCATGAACAAATTCTGGTTCGTTTCTCATTGCCTGTATTGGGTTCTGATGAATGGCATTGTCGCTGTACAACGCCAGTCAAAGTGGGTGATCGCGTTCGAGTAATTGATATTTTGGGCAATGATTTAGTCGTCCAACCACATTGCAATTCATAAACAAAAAGAGGGTTTCAAATGTCTGTCGGTACTATAGTTGTCATTGCGTTTTTAGCATTTGTTGCGACAACCATTTTCAAAGGGGTACGTCTCGTTCCTCAAGGCTACAAATGGATTGTTCAACGATTAGGTAAATACCATACCACTCTACAGCCAGGTTTGAATTTCGTGATTCCGTATATTGACGAAGTCGCTTATAAAATAACCACCAAAGATATTGTTTTGGATATTCCTTCGCAAGAAGTGATTACCAGTGATAATGCTGTATTAGTGATGAATGCTGTGGCATATATCAATATTACAACACCTGAAAAAGCAGTCTATGGTATTGAGAACTATAACTGGGCGATTCAGAACATGGTTCAAACTTCACTGCGTTCAATCGCTGGTGAAATGGCTTTAGATGATGCTTTGTCTTCTCGAGATCAGATCAAAGCGAAGCTTAAAGCTGCGATTTCTGACGATATTGCAGATTGGGGAATTACCCTTAAAACGGTTGAGATCCAAGACATTCAACCATCACACACTATGCAATCAGCAATGGAAGCCCAAGCTGCTGCTGAACGTCAGCGTCGTGCAACCGTAACCAAAGCAGATGGTGAGAAACAAGCTGCTATTCTTGAAGCGGATGGCCGTTTAGAAGCTTCTCGTCGTGATGCAGAAGCACAAGTTGTTCTTGCTGAAGCATCTAAACGTGCAATTGAAATGGTAACAAGTGCAGTTGGCGATAAAGAAACGCCTGTTGCTTACTTGCTTGGTGAGCAATATGTTAAAGCCATGCAAGAGTTATCAAAATCAAATAATGCGAAAACAGTGGTGTTACCAGCCGATGTACTCAATACAATTCGTGGATTGATGGGCAAACACTAAACCATCATTCAAAAAACAAAGCGGCAGATCTGCCGTTTTGTTTTTTTTATTCTTATTTTTTTAGCTTTTTCGAGCAAGCAAAAAATGTGAAATAGCCGTTAACTCCTGCGCTTGGTCACCAAAATACGCCAATGCATCAAAAGCCTGATCATGTAAAGTCTGAGCATAGGTTTTAGCCTGTTCCAAACCCATCAGTGCAGGATAAGTTGATTTCTGCACTTGTTCATCCTTGCCCGCAGTCTTTCCTAAAGTTTCAGTACTGGCTGTAATATCTAAAATATCATCTTGCACTTGGAAAGCTAAACCAATGGTTTGCCCGAATTGACGTAATTTCGGAATTGCTGGATCCGTCCCTGCAAAAACAGTAACTGCCCCCATCATGATCGCAGCCTGAATCAATGCCCCTGTTTTATTACGATGAATATTTTCTAATTCAGTTTGATCAACTTGTTTTCCTTCGGCTTGTAGGTCTAATACCTGCCCAGCAACCATTTTTGAACTCGCAGTTGCCAAAATCTGCATTTGCTTGAGTACGATCTGACTATCTATACCCTGTCCTTGTTCATCAAATAAACGACTGCCAAGGATCTCAAATGCCATCGATTGCAAAATATCTCCTGCCAGCAATGCCGTGTCTTCACCAAATACCACATGACAAGTTGGTTGACCACGACGTAATAAATCATTATCCATACATGGCAAATCATCATGTGCCAAGGAATAACAATGAATTAACTCAACGGCAACGGCAGCACGGCGAACTGCGGCAAAATTATGATTTGGTTTTAACGAAGCTGTGGCATAGCACAATGCTGGACGAACACGCTTGCCCCCAAGCATGACTGCATGATGGACGGCTGCTTTTAACGGTTCTGGAATAGAAAATGCAGCTAATGCAGTCAATAAATCTTGTTGAATACGTTGTTGAGCTTGTTTTAAAACATCCGCATTAACTGGAGAAATAGATGACACAATTGCCTCGAAATATTGAATAAAAAATGATATGACAAGATTTGTCGGAATGTCGACATCATATCATCAATTTCGAGGAAGTCCCCCTTATAACAGGGGGATTTATACAGACCTTAGAAACTATCTCCTGGAACGCGCACCCAGCCTTCCATTAATACGCGCGCACTTCGACTCATAATGGCTTTTTTTACTGACCATTTACCATCAATCAATTCTGCCTGCGCACCAACACGCAATGTTCCTGATGGGTGACCAAAACGTACCGCTTCTCGTTCACCACCACCTGCGGCTAAATTAACTAAGGTACCTGGAACTGCAGCAGCAGTACCAATCGCAACAGCGGCTGTACCCATCATTGCATGGTGCAGTTTCCCCATAGAAAGGGCACGTACCAGCAGATCCACCTCAGTTGCCTCAACAGATTTTCCGCTTGAAGAGATATATGTTTTTGGCTTAGACACAAAAGCGATCTTTGGCGTGTGCTGACGAGATGCGGCTTCAGAAACATCTTTAAACAACCCCATTTGTACAGCACCATAAGCACGAATCTTTTCAAAACGAGCCAGCGCTGTTGCATCACCATTGATATGATCTTGTAACTCAGTCCCTTGGTAGCCAATATCTTCAGCATTTAAGAAAATGGTTGGAATACCCGCATTAATAAAGGTCGCTTGGAATGATCCAATATCAGGTACATTGAGTTGATCCACCACATTTCCTGTAGGGAACATATCACCGCCATCTTCACCGTCATCAGCAGGATCTAAAAACTCAATCTGAACTTCTGCTGCTGGGAAAGTCACACCATCTAACTCAAAATCACCTGTTTCTTGAACTTCTCCATTAGTGATCGGTACATGAGCAATGATGGTCTTCTGAATATTTTTCTGCCAGATACGTACCGTACATATACCATTTTCAGGAATACGCTCAGCATCGACCAAACCATTTGAAATTGCAAAGGATCCAACTGCCGCAGTTAAATTACCGCAGTTACCACTCCAGTCTACAAAAGGCTGGTCAATTGAGACTTGCCCAAACAAATAATCTACATCATGTTCTGGCTCAGAGCTTTTTGCCAAAATCACGGTCTTACTTGTACTAGAAGTTGCCCCACCCATCCCATCAATTTGCTTAGCATATGGGTCAGGACTTCCGATCACACGGAGAAGGAGTTGATCACGCGCTTGGCCAGCCACTTGTGCTGATGCCGGCAAATCATCTAATTTGAAAAAAACGCCCTTACTTGTCCCCCCACGCATATAGGTAGCAGGGACTTTAATTTGTGGGACTGAGCTCATTTCATTTCATCCTTTTATCGTGTTTTTCGTACAATAGCGATTTCATTTAAAATTACTGTACAACAAGCCAAAATACTTTATAACCTATTTTTCTAAGCCAAATATCATGCTTAAATTATGCCCTGTATATTCAGTGGATCGGCTGTGTTTGACAATGGCAACAAAATAAAAAATTGTGAATTAAACAGCAAGAGCTATTTCTAGTTGTTTAAACATTCATCTTCGCTTATTTTACCATCGATTCAAATATAGGATTTTCAAGGATTTTTTAACACTACTTCCAGTCATAGCCTAACTGTTGTTTTACTAGGCGAAAATCTTTCAATCTATTAGAATAATCCACTTATTCCTCGTCGAGCTCAGTCCTTTGAACAACGATACTTCTCAACTTCAGCGTGGACTAAAAAACCGTCATATTCAGCTCATCGCCATGGGTGGGGCAATTGGTACGGGCTTATTTTTAGGTTCTGCACAAGTGATCCAGTCTGCTGGACCATCTATCATTTTGGGTTATGCAATTGGCGGTTTGATCGCATTTTTAATCATGCGTCAACTCGGCGAAATGATCGTCGAAGAACCAGTTGCAGGTTCATTTAGCCATTTTGCGTATAAATATTGGGGTAAATTTCCAGGTTTCCTATCGGGTTGGAACTATTGGGTTCTCTATATCTTAGTGGCTATGGCAGAACTTACTGCTGTCGCAAAATATATCAATTACTGGTGGCCTCATATTCCTGCATGGTCATCTGTATTGTTTTTCTTTCTTGTGATCACCGCGATTAACCTTACCAATGTAAAATTCTATGGTGAATCCGAATTTTGGTTAGCGATCATCAAAGTAACAGCCGTGATAGCCATGATTTTATTTGGTTTGTTCTTGATCGCTACCGCTGATGCAAATTCAACTGCGTCATTTAGCAATCTTTGGACATATGGTGGCTTTTTTCCAAATGGTTTTGAAGGCTTGTTCTTCATGTTGGCTTTCTTGATGTTCGCTTTTGGTGGTATTGAACTTATCGGGATGGCTGCGGCAGAAGCAAAAGATCCAAAGAAAACGATTCCGAAAGCCATTAACCAAGTGGTATTTCGAATCCTGATTTTCTATATCGGTTCATTGACGATCCTTCTGTCATTGGTTCCTTGGAATCAACTTGATTTAGGTGGTCTCGATAAAAGCCCATTTGTGATGATTTTTAGTCAAATGGGCATCGGTTGGGCAGCACACTTACTAAACTTCATCATTCTAACCGCCGCATTATCTGTTTATAACAGTGGTATGTATGCAAATAGCCGTATGCTTTATGGTCTAGCTCAGCAAGGCAATGCACCAAAGGTTTTTGCCAAAACTAATAAACAAGGTGTGCCAATTCCTGCTGTTTTGCTTTCTGCTTTGTTGATTTTTGGCTGCGTACTTTTAAACTATTTTGTACCAGAAGAAGCACTTGGTCATTTGATGTATGTGGTTGTTGGGGCGTTGGTTTTAAACTGGGCGATGATCAGCTTAACGCATCTTCAGTTTATGAAAATGATCAAGAAAACTGGTCTGAAAACAAGTTTCCCTGCACTTTGGGCACCATTTAGCAATTATTTAGTATTAGCATTTATTGCTGTGGTTCTCTTTATCATGTGGCAACAAGGCTTTAAAGAGTCTGTGCTTATGATCCCTATTTGGATTGTGCTCATGCTTGCGCTATATAAAGTTCTCAACCCAAAATCCAAAGATTAAACAGTTGGTCCCTTTAATCAAAAAGTGATTGCTTCGGCAATCACTTTTTTGTTTATAATCATTGCACTATGCGCTCATAGCTTAACTGGATAGAGCAGTTGCCTCCTAAGCGACCGACGTGGGTTCGAGTCCCGCTGAGCGCACCAATTAAAACCTAAAACTATAATCAATGTTAAAACGCATTTCATTCGCTGAATGGAAAACCATATTCGTTGGCATATCATTACGATAATGGGAAAAACGGGCTCTCATCCCTAAACCTTGTAATTTACCTTCAGGGATTTTATACCCCAGATCGAACTCAATTGATTCCTCTTTAAAACGTTGACCTCCATATTGGAGTAAATCAATATCTTCCCCTTTTGCATATCGTGTCATAAAACGAAGACCATTTAGTGGAATATCACCTAATTGTGCATTTTTGAAATCATATTCATAACGAACTGAATAGACTTTTTCATCCTTATTCGAATAATCCGAACTCATAAAATCCAGCACAACAGGACTTTCTGTTCCCGATAAAAATGGTAATCCCGTCGAACCAAACGACTGCATATATCCCAAAGAAATCGTATGATTTTGATAATTCAAACCAAATAAACCACTCAAATGACGGTTATCCACCTCTCCGATTTGTTTACTTCCCGTTTCGGTACTATTAAAAAAACGTACATCACTTAAAAAATTAAGTTGTTCGTTTAAGGCTTGTTTCCCGTTAAAACCTAAAAATTGTTGTTGGTAAATATCTTTAAGTTCGGCGTGATAAGCACGCAAACGGTAATCTTTTAATTGGTAATTTCCCCCGAAACTATAAAAATGATCAGTCTTTGCTGATTTGTCAAAACGTTGGTTGATATTATCTATACCCACCTCTGTATAGCGAATCGAGTCGCGTTGCCGCACTTCATCTACATAAAACCCCTCTAATTGAAGATTTGGAATTTCATTTGAAACAAAGCGAACCCCGCGATAAGTCTGGGGAAATAAACGTGCTGGTGATGAAAATATAGTCGGCAATTGTGGAACGAGATCCCCCACAAATAGCTCATTTTTTCTGAATTTTGCCTTTCCCGTAATTCCAATTTTCCCATAATAATCATCACGAGAGTTATCCGCATTGACCTGCAATAAACCACTACGAGCATAGTCATCTGCACGATTGCCCATCAAGTTAAAGCCTGCCATCGCCAATACATCCAGACCGAATCCTACGTTACCCTCGGTATAACCAGACTGTCCTTTAAAGATTAAACCCTGTGCCCAATCTCTGGCGGCTGTATAGGGATATAGATCTTGCTTATAGTCTCGGTCGAAGTAAAAATTTCGAAGTGTCAACTCGGCTTTACTGTCTTTAATAAACTCGGCATGTGCGATCTGGCTAAATAACGGGCACAAGCATATCCCCATCCATACAGATGTCTTTTTCATTTTTTATCTCAACTATTTAATTTTTTAGGATTTAAGGTGCTGTTTTAAGGGAGTAATTTTGCTCTTTTTTGTTCCTGTAAAAAGCATTACCCAAGCTTAAAATCAAGAAAATAGCTAAAATAAAGACCACACCGTAATAAGCATAAAGCGTGGCTGGAGCGATACCTTTATCCAGAAAAATGCCTGCAACTGTTGGTGATAAAATTGCACCAATACGACTAAATCCAATGGCATAACCTACACCACGACTACGGATTTCAGCATCATAAATTGTCGGTGAGATTGAATATAAGCCTGCTACACAACCATTGATAAGCGTTCCTAATAGCAAACCAACCACCAGCGCTATACTGACATGCGTTGATACTGCAACAAATAAGAATACACAAACTGCCGTTAACCCTAAGAACAGGCTTAATGCGTAGAAAATTTTGATACGTGAAGCAAGTAATCCGATGATTGCCGCACCAAAAATCCCGCCAATACTAATTAAAATTCCGGTCGTCACACCCTGATCAGCTGACATTCCCATTGAAAGTAAAATTTTAGGTGTCCAGCTCATCACAAAATAAAAACCAAACATGACTAAGAAAAAAGCAAACCACAGGCACAGTGTTTGGAAGCGAAGATGTCCATCAAATAGCTTGACCAACTCCCCTTTATTTCCCGCGGTACTGGTTTTTACTTGGTGTGGTAAAGCAGACAGAGTACTTCCCCCTATTCTCTGCATCGTTATATTAATTTGCTTTAATGCTTGTTTCGGTCTTTTTGCCAACAAATAATCCAGTGATTCTGGCAGCAACCAGATGCTCACAAATAGCATCATGATCGTCGCAATCCCACCTGCCAAGAAAATTGAACGCCAACCCAATTGTTCAATCAATGCCAGTGATAATACGCCTCCCAATGTCGCACCGATTCCATAACCAGTAGACATTAAACTCACTGCAAGACTTCTCCATTGCCCATTTGCATACTCACTTGCTAAAACATTACTACTTGCCAAAATTCCACCGACACCAATACCAGTGATAAAACGAAGTAATGCTAAGGTATTGTGATTGTCTACAAATGCGCAAGCCAACATACTTAGACCAGAAATAACTAAGCAAGATAAGATCAATAAACGACGCCCCACTTTGTCTGCAAAAGGCGCTAAAAATATTGAACCAGCGGCCATTCCGAATAAACCTGCACTCAAGAGCAATCCGATTTGTGCGCCTGATAGAGACCATTCCATAGACACTGAAGGGGCTGTAAATGCCATGACCATGACATCAAAACCATCGATAATATTTAGACAAATACAAATTGAAATCACGAACCATTGATAACGGCTCATCTTATTTTGGTTTATTTCACTAAGAACATCTCGGTTCATGTGTATATCTCCAACATTGGATAAAATACACATACATCAACGCAAAAGCCTGCGATGGCTGATCATGCATATCCCTATCCAAAAATTTATTAACATTGTTTGATTTCACAAACCGTATGCTGTCGACACGTTTTGCTAAGCATCCTGCTTTTTTTATACTGAATAAATGGATCCAAAAAATCAATGGTTTTATTAAAAAATAAATCTCATTCGAATTAATATTTTTTAAAATTTAAAATTATATTTATTTTCAATAATATATACATTTAATAGAAAGAGAAAAATGGCTCTTTCAGAAAACAAACATGCCAAATGCTTGACATGAATTTATCAAAATCATAAATTGGATCCAATAGGTGATAAGGAGACGTCACACATGTTTATTAAAAATGCTTGGTATGTCGCATGCCGTCCAGAAGAAATTCAAGATAAGCCTCTTGGTCGCACAATTTGTGGTGAAAAGATCGTTTTTTATCGTGGCAAAGAAAATCAGGTCGCTGCCGTGGAAGATTTCTGCCCACATCGTGGTGCCCCCCTGTCATTAGGTTATGTTGAAGATGGAAACCTCGTATGTGGTTACCATGGTTTAGTGATGGGATGTGACGGAAAAACGGTATCTATGCCAGCACAACGTACCCATGGTTTTCCATGCAACAAAGCCTACGCAGTCATCGAAAAATATGGATTCATTTGGGTCTGGCCAGGTGAAAAAGCGTTAGCAGATGAATCAAAACTTCCAACACTAGAATGGGCTGAACATCCCGAGTGGAGCTATGGTGGCGGCTTATTTCATATCCAATGTGATTATCGCCTGATGATCGACAACCTTATGGATTTAACCCATGAAACCTATGTCCACTCAAGCAGTATTGGTCAAAAAGAAATTGATGAAGCCCTACCTGTAACTAAGGTGGATGGCGATCAGGTCATTACTGAGCGTTATATGGAAAATGTTATTGCGCCACCTTTCTGGCAAATGGCACTTCGTGGCAACAATTTGGCCGATGACATACCTGTAGATCGTTGGCAGCGCTGTCATTTCTATGCTCCAAGCAACGTACACATTGAAGTCGGTGTCGCTCATGCGGGATACGGTGGCTATGACGCACCAAAAGATAAAAAAGTGTCCTCTATCGTCGTAGATTTCATTACACCAGAAACAGAAACCTCGCATTGGTATTTCTGGGGAATGGCCCGTAATTTCCAGCCAGAGAATGTTGAACTCACCGATCAAATTCGTGAAGGTCAAGGCAAAATTTTCACTGAAGATTTAGAAATGTTGGAACAGCAACAACAAAATATTTTAAGCAATCCTCACCGAAAGTTATTGATGCTTAACATCGATGCAGGTGGAGTTCAGTCACGTCGAGTCATTGAGCGTCTGCTTACTGAAGAAAATACAACGCCTCCAGAAATATCTAAACAGAAGTTTCCAAATATTCATGTGATTTAAAGGAAGATGAACATGGACGTAATGATTCATAAAATTCATCAACTCACGCCCTCAATTCGTGCATTTGAACTGGTGTCAGCAAATGGTACGCCTCTCCCGACTTTTGAAGCAGGTGCACATATTGACGTGCATCTTAAAAATGGTCTAACTCGCCAATATTCACTTTCAAATAGTTGTAGTGAAAGACATCGTTATGTCATTGGTGTGCTACATGATTCCAATTCACGGGGAGGATCACGTTGTATCCATACGAAATACCATGAAGGTGATCTTCTACAAATTGGAGAACCCCGTAATTTATTTAAAATTCATCCTGAAACGAAACAAGCTATTTTATTTGCTGGCGGGATTGGAATTACGCCTATTTTATCCATGGCATATCGGCTTAAATCCGCACGAATTCCATTCGAGTTACATTACTTCGTCCGTAGCCATGACATGATTGCCTTCTACGGTAATTTAACTGAACATTTTGGTTCAAACATTCATTTTCATATTCAAGATCAGCCTGGCACTGGTTGCGATATGTCACAGGTACTCCAGCAGAATGCTCCCGACAAACATCTATATGTCTGTGGCCCTACAGGGTTTATGGAGTTTGTGACCAATTCTGCAGTACAGGCTGGATGGCAAACTGAACATTTACACCAAGAGCATTTTGTTGCACAACTCGCAGATACTTCAAATAATGAAGCCTTTACCATTGAAGTTAAAGGTACAGACCGTCAAATCAAGGTGTTAGCCCACCAGACTGCCACCCAAGCTTTGATTGAACATGGTTTTGATGTGCCAATTTCCTGTGAGCAAGGCATTTGTGGGACTTGTATTACTCGTGTAATCGAAGGAACACCAGACCATCGTGATGTATTTATGACCGATGAAGAACATGCGCTTAATAACCAGTTTACGCCGTGTTGCTCTCGTGCAAAGTCGAAAAAACTCGTCATTGAACTGTAGCATTTTCGAGTTCCTTTTCAACTCTGCGTCAAAAGGAACTCATTAAGTTTCATCACTAAGAATACCAGTTAAGGTTTCACCCAATATCACCACACTACTATGTTCGCGCATAAGGGTTTCAGCACGTCCTGCTTGGCGATGTAATAACGCGTCATAAATTGAACAATGTTGGAGATGTGCATAATGCAATCGACGATATTCAGATAACGCCTTTGTTTGATCGAAAGTAATCGCTTGCGCTGATGCCATTGGCAGTTGATTATTTTTTACCAAAGCCTGTAATAGCGCTATATTCTGCGCTCCTTGAATAATCGTATCGTGAAAAATTACGTTAAAATGGTGATAGCGCTCTAATTCGGCATCACCAAATTCAGTATGCTCATTAAAGAGCTGTTCTATTTCTTGAATGCATTCTTGCAAGGTGAGTTTTTGTTGATCAGTTAATCCTTGCTCTGCTATTGTTTTTGCCGCTAATCCTTCAAGCACACCACGGACCTCAAGAGCATCATGAATCAGTTTTCCCGAAATCTCTCGTACCGTATACCCGCGAGTTGGATTTTTTATTAACAGACCTTCCTGCTCAAGTAAACGAAATGCCATTCGAATCGGCTGCCTAGAGACACCTAGCAACTCCGCAGTTGGAATCTCAGCAATTCGACTTCCCCCTTCAATTTCCCCTGCAATGATCATTTTTCTGAGTTTAATTAAAACTTGTTGCCCTGAAGACATGCTTAATCACACACTATCTAAATCTAAACCGATCTTTGATGCTAACAACTTCATCTATAAAATGAAAATATTATTTTCCTCTGGAATTTCTAACGTTCGAGAACTTGAATATATAAATTTGACAACTAATCTGCAAAATAAACCATAAAAGACGGAGCATTTGCTTCGTCTTTTTTAGCTTCAATTTAGCAAAGGTATCACCTTGCGTAATCTCAACGTTAATATTCTTAGGCTGTAATTCACAAATAATACCAACATTAAACCGATTAGAAAGGCTCCAATGATATCGAAAGGAAAATGAACACCCACAAAAATACGTGATAATCCCACGATCAGACTAAACACTAACCCAATACCACCAATCAATTTAAAACCTGCCAATAAGTACGAGCACCCAATAATCACAATCGTTAATGTATGTTGGCTAGGAAAAGAAGAAGTTGAACCATGACCAATCAGTTTATGTCCTAAACCGAGTTGAAATGGCCGCGGTGAATGATAAAAATAATCAACTAAATCACATAATAATAATGATATAAGTACGATAAACAAAGTCTTTGCAAATATTAAATGGTGCGCCTTCCATTGCAGTAATAACAAAAACACAAGAAAACTAATAAAGACTGTGTTTAAATCATTTGCCAAAAAGATCACAATTTGATCTAAGACTGGATATTTTAAAGCAAAAGCATTGATACTATGAAATAAATGAATATTTATATCGTTCAAAATCATCTCTCATCAATCTTTGATCACTTATTTGATCGCAATGTATATAAAATTGATGAAAGAATTATGAATCCAGCACTGACCGACATACTTTGATAGATATAGATTACTAAGACTCCTTGAAATCAAAGATAAAAACATAGAAGGTAAAATATGAATCAAGCGCATTCACAACAATCTGAGTCACCTGCTCACGAGCATATGTATGCTATTTTCGCTCAACAATCTGCTGCTTTTGCTGCTCAACCCTACCCAGATTTAGACACACGGCGCAGTAAGTTATTCAACCTCAAAAAGCAAATTATTCGCTATCAAGATGTAATTGCTGCTGCAATCAATACTGACTTTAGCTCTCGCTCTATCGATGAATCTAAACTGCTCGATTTACTTGGTTCTGTTCTAGAGGCTGAACATGCAATTCGACATTTACATAAATGGATGCGCCCAAGCAAACGCAGTACAGAATTACTTTTCTTATCCAATCGTTTACGTGTGCAATACCAACCCAAAGGAGTTGTTGGCGTTGTTGTGCCTTGGAATTTCCCCGTTTATTTGGCGTTAGGGCCATTAATCGCAGCGATTGCAGCAGGCAATCGAGTCATGGTTAAACTGCCAGAAATTACTCCTGCAACAAATGCGGTCATGAAACGCATGATTGCTGAGGTTTTCTCTGAAGACGAAGTTGCTATTTTTGGTGAAGAAATCACAGACCCTTCACTATTTACAACCCTTCCATTCAATCACATTGTTTTCACTGGATCACCAGCGATTGGCCGTGTGGTGATGCGTGCGGCAGCAGAAAACTTAACTCCAGTTACCTTAGAACTTGGTGGTAAATCACCTGCTCTGGTGAGCCGTCACTACCCTTTAGCTGATGCAGCGATGCGGATCTTGCATGGTAAAGCAACCAATTGTGGCCAAATTTGTGTTGCACCTGATTATGCATTAGTACCGAAGGAAAAAATAAATGCCTTTGTGGAAGAATGTAAATCATATTTTTCATCGATGTATGGCGATAATATTTCAAAAAATACCAATTACACGTCTATCGTCAATGATCGGCATTTAAAACGATTACTCGAAATACTTGAAGATGCTAAAGCAAAAGGTGCAGAGATCATCACATGCGGGGACTATGTTCCAGACCAAGATGGGCGTCGCATGCCTGTACATATTGTTCTAAATTGCACACCAGATATGAGGATTTTAAAAGAAGAGTTATTTGGCCCAGTTCTTCCGGTAGTTGCATATGATGCAATAGATGATGCGATTGCATATATCAAAGCAGGTGAACGTCCATTGGCACTTTATTGCTTTACCCATGATGCCAATGAACGCGATCATATCTTAAAACAAACGCATTCAGGTGGCGTCACAATCAATGATTGGGGATGGCATGTCGTGAACCATGATGCACCCTTTGGCGGTATTGGAAACTCAGGTATGGGAACATATCATGGTATAGAGGGTTTCCGAGAACTTTCACATGCAAAAACAGTCTTTATTCGACATCGATTTTTCCCAACCCAGTTATTCTATCCACCGTATGGAACATGGATACAGAAGCTAGCTTTACATTTCTTCTTGAAAAAAGGTGATCCAGACTTAAAATAGTAAATCACTGAACTAACGGATAGAGATGTATCTCGAAAGTGGCTGCATTTCTATCCCAAACCATTTATTTTATTACTCAGAAACAGTCGAACTAAAAATAACCGAAACCTTCTCGTAAATTTAAAAAAAGAAGAACAGATTCCTATTTTTACAAAAAATCTTTGACCTTGAAAAAAATATTTTTATTAAAAATGCAAAAAGATTTCCACCCAGAAATCTAAAAAATATTTGATATTTTTCATAACATTACCAATAAAAACACAGATGTATAAAATATTTATTGATTATATTTCATTCATTTTCATGCAATAAATCGTACTGTATAGTTCATTTAGAACATTTACTCTTATTTTAATTATGGTATTTTTGTTACATGAAGTTATAGCCAATCAAATATAAATGACTTTTTGTCGTCATTTCATAGCTTCTAAACTTAAGAATCTTAAAAGTTCAAGGAAAGATTTAAAATGAAATTAAAACACCTTAGCACTGCAATGATCTTAGCTACGTTACCTGCAACTGGAGTTTTTGCAGCAGCGTTAGACCGTTCAGGTCAGTCTATATCTGCGTTCTTACAACCAGGTAACTATTTTGAAGCGGGTATCTCGGTTTTAGATCCAACAGTTGAAGGTCAAGAGGCTGGGGACTCTACCACTAGACGTAAAATTGCGGATATGGGAAATGATTACTTTTTCCCTGGCGCAGCTTTAAAATTCCAACTTACAGACAATATTTCCTTTGGTCTTATTTATGACCAGCCATTTGGTGCTGATGCAGCATACACTGGTAATAATGTATTTGTTTCTAGTCCAACAGATACAATTTTAGCCCAAGATAGATTAGATGTTATTCGCCAATCAACTATCGATACTCAATTTAACAATCTTTCTGCTCAGCAACGTGTTGGGGCGGCATTAACAGCTCAAGGTGTAGACCTCACTACTCCAGCAGGACAACTACAGTTTGCGAATACTTTAACTGCGTACAATAATGATCCAGCGACCAAAGCTCAAATTGACGCTGGAGTTAAACAAGGTATAACTAACTTAGTTGATGAAGGTTTACAACAAGTCAATGGTTTACTTGGAAAAGGAAATACCAAAGTCAAAGTAGACTCACAAAATTTATCTATGATTTTTGGTTTCCAACCTAATAAAAACCTTAACTTTTATGCGGGTGGCGTATATCAAACAGTAAAAGGTTCCGTGAATCTTCGTGGTCAAGCATATAGTATATATAATGGTTACGATGCCGACATCAAAGAGACTGGCGGTGTGGGTTGGTTAGCAGGTGCTGCTTATCAAATCCCTGAAATCGCATTAAAAGCTTCGGTTACTTATCGTTCTGAGATTGATCATAAAGTAAATATCAATGAAACAATTCCTACCCTACCAGCTTTAAACTTGTTAGGTAGAGGTGATGCTATCGATGTAATCAACAACAGTTCTGAAAAAACAAAGATTACAACGCCACAATCCGTAAACCTTGATTTTCAAACTGGTATCATGGCTAATACAGTTGCATTTGCCAATGTACGCTGGGTGAATTGGAAAGATTTTTCAATTCAACCATATAAGTTTGGTTTACTATCTAAACAAATTGGTGAAACTGTAAATCGTCCGAATGGTTTCAATTTAGTAGAATATTCTGAAGATCAATGGTCAGTTAACGCTGGTGTTGGACGTAAACTGAGTGAACAGTGGGCAGGTAACGTTTCTGTAGGTTGGGATTCTGGAGCGGGTAATCCTGTAACTACACTTGGCCCAACAGAAGGCTATTGGAACGTTGGTGTTGGTGTTCAATTTAGCCCTACTCCATCGACATTTATCGCTGGTGGTGTGAAGTACTTCTGGTTAGGCGATGCAAAAGCTCAAACTGGTGCTCAAGCGGGTGGTAATGAGTATGTCGCTGAGTTCAAAGACAACAACGCAATCGCTTATGGTTTAAAAATCGGTTACCGTTTCTAATCCATTTTAATGAAAAAGACCGTCATATGACGGTCTTTTTTTGCACAAAATTTACCAAAAAATAAAACAATTAGAGTGATTAATCTATAAATCCATACGACTCAACACCTTTCCATGACTTTGCCAGTTCATTTATTGACAATTGTAAAATATTTTGACGCTCAAAAATTATGTTACTTTTCGCGGCATTCTAGTTACACCTGATATGAGAGAAAATATCAATGAAGCTGCATGCGATTCAAACAGCAATTTTACTTAGTTTATTACCAACAACCTCTGCTTTTGCAGCAGCCTTGGATCGTTCTGGTCAGTCAATTTCAGCCTTTTTACAACCAAACAATTATTTTGAAGCGGGTATTACTTTTCTAAGTGCTGATGTATCAGGAAAAGATATGTCTCAAAATAATACGGGTGACATGGCAAATCATTATTACTCAGCAAGTGCGGCCTTAAAAATCCAAGCAACTGAGCAATTTTCCATTGGTTTGCTGTATGACCATCCATATGGCGCTGACGCCGAATATCATGGTCAAAATAACTTTGTAGAAAATCGTCCTGTTCCATTCCAAGGGAATACCTCAGTAACGGTTCGTACTGAAAATTTAAATTTACTGTTCGGCTACCAACCCAACCAGAACTGGAATCTGTATGCAGGGGCAGTTTATCAAACACTAGATGCTAACGTATTATTACGTGGTACCAGTTACACTGCCTATAATGGTTA
Organism: Acinetobacter sp. ATCC 27244; assembly: GCF_000156555.1. Lineage (NCBI taxonomy): Bacteria > Pseudomonadati > Pseudomonadota > Gammaproteobacteria > Moraxellales > Moraxellaceae > Acinetobacter > Acinetobacter sp. ATCC 27244. The sequence continues at coordinate 145,540 of NZ_GG665953.1, forward strand.
TGACTTTAAAACAGGTCGTGATGAAGCAGTGGGTTGGTTAGCGGGTGTTGCTTATCAAATTCCAGAAATTGCACTGAAAGCATCTCTCACCTATCGTGCCAAAATCAAGCATGAAATGAATGCTTATGAAAAACATAATGCTGCAGGTATGATCCCATCACCTCCTGATCTAAATGCAAGTCTGATTCAAATCAATAATGCTCAAGGCATTACAGAAATTACCACCCCACAGTCAATCAATCTCGATTTACAAACAGGGATCATGGAGAACACCGTTGCTTTTGCGAACTTACGTTGGGTGAACTGGAAAGACTTTGCTATTCGCCCATATAAATTTGGTGAAGCTTCTGTACTTACTCCTATTGTAAATAACACTGGCAAAAAAGAAGGCTTTGATCTTGTTGCTTATACCGATGATCAATATTCGGTAACTGCGGGTGTAGGTCGTAAATTCAATGATCTGTGGGCAGGTAATCTTTCAGTAGGTTGGGACTCAGGTGCGGGTAATCCAGTCACCACACTGGGTCCAACTGAAGGCTATTGGAATGTTGGCTTAGGTGTTCAATACAGCCCTGCTCCAAATTACTTCATCGCTGGTGGCGTGAAGTATTTCTGGTTGGGTGATGCCAAAGCACAATCAGGATCACAATTTGAAACGCCTGCTTATATTGCAGAGTTTAAAAATAATGATGCTATCGCTTACGGTTTAAAGATTGGTTATAAATTCTAAGAAATCTCCCCTTCCCCCTCTTTAATAAAGAGGGAAAACTCCCTCCTTTTCTAAAGGAGGGCTGGGGAGGATTAGTTATTCTGGAATATTACGTTGCGATACTGAACGAATGGCTTGTTTTAAAGCCTCATAGCCATGCAAAGGTGGAAATTGAGGAAACTCAGCGATTACATTATCTGGTGCATCAAACAAGAATCCATGATCCGCTTCTCCCAACATCGTCGTATCATTATAAGAATCACCTGCCGCAATCACACGGAAGTTCAAACCATGCAAAGCTTTAACCGCCTGACGTTTTTGATCTGGTTGACGAAGTTTATACGCTGTAATCATACCATTTTCGTCTGTCTCTAATTTATGACAGAAAATTGTCGGTTGACCCAGTTGCTGCATTAAAGGATGTGCAAACTCATAAAACGTATCTGAGAGAATAATCAGTTGGAAATGAGTACGTACCCAATCAACAAATTCCTTCGCCCCTTCAAAAGGCCCCATATCCGCAATCACCGCTTGAATATCATTTAAACCCAAACCATGTTGTTTTAAGATATTTAGACGCTGTGTCATTAGTACATCATAGTCTGGAATATCACGAGTCGTTGCCTCGAGTTCTTTAATCCCTGTTTTTTTTGCAAAATTAATCCAGATTTCTGGAACTAAAACCCCTTCAAGATCTAGGCATACGATTTCCATGAATGCTTCCAATGTTGGTTAAAAATTGCTGTATCATACCACTAACATTTTCAATTTTTGCGCTGTTGTTGAATAAATCAGCTTTATTCTACAAGATTAAAGTTGAGAGCAAGTAAACTGCTTTGCTTAGAATGATTTACAATTGTGCCCAAGCCTATCGCCAGGAACCCCCATGACTGTTATTCCAACTATTGACCTTGTGGATGCGCTCGCTGCTGAATATGCAGAAAAATCGCCACGAGAAATTTTAGAACTTGCTTTAAGTCAACAAGGTGAAATCGCCATTTCATTTTCAGGTGCGGAAGATGTTGTATTGATTGATATCGCTTCTCGTATTGGTAAGCCCTTTCGTGTCTTTAGCTTAGATACGGGGCGACTACACGCTGAAACCTATCAATTTATTGAAACAGTCCGTAAGCATTACAATATTAATATCGAAATCTGTTTTCCTGAGTCTGCTGCAGTTCAACAATTCGTCAATGAAAAAGGGTTATTTAGCTTTTTTGAAGATGGTCATCAAGAATGCTGTGGAATTCGTAAAGTTCAACCTCTTCGTAAAAAATTGGCGACTTTAGATGGTTGGATTACGGGTCAACGAAAAGATCAAAGCCCAACACGCAGTGATGTTCCAGTGGTTCAGGCCGATGTTGGCTTTTCAGGGGAAGGTAAACAACTGATCAAGTACAACCCACTTGCCAATTGGAGTAGTGCCGATGTATGGAGTTATATCCGTATGATGGAAATTCCATATAATCCATTGCATGAGCGTGGTTTTATCTCAATTGGTTGTGAACCTTGCACACGCCCTGTTTTACCTAATCAGCATGAACGTGAAGGTCGTTGGTGGTGGGAAGAAGCAACTCACAAAGAGTGTGGTTTGCATGCTGGAAATCTAAAAAAATAAGCTGTAACAATTTTGGTATAGAAGGGTCTATGTGTTTTTCATAGATGCTTGCGACAGAGAATATTTTTTAGACGTTGCAAGGCATGTCTTGTGAAATTTAGTCATTCTAAATAAACAAGACATAACGAAGGAACGGCAAAAAATACTCCTGTCCTCGAGCTTTGCCTTGCGCTGAGATCAAAGCAGTGCTTTGCTCTTGCTCAGGTTATGGCTAAAACTTCCCTAAACTGCGTTATAAAGCTTGGTAAGGGAGACCACCATTACCTACGCTTCATGCCTTGTTTATGTCGTTTTAGCCAATAACGCAAGGTATCGTTGAAATACCCATAGACCCTCATTCCACTGATTTGTCAGTGGTTTTATTTTTTCTGACTGCTGTGTACAAAGTCATATTTTAACCAGACGAAAGCGTATATACTGATCTCTACGGTTCAATAATACTAATAAGAGCTCCAAGAGTATCTTATAAAAAATGCGATGAGAGGCTATATCTGCTATGCGCCCTTTACACCCGATCGACTTCATTTTTCTTTCATTAGAAAAAAGACAGCAACCCATGCATGTAGGTGGGCTGTTTTTATTTGAACTACCTGAAAATGCGTCTCCAACCTTTGTTCATGATCTGGTTGAAGAAATTCGTCAATCAAAAAGCATTCCAGTACCACCCTTCAACAATCAGTTAAATGGTTTATTTTGGGGTGAAGACAATGAATTCGATTTAGACCATCATTTCCGTCATATTGCGTTACCCAATCCTGGACGTATTCGTGAATTACTAGTGTATATTTCACAGCAACATAGTTCTCTTATTGACCGTGCTAAACCATTATGGACCTGTGACATTATCGAAGGAATTGAAGGCAACCGTTTTGCCATGTATTTCAAAATCCATCATGCGATGGTAGATGGCGTTGCAGGTATGCGCCTAATCGAAAAATCGCTTTCAAAAGATCCAAATGAAAAACATGTCGTTCCGCTCTGGTGTGTAGAAGGCAAGCGCGCTAAACGTTTAAAAGCTCCGAAACCACCAAGTGTTAGCAAAATCAAAGGTGTGTGGGATACGATTAAATCCCAGTGCGAAGTTGCTCCTAAAGTGATGCAAGAACTCTCTCAAACTATTTTTAAAGAGATGGGGAAAAACCCAGACTACGTTTCGACCTTCCAAGCACCGCCGTCGATCTTAAACCAACGTGTTAGCTCTGCCCGTCGTTTTGCAGCACAATCATTCGAATTAGATCGTTTCCGCACCATTGCCAAAACCCAAAACCCTAGGCGTGACCTTAAACGACGTCGTTTTGGCTGTATGTGCTGGTGCTTTACGCGAATATTTGATCAGTCATAATAGCTTACCGAAAAAGCCTTTAATCGCTATGGTGCCAGCATCACTACGTACCGATGACTCAGATGTAAGTAACCGTATTACGATGATTTTGGCCAATCTTGCCACTCATATCGAAGATCCAATCGAACGTTTAGAGATTATTCGTCGCAGTGTGCAAAACTCCAAACAACGCTTTAGTCGTATGACCGCAAATGAGATTCTAAACTATAGTGCCGTGGTTTATGGTCCAGCAGGATTAAACATCGCTTCAGGAATGTTACCTAAGCGTCAAGCCTTTAACCTTGTAATTTCTAACGTACCTGGTCTACGTGAACCGTTGTATTGGAATGGGGCAAAACTCGATGCACTATATCCTGCATCAATCGTGATGGATGGTCAGGCACTCAATATTACCTTAACCAGTTATTTGGATAAATTAGAAGTTGGTTTGATCGCATGTCGAAATGCACTACCAAAAATGCAAAACTTACTGACACATCTAGAAGAAGAAATTCAACGTTTTGAACAAAAGATTCAAGAGTTACCGCAAGAGAAGATTGTAAATTCGTAGAGAAAAATTAAGGGGCTTTCAATGGCCCCTTACTTTTTAATTGCGCGACAACGTTGTAGCAATTGATGGCAGGCTGAACGAATCATTGCCGTAGTAATCTGAACTTCTTTACCTTGGCTATCGACCATATAACAAGTGTTCACAGGATTGCTGTCTAAAACATGCTTAAAACCGTGACTCACTAATCTTTTACTTACATTCATTTTATATACCTCATTATATTTGCTAAGACATTGAAAAATGCCTATGGCTAATCTTATGGTTCTAGTATTTAAAATTCATGATCGAAAGTAAAATTTCAGTTGTAACAAGGATTAAGCGAAATCTTGTTACAACTTTAGCTTAAAATGATATCGTATTGCTCTTGCGTATATAAATTTTCCACTTGGAATTTTATGACACGGTTCACAAAATGCTCCAAATCCGCGACGGCTGGGGCTTCTGCTGTTAAAAGCCGATCAATCACTGCTGGATGCGCAACGACAGTAAAGCCACCCTTGGAATCAAATGCACGCGCATATCGCATGATCTCGCGAAATATCTCGTAACATACTGTCTCTGCTGTCTTCACATAACCGCGTCCTTGACAAGTTGGACATGATTCACAAAGTAGATGTTCTAAAGATTCACGAGTTCGCTTACGGGTCATTTCAACCAAACCCAGTTCTGAAACTTGAGTAATTTTGGTTTTGGCATGATCGCGTTCAAGCATTTTTTCAAACTGACGCATCACTTCTTCCCGATGCCCAGCTTCTTGCATATCAATAAAATCAATGATGATGATACCGCCCAAGTTTCGCAGACGGAGTTGTCTGCTAATGACTTGGGTCGCTTCCATATTGGTTTTAAAAACTGTGTCTTCTAGGCTTCGCCCACCGACATAGGAACCAGTATTAACATCAATGGTGGTCATCGCTTCTGTCTGATCAAGCATCAGATAGCCACCCGATTTAAGTGCTACACGCGTTTGTAAAGCTTTTTGAATATCTTCTTCGACATTGTATAAATCAAAAAGTGGTTTTTCACCCGGATAATGCAGCAAACGATTTTGAATGGTCGGCACAAACTCCTTGACGAAGTCATTCAACTTGCCATGAATTTCGCGCGAATCCACATAGATTTTAGCGGTTTCATCGCTGGCTAAATCCCGCACAATACGTTGAGGTAAAGGCAATTCTTCAAAAATTAGCTCAGGTGTTGAAACTTCTTTTTGCTTCCGTTGAATGAATTCCCACAGTTTACTCAAGTAATTCATGTCTTGTGCAATCGCCGCTTCATCCACCCCTTCCGCAGCAGTGCGTACAATCACACTTCCAGGTAGGTTATGTTCAGCTTGAATATGCTCAATAATCCCACGCAAACGATCACGCTCTTCTTCCGCTTCAATGCGCTGCGATACCCCGATATGATTCCCATAAGGCATCAGCACAAGATAACGCGATGGGATCGAAAGATCTGTACTGAGTCGAGCCCCTTTGGTTCCGAGCATGTCTTTCATCACTTGCACGGTAAGCATTTGCCCAGGATGCAACAACTCAAAAACATTAGGCGTCGGTTGTGAACGAGGCCAGACCATATCATTGATATGCAAGAATGCTGTTCGAGATAATCCAATATCAACAAAAGCAGCTTGCATGCCCGGTAGTACACGGACAACCTTGCCTTTATAAATATTACCCACTAAACCACGTTTTGCCGTACGCTCAACAAATAGTTCATTGACCGTACCATTTTCAATCAACGCAACCCGACACTCCATCGGTGTAACGTTAATCAGCAACTCTTCTGCCATAACCAACTCAAAACTTTTATAAAAATTCTTATGCCGACAGCGTTAATGCAGAATTTATGCTTTAACGCTTTCTAATAACTGTACTGTTTCATACAAAGGCAGCCCCACCACATTACTATAACTGCCCCTTATTTGTGGAATATATTGTGCAGCAATTCCTTGAATAGCATATCCACCTGCTTTGCCAATCGGCTCACCTGTTGCCCAATACTTTTCCATTTCTGCGTGGCTAAGCGTTTGCAACTCGACTTGTGTCCGCACTACTGTACTGCATATTTGAATACGACTGGCAACACAGACGCCAGAAAATACATCATGCCACTGCCCAGAAAGCTGTGACCACATTTCAAAAGCATGTTGCTTTGATTCAGGCTTACCTAAAATCTTTCCAGCAAAACTTAAACTGGTATCTGCTGCAACTACAATTGCATCAGGAAATTGAGCTAAAACAGCACGCGCTTTTTCTCTTGCCAACCGTTCCACATAATGCACAACCGTTTCAGCATCCCTTACTGTCTCATCAATGTCTGGACTAAAAACTTCAAAGTCCAAACCCAGTTGCGATAAAAGCTCCTGCCTACGCGGCGAGCTGGATGCGAGAATTATATGCGCCATTTATGTAAACAATAATAAAGGATCGGCCAAGCTAAAACACCCGTAATCAACGGTTGCCAATGTCGAGCTAGAGAAAAATGCATACCTGTTATGGTCTGACACATCCATAAAAAAGTGATATGCATCACTATGGCAATACTTGCAATCACCCACGAATTACCAAAAGTTAAAATTCGTCGTTCACGTATGAAATAGCGTGTCGCAAAACAAATTAGCACAAAACTTAATGCGTTTAACCCAAGTGGCGCATCTAAAAGTAAATCAGCAAAAATCCCCATACCGAAGGCAAACCAGATCCCACACCAAACAGGTTGATAAAGAATCCAGAACAGCATCACCATCAGCATCACCGCAGGTCGCCATCCTGACAACTCATACGCCAACGGATAGACCATCAACACCGATGCAATCACAATCGAGATGATGATCATCAACAAAGGATCTTTATTGGATTTACTATAACTTAACTTAGCGATTGGCATAAGGCTGCTCCTTTGCCAATGACTCTGAGAACAGAACCACGACATGATGACCACTTGCCAGTTGAGCCGCTGGCACTACATCAATTTCAGCAAATTCACCAGAATTATGACGACTGACTTTCGATACTGTCCCGACTAAGTAACCTGCAGGGAAATGCTCACCTAAACCAGAACTGAACACCTTATCCCCAACTTTGATGTTTGCACTGGTCGCCACGTAGTCCATTTTTAACTGACCTAAATCACCAGTACCCGACACAATCGCACGCATACCCGTCCGCTCTAAGCGTACAGATAGAGAATGCTCTTTGTCAGATAACAACATCACACGCGCACTATGTGGATAGACATTGATGATCTGTCCCATGATGCCCTGATCATCCAAAACTGTTTGTCCAATTTTAAGCTGATCGGAAGAACCACGGTTGATAATAATGATATGACGTAATGGATCCGCATCCGTTCCAATCACTTCAGCAATCTGCATACGTCCATCAATGATCAATGGCGTATCTAATAGGCCTCTTAGACGGTTATTTTCAGCAGAAAGTTCAGATAATTTTTGGAGTCGAACACGTGCTTGCAATAGCTCTGCTTGCATCGCAGTATTTTCACGACGCAATTGAGCTTCAGATTTGGTTTGTTGATTCAGCCATTCTCGCGACAGTACTGGATAACTCGCCAATGCATAAATTGGGTTATACGCGGCGTACAAGACATCCCTTGCTGGTTTAATCACATGTGGCATGCGCCAATCAAAAAATAGCACTACCAAACATGTGATCACTGCAATAACAAATGAGCGAAAAGATGGCGGTTGTCTTGAAAAAAGATTCGGTTGCACCGCCTAGTCCTTATGGTTTAGCCAACAAAAAGCATGTCGTGATTTGGATTGTCAAAGAACTCTAATACTTTTCCAGCGCCACGAGTGACACAAGTCAACGGATCTTCAGCAACCACAACTGGTAACCCAGTCTCTTGCGCAAGCATCTTATCTAAGTTACGCAATAATGCCCCACCACCCGTCAACACAATACCACGCTCAGCGATATCAGAAGACAATTCTGGCGGCGTTTGTTCAAGTGCAGATTTCACCGCACTGACAATACTTTGTAATGGATCAGCAATCGCTTGCGTGATTTCATCAGAAGTTACCGTAATCGCACGAGGAACACCCTCAGCTAAATTACGACCACGAACTTCGATTTCTAATGTTTTACCATCAGCAACCGCCATTCCAACTTCTTTTTTAATCACTTCAGCCGTGGTTTCACCAATCACACAACCATGCGCTTTACGTACATAGTTGATGATTTGCTCATCAAAAACATCACCACCGATACGTAATGAATCAGCGTAAACACAACCTTGTAATGAAATGATTGCGATTTCAGTGGTACCACCACCCACATCGACCACCATCGAACCACATGCTTGCTCTACAGGCATACCCGCACCGATTGCTGCCGCCATCGGCTCTTCAATCAAGCGGACATCACGAGCACCTGCGTTGAATACAGCTTCACGAATTGCACGGCGTTCTACCAAAGTAGATTTACACGGTACACAAACGACAACACGTGGTGCAGGTGGAAATAAACGCTTTTCATGTACTTTGCCAATAAACTGATGCAACATGGTTTCAGTTACTTCAAAATCAGCAATCACACCGTCTTTCATCGGACGAATCGCTGAAATATTCGCTGGGGTACGACCTAACATCTGTTTAGCATCAAGTCCAACATTGGCAACAATTTTTTGTGAACCACTATGGCGAATTGCCACAACAGTTGGTTCATTTAAAATAATGCCACGGCCTGGTGCATAAATAAGCGTATTAGCAGTACCTAAATCAATGGCTAAATCCGGCGAAAACAAGCCAATTAGTCGTTTTAGAATCACGGGGGCGTTCTCAATTAAACTTTGTGTGAATACAAGGTGGCAACTTTAACTAAATGTGATGATTTGAACAAGTCAATCGCTTATTATAACGCACGATATTTTGAAATTTTTTGATACTGAATTAGGTAAAGTTATGTCTACATCATCCGATGCTCCACAGACGGCGGATCTAAATGCGCAAACTGTATCGCAAATTGCAAATTTGGCACGCTTATCGCTAAACGACACGCAATCTGCTGAATATGCTCAAAGTTTAAATAAAATTCTGGGCATGATGGAAAGCTTGAAAGGCATTAATACCGATGATGTTGAGCCTTTGAAAAGCCCATTTGATAACCCACAACCATTACGCACAGATGCAGTTACTGAAAGCAATCACCGTGATGAATATCAAGCGATCGCACCTGCAACCGAAGCTGGTTTATACCTTGTACCTCGTGTAATTGAATAATTTTTATTCAGTTAACTTTTATTTTATATTTAGAATGTAAAGAAATTTTTCATATGACAGATTTACATCGCTTATCAATTCGTGAACTTTCTGAAGGTTTAAAACAAGCCCAATTTTCATCACGTGAATTGACTGAACATTATTTAAAACGTATCGCCAAAATTGACGCAAAAGTAAAAAGTTATGTGACGGTGACCGCAGAGCAAGCCTTAGTAGAAGCTGATGCGGCTGATGCAGCAATCAAATCAGGCAATGCGCATGCGTTGGCAGGTATTCCACTTGCACATAAAGATATTTTTTGTACCCAAGGTATTAAAACCACTGCGGGTTCAAAAATGTTGGACAATTTCATTTCACCTTATGATGCAACCGTGGTTGCCAAGGCTAAAGCCGCAGGTCTTGTGACTTTAGGTAAAGTGAATATGGATGAATTCGCTATGGGTTCAACCTCTGAAAGCTCTTACTTTGGTGCAACCGGCAACCCGTGGGCCTTAGATCATGTCCCGGGTGGTTCATCAGGTGGTTCTGCAGCAGCTGTAGCGGCTGATCTTGCGCCGATCGCAACAGGTACAGACACAGGTGGTTCAATTCGCCAACCAGCTTCATTTTGTGGCTTAACGGGCTTAAAACCGACTTATGGTCGTGTTTCTCGCTTCGGTATGATTGCCTATGCCTCATCATTGGATCAAGGCGGTCCAATGGCACGTTCAGCAGAAGACTGTGCCTACCTCATGAATGTGATTGCTGGTCATGATGCTAAAGACTCAACCTCTGTAGACAAAGAAGTGGATGATTACGTGGCTAACCTAAACGGCACAGCTGTGAAAGGTTTACGTATTGGTATTCCAAAACAATACTTCAATGTCGCTGGTTTAGATGCAGACGTAAAAGCGCGCGTTGAAGAATCATTGAAAAAGCTTGAAGAAATGGGCGCGACTTTGGTTGAGATTGATCTCAACATGACTGAAGCCTACGTTCCAACTTACTATTTGATCGCACCTGCGGAAGCGTCATCAAACTTGTCACGTTACGATGGTGTTCGTTATGGCTACCGTTGTGAAAATCCAAAAGACATTTTAGACCTCTACAAACGTTCACGTTCAGAAGGTTTTGGTGCTGAAGTACAACGCCGTATTTTGATTGGTACTTATGCGCTGTCTGCAGGTTACTACGATGCTTACTATGTGAAAGCACAAAAAGTACGTCGTTTAATCCAACAAGACTTCCTCAAAGCATTTGAAAATGTCGATGTGATTGCAGCGCCATCTGCACCAACGACTGCGTACAAAATCGGTGCGAACCTCAGTCCAACTGAAATGTACTTAGGCGATATCTATACCCTTGCTGTGAACTTGGCGGGTCTACCAGCCATCAATGCACCTGTCGGTTTTGATAAAGACAGCCTACCTGTTGGTTTACAGTTGATTGGTAACTACTGGTCAGAATCACAATTGCTTTCGATTGTGCATCAATATCAACAAAACACAGACTGGCATACCAAACGTGCGGCAATTGCTGAGGAGAATGCATAATGGCTGAAGCTCAAAAGTTAAAGTTAATTGACGGTTGGGAAGTCGTTATCGGGATTGAAATCCACACTAAGCTTGCAACCAAATCTAAAATTTTCTCGGGTTCATCAACTGAATTTGGCCAAGACCCAAATACACAAGCTAGCCTTGTTGATTTGGCGATGCCGGGTGTATTGCCTGTATTGAATGCCGAGGTCGTTGATCTTGCAATTCGCTTTGGCTTGGGTATCGATGCGTATATCGATCAAGCATCCGTATTTGCACGTAAAAACTACTTCTACCCAGATTCGCCAAAAGGCTATCAGATCAGCCAGATGGACAATCCGATTGTGGGCTTGGGTCATATCGACATCCAACTCGAAGATGGCACAGTGAAGCGTATTGGCGTAACGCGTGCCCATCTTGAAGAAGATGCAGGTAAATCAATTCATGACCAATTCGAAGGGATGTCAGGGATTGACTTAAACCGTGCAGGTACACCATTACTTGAAATCGTGTCTGAACCTGACATGCGTTCGGTTGAAGAAGCAGTTGCTTATATCAAAGCCATTCACACCCTAGTGCGTTGGTTAGGTATCTCTGACGGTAACATGGCTGAAGGCTCTTTCCGTGCTGACTGTAACGTGTCTTTACGTCGTCCAGGTCAACCTTTCGGCACACGCTGCGAGTTGAAAAACCTCAACTCATTCCGTTTCATTGAACAAGCGATCAATGTTGAAATTGAACGTCAAATGGAAATCTTGGAATACGGCGGTGAGATTGATCAAGAGACTCGTTTGTTCGATCCAAATAAGATGGAAACTCGCTCAATGCGTTCAAAAGAAGAAGCGAACGACTATCGCTACTTCCCTGACCCTGACTTGTTACCAGTGATCATTTCAAATGAGCAAATCGAAGCGGCACGCGCTGCCCTGCCAGAATTGCCTGCTGCACGTCGTGAGCGCTTTATTGCTGACTTCGGTGTGACTGAATACGATGCACATGTATTGACGCTGTCACGCGAAATGGCGGACTTCTACGAGGCTGTTGTGGCTGCTGCTGGCGGTGCGAAGCAAGGTAAAGTTTCAGCAAACTGGGTGATGGGTGAATTCTCAGGTGCTTTAAACAAAGCTGGTCTAGATTTAGCAGACTCTCCTGTTTCTGCTGAGCAATTGGGTGGCATGATCGCACGTATTGTGGATAACACCATTAACGGCAAAATCGCGAAGCAAGTGTTTGGCTTTATGTGGGAAGCAGAAGGAAAATCTGCAGATGACATTATTGCTGAGAAAGGCTTAAAGCAAGAAACCGATACAGGTGCGATTGAAGCGATTATCAAAGAAGTACTTGCAGCCAATGAAAAAATGGTTGAAGAGTACAAGTCTGGTAAAGAAAAAGCCTTTAACGGTCTTGTTGGTCAAGTCATGAAAGCGGCAAAAGGTAAAGCCAACCCAGCACAAGTGAATGAATTAATGAAGAAGTTGATTAGTTAATATAATCTAATTTCAAAAGAAAACCCGCTTTAGAGCGGGTTTTCTCTATTAATGGGAAGTTGTAGCAATAATTTTCTCAGCAATAAACTTAACAACGGGAAGATATTTTTTTACAGTAGCTTCACTTTCACTAAATGGAATAAACCTTTCTGCTCTATTATATTTATCACTAGAGTGAACTATACCATTCCTAATAGCTTTTATAGTTCTACCAATGATATCAATTACATTATTTTCATCCAACCCTTTTTTGTCGATATTCTCACCAAATATATCAGTTCCTTCACCACGCCGGATATCTAAAGAATGTACATAATTTAGAAGAGCTTCAGGTTGAATATATTCATGCAAAACACATAAAAGCATTTTATTTTCATCATTCTCATAATTATATCTTTTTATTGTACTAATCAATTGCTCTAAATTATTTTGTTGAGAATTAAACTTAGGATCATCAATGAAAAATTTTAACTGTTGATGTAGATTCTTCTCTGTACATTTTAAAAAATAGTATTCCAACACATGATAAAAGCTTAAAAAAGAATGATTAACAGTTTCTGCAACCATAGCATTTTTATAAAATTTTAATAAAATTTCGTCGTAACTAACAGATGGGATCTT
>NZ_GG665953.1:158956-196826 GCF_000156555.1 Acinetobacter sp. ATCC 27244
CCTCTTAAAACTAATTTCGATATCTTCATCTTTTAAAAACCTAACAGGATTACTAAAATCCCAAGATTTTAGATAATAATTAAAACAATCTTCCTCATTGTTTTCTAAAATATAAAACGCCTTTTCTAGGTTTCTTAAATTTATTTCAAGTTGTTTCGTAAGGTTTGGCCACTTATCCTCTGTAAGAACCTTTGCTGTAGGCAACCTTTTAATAAAAAGGTCACTAAAATTTAGAGCACTTATATAAGTGGTTTTTTTACCACGACTCTCATAATCTTTCACTCTTTCTAAATAGCGCTCAACGCGTTGAATAATTCTATTTTTAACATAACCAACATACTCTTGACTATTAAAAAAAGAAATTACCATTTCAACACTCATTTTACTAATTTCAATTTTAAAACCATCACCATTTAGAGCATATTTATGTTTTGTAATGAAAGGACTGTCTCTATGTTTAGCTGACTTTAATTTTAAGACTTTAAACTCCATCAACCTATTCTTCTCAGAGGAAAAATAGCCATTATAAATAGCAGTTTTATCCTTTTTTAATTTATTATTTACAGTTAAAAAAACATCATCCTCTTCACTTAAATGAACTGGAATCATTTGACCATTATAGAGTAAATATAGTTTACCATCTTCACTTTCAAAATTTATTCCTTCCTCAACGAGATCAGCCAAGCCAAATCGTTCATTCAAAAAATCTAAAAAATTATCCATACTCCCCTCTAAATTTATAGTTAAAATTAAAAAATAGCATTTTTCACTTAATTTTTACATCTGATCTACTATTAGAATAATATTTAACAATCCATCTTAGAGGAGTTTTCAAAAAAGTTATTTACTGCCCTCTTAACACACCCAACTTATTCCAAATATCTGGTGTCAAAAAAGTCGTAACCAATTTATTTAAATCAATATAACGTAACGTGCCTTGCAACTGCTGTCTAACCGCTGGATCTTTGACAATATCCTCACCCGCACTCTGACCTAACTGCTGAAAAGCCTCTCCAACCGCTTGAATCCCCTCAGCCTGAATAACGGCCTTAGTCTGTGCCGAACATTGCTCCACAATCACACGCTGTAACACCTGTGCCAATTTCTGATCTAACTGATTCTTTTGCTCAAGTGTAACGCTACTAAAACTCTTTAAATCAGGATGTGCCGCTAAAGCCGTAAATGTCCATTGCAATACCGTGGTTTTATCGGCTGCCGTGGTCGCTTTAACTAAACAATCACTCAGTTGATCAACTGTTGGTCCTGCCATTGCCACTTGCGTTATACCAAAAACAGCCACAGCCATCAACACAGAACGACTCAAACGAGAAAATTTACCTAGGGGAGAAATATAAACACGAGACATAAGCACAAGTTCCAAAAAGCAATCAGCTTCTTTGTACCATAGCCATAGTATGCTCATCAGTGTGACTGTGTAACGGTAGGTATCATTTCACAACAGCTTCGATTAAATCTAACTCCCATACCCCACCAGCGGCTAACCCCTTACACATACCTGTCCACATATCTTTGGTTTGGACAAACTTCTGACCATCCCACACCCATTCCGAACTCGACCAGCAATCACCAATTCCTCGACCTTTTTGTGCACTGCTAATTACACCTTCATTAAAATATGATGCAGCTTCAGTCACAAACGTCGCTTTACCCTTTAAGGATTCATCCAATACCCATACACCATAACCCTCATTATAGGCTGCACGCCAACACAGACTCATTGCCAATACTTTTTTATTACTCAATTTATAAAGTGCGATCGGCTGAGGTTTTGCACCACCACTGGTATAGTCATATACACCGTCACAAAAATGCTCATCTCTCGCCGAAAATGATGCCGTCATTAATTGTGAGTAAAGCGACTGAAATTGCTTATTTTTAGGTTGCAGAACTAGGTAAGGCTTTGCAGCGGTTTTAACATGTTTCACTACGATTTTAGGACGAGCTGCCAACACCTTTGACTCATCTGCTTTGCCTTTCTTAACCAGTGCGCCGACCGTGTCAACACGCTTCTGAAAGTCATCCATTTTTAATAATGTAGCCGTCATTCCTGCATCAGAAATTCTCCATTGGAAAGCTGAGTTTTTAAATACAATCTCATTTTTCTGTTTAGACTGTTGTAATAAGGCATTCACTTGTTGGGTAGATAATTTCCCCATCAAAGGTGCTTCCTTCGCATTAACACCGACTGGCCCTAAGTCTTTTCCATTGACATAAAAATGAATATTTCGGAGTCGATTGGCTGGAATAGGACTTTCATCATAAAGCGACAATGCATATTCGGCATTTACAACTTGCTTCGCCCCTGCATGGCGCGTTAATAAAATCGATGCAGGGTTTTCACTTCCATCTAAAGCTTGATAACCTGCAGCACGACATGTCCCAGTATTACTACAATAGATTTCCCAATCTTGATGTGAGAATGAAACCCCTTTCATCTCCTGCGCAACTGCAAAAGAACTGATCGCGAACATACAACATACGGAAAATATATTTTTCATTATGGTATTTCTCTAAGGTGCAAGGTTATTTTTAAAAATTAACTATAGTTTAAATCTCTTGGCATATTGCGTCATATTTTTTCATTAACCAACTACCTTATTTCAAGTAGATCAACAAAATGCTGTATGCGTACACTCTTTTGCTTAGCTCGGTATATCGCATATATGGGGGCAATACTGGGTTGATCCGCAGCAAGCGGACGATACACAATCTGCTTATTCCAAAAACCTTGAATCGATGCTGGAACAATCGAAAGCCCAATCCCTGCTGCAATCAAATTCAGACTTGAGGTTAAACGTGGTGCTTCCTGCACGATATTGGGACTAAAACCAGCTTGATAACAATTTGCTAAAATATTATCAAACAAGTCTTGTCCACCTAAACGGCGATATAACACAAATTCATAAGCCTCTAAATCAGACAACCGAATTGTCCCCTGTTCCTCTGCCAAAGGATGATTACTCGGCAAAGCCACGATGAGTGGTTCATCGAGCACATAAAAACTATGCAAATCAGCATGAATAGGGGCAGGTTTACGTAAAAAGGCGATATCTAATTTTTCGTTGATCACAGCATCTACCAAAGAGCTACTGCTGTCTTCTTCTAAATGAATCGCCACAGCAGAAAAATGCTCTCGATACTGGCGCAATAAAGCAGGCAAAAAAGGATGTAACCCCACAGAGTGAGTAAATCCAATATTGATCTGCCCTTCCTTTCCTTGAGCAATATTACGTACTCTTTGGGGAATGGAATCGGCATGATCCAAAATCGTAATGGCTTCTTGGTATAAGGCTTTACCCGCTTCAGTCACCTCCACACCGCGAGGTAGACGTTTAAGCAATACCGTATCTAAATCTTTCTCTAAGCTTTTGATAAGTCGCGTCAATGGCGGTTGCTGTATATGCAAGCGCACAGCAGCCTTGGAAATATTACTTTCCTCCACCACAGCAATAAATGCCTTGAGTTTATGAATATCAATCATACATACCTTGAGAGTATAGATAAGGAAAAATAAAGCATTTGTAAATATACCACTATTCCACCATCCTATCATGAGTCAGATTGATGAGGATAATCCCCAATGAAAGCTCAAGTCATCTCCGTAGCGGACCTAACACAATCAAGTACCCCAGATTGTAAAGCGCTATTTATGGGATTTATGAGACTGGGCTTAATGGGATTTGGCGGAGTCTTACCACTGGCGCAAAGAGTGATCGTCGAAGAGCAAAAATGGATTGACCTGAACAAATTTACCGACCTACTTGGGATCTGCCAGATCTTACCCGGCGGCAATATCATTAACATGGCCGTTGCGATTGGAATGGAGTTTCAAGGCGTTAAAGGGGCGATCAGTGCATTATTAGGTCTGATTTCTGCTCCAACAGTGATTGTCTTGCTGATTTATCAAACTTACGTGCATTTCCAGCATTTATCGAGCGTCAAGCATTTAATTCAAGGTTTAGCCGCTGCCGCTGCAGGTTTACTTTTTGCAACAGGTTTACGCATGCTGCAGCCTATTTTAAAAAGTTATCTCACCCTGATCACGATTGCGCTGACCGCAGTTTTTATGCTTTGGATCAAACTGCCATTAATCCTCACTCTCATCCTTTTAGTGGCAATGAATATGTTGATCTTAGGAGTGAAAAAATCATGATATTGCTTACGCTTGCAATGGTATTTACTCAGCTTTCTATCGTCGCTTTTGGTGGAGGAAATGCGATCTTGCCAGAAATGCAACATCAAGTTGTCACTGTACATCAATGGATGACAGCCGAACAATTTAGCTCCTTATTTGCTATGGCTCAGGCTGCCCCTGGTCCCAATATGATGATTGTACCTTTGGTGGGTTGGCATGTTGCAGGACCAGCAGGACTACTTGCGACCTCGATTGCCAAGTTTGGTCCATCTTCAGTCTTAACCATTTATGTACTGAAATTCTGGCAACGTTTTAAAGGTCATCCTCTAAGAGCACGTTTTGAACAGGCACTTAGACCGATTACAGTCGGTTTGGTGTTGGTCAGTGCATGGCTGATTGCTGATGCATCTGTACAAAATATCTTGCTCGTTTTGATTGTTATTTTGACCGCAGCTTTAGGGCTATTTAAGAAGATACATCCTTTATGGGTCATGATATTGGGTGCAGGATTAGGTGTTTGCTTCCTATAAATTCTCATAAAAAAACCTGTATTTCATCAATACAGGTCTTTTTTAACTGAAATAGTTTACTTATCCAAAATTGACTCAAATGCTTTAAGACGTTTATGAATCGATAACAGTTCGATGATCGTTTTCCATGAAGTTATTAAATACTGGAATGAATCACGCACACGATTAAACACACCTAAAATTTGTTGTAATAACCCTAAAGTTAATTTACCAGCTGCAATTGCAGGAAATAACACCACAAAATTATACAAAATATCAAGCTGACCATACCAAGTCGCAGTCATATTAAAATAAGCATAATGGAAATAAAGTCGGAAGTAGTTTTTGCGAACCTGACCAAACAACTCTTTTAAGGTTAAAGGTTCAGCACGATCAGCATGGTCTTCGCCATACACCAACTCTTTACGATAAGCAGCTTCAACTTTTTGATTATTAAATTGTAGACCGGGTAATTTAACCCCAACAACAACCAATAACACTGTTCCAAATATAGACCAAGTGACCGCAGCCCAAACTAAAGAGTGTTCAATCTCACCAACAATAGGAATGACTGGTACATGCTTAGACAATTGAAATAGCAGTGGTAAAAATGCGATCAGTGTCATCACAGCCTTAACCAACTCTACACCTAAATCCTCAACAATCGAAGCAAAACGCATCGTATCCTCTTGAACACGTTGTGAAGCCCCTTCAACATGCCGTAACTTATCCCAATGCTCTACATAGTATTCATTCATTGCAGTACGCCAACGGAACACATAATGGCTAGTGAAGAAAATATTTAAGATTGCTAACGTCACATAAACCATTGCAATATATAAGAAAACAAGTGTTTCATGATATAGGTCAGCTACATCACCGCCACCATTAGTCAACATTTTTTGGATAAGATCCCAAAAAGGAACATACCAAGCATTTATAGCAACACTTACTTGTACGCCAAACCAAATATTAAAGAGAATAAATGCTGAACCCCAAATGGACCAACGCTGCCATTTATTGTCGGAGAAAAATCTCCAAAAACCTGCAAATAAAGCTGTAGCAACAAAAAACCAGATATAAAACCAAAGTGATGAAGGTTCCCAAAAACGACTCACGCCAACGGGTAAAGGTGTCTCAGCATATCCTTTGGGAAAACCTAGATATTCACCCCAAGTATTTCCTCCTAAAAACCAAAGCGATGTATTGATGGAAATCCAAACAAGTACAGAAATAAAAAAATAACGCGGGTTAGGAAAAAATGATTTAAACATCGTACTAAACTATCCTTGTTGTGCTGCAATGGACGGATGGTTATATGCTATAACGTCAAACTTAAATCAGCCTGATAAAAAGCTTATTGTAGTTATTTACCTGTTTTTTCGTTATTTTCATAGCGTTTTATTAAGCATTTTTTCGCAGTTTTGCTCAAAAATAATTATTGCAAATAAAACAATTCCCACTGTATTGCTCAATCATCCATGATTAAGGCAAAAGTGGATTGGTTCGTTCTTTTGAATAACGTTTGGTTTGTATAGCCAATTGAATATCAGAAAGCTTGTTTTGTGCTGCCTCAACCCCTGCTTGCATGGTCATTTCACGCCCTTTAACATCAAAAATATGAACTTTCTCACGTAGGTCTGGTTGAATCACAATATCCGCGTATTTAAGTTCTTCTTCTGCTAATCGCCCCTGCATGATATTGATATTTTGGTTAAACAGCCCCCAAACATTGGTCGTTTCTGTATGGACGGGTTGCGCCAGAATATCCACCGCAATGACAATATCTGCCCCCAAATCTCGTGCAACTTGAACCGGTACAGGACTTACCAAACCGCCATCAACATATTCGTTGTGACCAATTTTGATCGGAACAAACATACTTGGAATCGAAGCTGAAGCACGTACTGCCTGCCCAGTATTGCCATAATTAAAGACAGTTTTAGTTCCTTCTTTCAGTTCAGTTGCGACCACATACATCGGGATCTTAAGGCGCTGTAATGGTGTATTTTGGACTTGCTCATTGACATAATCCTCAACCTTTTTCCCATCGAAGAAACCTTTTAAACTAACACTCACATCACGTACATCATTGGCTTTTAATTTGAGTGCAATCTCACGTAACTCAGCTGCACTTTTTCCACTGGCATAGATTGAACCCACAATACTTCCAGCACTGGTTCCAACAATCAAATCAGGACGAATTCCATGTTGTTCCAAAACTTCGATCACACCGATATGGGCATAACCGCGTGCGCCACCACTGCCTAATACCAAAGCAACAACAGGACGCTTTTGTTGTTTAATTTGGGCAAAAGGCTGATTTACAGCACGTGTTTGCGCATCTTCTGCAACTGGAGATAAATGTGCAGTCGTTTGACAACCGGCTAAAGTCATCGCGGATAGAACAAACATCCATAATCCAAGCTGTTTCATATGCTATATTCGCCATTTCTACTCAATTTCCGAGCAGATTTTAGCGACTATATCTCTCAAACACTGTAATAATTTTTTGTATTTTTTAGCCAAACTACATAAAAAAAGCTCCTCGAAAGGAGCTATTTTGGTTAAGCAACTACCAAATATCTGAATCCACTTTTTTCTTTAACTCAGGATATTGGTCAATCTTAAACTCAGGCTCTTTCACCCCATTTTTAAGTTGTGATGTGTAATCTTTCAGTAAAACCAACAGGATAGGGGTTAACAATAAAATCGCGATTAAGTTAATGGTTGCCATCAATCCCATCGATAAATCAGCCATTGACCACACTAAAGGTACACTCATGATCGCACCGAGATAAACCATGACCAATACCAAGATACGGAACACAAATAAGATTTTAGGATGATTATTGATGAACTGGACATTACTTTCCGCATAAGCATAATTACCAATAATCGATGAAAATGCGAATAGGAATAAAATCAACGCAAGGAAACTAGATCCCCAACTACCAATCTGGCTTTCTAATGCACGTTGCGTAAGTGCCACACCTTCAAACCCTGCATCATGATATAAACCAGAAGCTAGAATAATAATCGCGGTACATGAACAAACAATAAAGGTATCCACAAACACACCTAACATCTGTACCAAGCCCTGATTTACAGGGTGTTTGACATCAGATGCAGCAGCAGCATTCGGTGCTGAACCCATCCCTGCTTCATTAGAGAATAAGCCACGTTTGATTCCTTGCATCATTGCCATCGAAATCATTGAACCGAAAAAACCACCTGCGGCAGCATCAAAAGCAAAAGCTTTCGTAAAAATCAGGGCAAAAATATCAGGGATAATGGTGTAGTTAATTGCAGCGATGTATAAGGCAACAATTAAATATAAGATTGCCATGAAAGGAACAAAACTTTCTGCCACTTTAGCAATACGCTTAATCCCACCAAAAATAATCAAGGCAGTGAGAATAACCAGTACTAAACCAACCCATGAAACCTCTAAGTTAAAGCCTCCTAAAGCCAATACAAAGTTGGCTTTATCCCATCCCCAAGCCTGAGAAGTTGCACTAATAATAGAGTTCGACTGAACTGCATTGAAAACAAAACCGTAGGCCAAAATCAATGTTAATGCGAACACCACTCCCAGCCATTTTTGTTTTAATCCTTGCGTGATGTAATAAGCAGGCCCGCCACGAAACTGCTTATTTTGATTATCACGGATCTTAAACAATTGCGCCAAAGATGATTCAACAAATGCTGAGCTCATCCCCAAGAAAGCAACAAACCACATCCAAAACACTGCACCAGGCCCACCAATCGCAATTGCAATCGCAACACCAGCAACGTTTCCAACACCAACACGGCTTGCAAGCCCCGTTACGAAGGCCTGAAATGGGGTAATACCATGATCATCTTTAGACTCCTTACGACTACTTTTCATGACCCAAAGGCTATGACAGAGTAAACGCAGTTGTACAAAACCAGTAATCAGCGTAAAAAACACCCCAACCAGAATTAACAGTACAATCAGGAAACTCCAGAGTGGATCATTTAGGAATTGTACCCACGACATCAGTGTAGTATTTAATTGCTCATTCATCACTTATTCGCTTTTATATATGCCATGTAGTAATAGTACATAGACGATTAACAATAGATAAATCAAAAAAGCCCCTTTGGGGGCTTTTGATCCGACTTAGGCAAAGAATTTCAAGATAATTTGAATCACAGTTGCATTGATTAAATCGACAAAGAATGCACCGCATAATGGAACAATCAAAAATGCTTTATGTGATGGTCCATACATATTGGTAATCGCCTGCATGTTGGCAACAGCTGTTGGTGTTGCCCCCATCCCAAAACCACAGTGACCTGCAGCCAACACCGCTGCATCGTAATTTTTCCCCATCACACGGAACGTGATAAAGGCAGCATATAACGCCATAGTCAATGTTTGTGCACCGAGAATGACGACCAGTGGCCCTGCCAAATCGGCCAATTGCCATAACTTTAATGAAAGTAATGCCATCGCAAGATACAGTGATAAGGATGCATTACCAAAAACATCGATTGCACGATCGAAAATATCAACCTTCAATACACTTTCTAGAATGTTTCGGAGGATAACACCACCGCCTAAAGCCCAAACGAACGTTGGTAACTCAAACCAAGTCCCTTTACTATATCCTGTCATAAACTCTGCAAATGCAAGACAAGCAGCAAACATACCTAACGTGGTAATCGCATTGTCAGCAGTAATCAAACGGACTTGATGTGGATTTTCAAAAGGTGCTAAATCTTCTGGATGTGGATCTGGATGAGTATCACGATCTTCGATCTGTGCAGGCGTTTTTGCGCGCGCTAAACCATGACGATTGATCAACAACTTTGCTAATGGACCACCAATAATTCCACCAATGATTAGACCAAAAGTCGCACTTGCCATACCCAGAGCCAAGGCACCTTGGATACCATGTTGTGACTCAAGAATTTCACCCCATGCACCTGCTGTACCATGACCACCGGTCAAGGTAATCGAACCAGCAATCAAGCCAATGAGTGGATCTATGCCTAATAAAGTTGCCAAGCTCATCCCGACAGCATTTTGCACCACAATAAATGAAGCAACACAGACCAAGAAAATCACCAGACCAATGCCCCCTTCTTTCAACTTCATGAAATTGGCACTCAAACCAATCGAAGCAAAGAAAATCAGCATAAAACTGGTCTGTAATTCGCTGCTAAAGACAACGCTATATCCAAAGAACGAATGAATCAGCAATGACAATACAGCCGCAACTAAACCACCTGCTACAGGTTCAGGAATGTTATAACGTCTTAAAAAGTCAATTTTGTTAACGAGAAAACGTCCCAATAACAAAACAATAACTGCCGAAATTAAGGTATAAAAACCATTAAATGTAAATTCCATATCTTCTTCCGTTTATTTCATTTGTTCTTAGACGTTTTTTCCATCTTATAAACAATGAAATAGTAACTCTCAAAATGAGTGAAAACTCAATCCACTTAATAAAACAATACAGTTCTTTGTAAGAATGTAGCTTCGATCAAGTTGATTCATTTTCACGGATGATTACACCTACAGGATAGGCTAGAAGTTATAGCGTGCCATTGCTCCTACACGACTATCCTTACCTTTTTGTCCATCAAAGGTTTTACGTTCACCATAGATATACTCCAGACCAAACGTAATAGGTGTGACAGGTGAATACATGACGTTCCACCAGCCTTGTTGCAAAGTCTTATTTTGGGTTTCATCTGTTACAGCCTGTTTAGCAAAGTCATTGCTATCATCTGCAAACATTGCGCCATAAGCTAAGGTACTACGCAATTTAGGCGTAATTTGATAGCTTGTACCGACAGTCAATGCATCAAACTCATTCAGATTTAAACCCATATTATTTGGATTCACATTAAAAGCATTGTTGGTATAGAGTAAAAATTTACTGTCGCCTTTGACATGCGAATAGTCAACCATCGCTTGCAATGCATCTGTGAGTTTATATTTTGCACCGACTGCAACACCCCAACCTAAATCTGAATCATTGCGACTGATTTGCATGTTGTCTTTGTTAAAAGCAACTTTACTACGTGCTTCTGTCAATAAAGCACGTACAGACGTCGTGCCTTTCCCTTCTGCAAAATCATATTTCAGTTTAGAGCTTAGGGCTGGTAGTCGATTATCATCATTGCCTTTTTCCAAAGCAATGGCATAACTTATATCTGGATTTAATTTATTACTGTAACGCACCATTGGCGTACGATAAGTACCAATTCCTAATGGCGAGTTAAAATCAAGCATTTCTGGCTGTAAATCAGTTGCCAAAAATGTCGATGTGGTTTGACCAAACAACCAATCATTCATGGTTAAGTAAGCATGACGAATACGGATCGTGTCATTATTGCTACCGCCACGGAAATCAACTTCTAACTTTCCACCCACTTCTGTGCCTTCAACTGGCGATTTAAAATCGAGGCCAAGTCGCGTTACAGTCGCTGTGCTATAGAAACGATCACTATTTTTTTCAGCGCCTTCCAAATCTACTTTATTGATGCGGTTAAAAATCCCATCACCACCCTTTGCTTGATAAGATGCGTCACCACGCAAAAAACCATAGAGTTTAACTTGCGCACCGGAAGCAGTTTGTATCGCGAGTGGAGATTTTTTTGCAGGCTCTGTATTTACAACTTTAATATTTTGATTATGTGTTGTAACAGATGCAGGTTGTGCAACAACTTGAGAGTCAACATTTTCTTGTTTTGGTTGTGAAACATATTGTTCTAGTAAAGCCCTTAATTCACTCACTTCTGCACGAAGTTGTTGAATTTGCTCTTGCTCACTCGTCGCGTGAGCAGTGTTCATCATAAGAGTAGCAACAATAATTGCTAAACTTTGCATTACGAACGGCTTGCGGATGAGAGTTAAACTCATAAGAAGCTCCTTTATCCAGTGTATATTTCCACGTTTTCCCAAAGCATAAAACTCGAAAATTAAAATGCTTTGTACAGAAAATCTCCCCCACCCTAATCAGTAAGGAAAGTCTAATCGGTTTTTTAAAAAGGGCGTATTATGCATAAATTTAGGATATTGTGTGTACTTTTTTATTCGAAGAGCCACGGCACTTTTTAGAACACTTATAAAATATTTTATTTTTTTCATCGTGTTATAAATAAAATTCTTTTTCATGCAAATATAACATAGTTCAAAAAACGCACTAGAATAATCAAGTCTTTTGCAGTAATGACTATTTTTCACTCAACATATAAACCATGTTCAAAAAATCATCCGCAAATCTCATGTATTGCTTTATAGTCACCTCACATGAGAAAGATTTGAAAATAAAGAGGCATTTTTTATGAACATGGAACAAGTCCGTTACGTGGATGAGGCAATCCGATCTCGTCATTCTGTACGTGCATTTTTAGACCGCCCTGTTGAGCAACAAATCATCAAAGATATTCTAGATGTTGCCTGTCGTGCCCCTTCAGGTACAAATACTCAACCTTGGAAGGTTTATGTCATCACAGGAAAAAAACGTACGGAAATGATTGACCGTGTTTGTACCGCCCAAGTTGAATCATTCCAAAATCCTGCGCTTGCATCACAATATAAAGAAACCTTCGCTTATTATCCTGAAACATGGATTTCACCTTTTATTGATCGCCGCCGAGAAAATGGTTGGGGACTCTATGGTTTATTAGGTATCCAAAAAGGTGAGAAAGAAAAGATGGCGGCACAGCAGTTGCGTAACTTTCAATTGTTCGATGCGCCTGTTGGTCTTTATTTTACTGTGAATAAAATAATGGGCATTGGTGCCAAAATGGATATCTCCATGATGATTCAAAATGTCATGGTCGCAGCTAAAGCTCGTGGCTTGGATACTTGCCCACAAGCCGCATGGAACCATTTTCATCCAATCGTTTTAGATGTTTTGGGTGCCCCAAACGATGAGGAACTGGTTTGTGCTATCGCACTCGGTTATGCCGACCCTGAACATATTGTGAATACCTTCATTACGCCTCGTGAGCCAGTTGAAAATTTCACTGTGTTTCTTGATGAATGATTAAAGTCTAGGACAATCCCAGTTAGAGGCTATAGAAATCTATAGCCTTCTAAACTGAAGCTCGCTGTTGTCGCCCAACTTTAAAGATCATCAATAATCCAAGACTGGTAAACATCAGCATCATCAGCCCCATATTGAGTGATGCCTTCCAAACTAAAAAGTTCAGTATCACCCCACCCAACAATCCACATGCAAACTGCATGCTCCCCATGATCGCACTTGCCGTACCTGCACGAGCACCTTGTTCAGACATTGCCAATGCCATTGCATTTGGACCAGTCAAACCTATACCAGAAACAACCAAAAATAAGCCTGACATTAAAAACCACAATGGCGCATTGACCATCAATCCAGCACTCACCACGCAAACTGCTCCAAAGCACTGGATTGAACCGCCAAAGACTAAACGAGGAAATACCCCCATTCGCGTATTCAAATGCTTATTTAATGAAGACATCAACATAATACCCGCAGCATTAAAGGCAAAAGCATAAGAAAAATGTTGCTGTGACAAACCATACTGCCCCATGAAAACTGCGGAAGCAGAACTGATATAACAAAATAGTGCTGCGCCAGTCAGACACCCAGCCAGCATCGGAAGTCTAAAGCTTTGATCCTTAAAAATGGCAGCGTATAGAGTGGTTACTTGATAAGTCGATAATTTTAAACGGCGTTCTACAGGCAGTGATTCTTTAAAGAAAAAGTGTACACATAAGCCACAAATCACCCCAATCATTGCTAAACAAACAAAAATAGACTGCCAAGGAAAGAAAATTAAAATCCATGCCCCAAAAATCGGTGCCAAAATCGGTGCCAATCCCATCACAATCATCATGCTCGAAAAAGCTTGTGCTGAACCTTGTACATCTAATCGATCGCGAATTGCAGCCCTAGCAATCACGACGCCAACACATCCCCCCAACGCCTGAAAGATACGAGCAATGATCAGCGCCCATTCATTCGTAACTAAAACACAGGCTAAACTGGCAATCACGTAGAGCGTCAACCCAAAATATAAAGGTGTTTTTCGACCTATCCGATCACTGACCGGTCCATAAAAAAGCTGCCCGATGGCAAGCCCTAAAAAGTAAGCTGGTAGAGTATTGGCCACCATTTGGGTACTTACCCCAAATTCATCTGCCATCTGGGGTAAGGCAGGCAGATACATATCAATAGATAAAGGTCCCAAGGCCGTTAACAAAGCAAGCAACATAATCCATGTTGTTGAATATTGACGTTGATTGGTTTGCTCTACCTGCATAATGCTCTACTATTCAAGTTTATTCATGTGCAAGCTTAACACTCTCACGTGAATTTGTGCATAATAATACTGTCTGTTAATCATTGATAAACATTCAGCGCACGCAGAATAATTTGATTGCAAAATACAAGAAGGATAAACCTTGAATTCTGGGTTAAAACGCTTAAAACAAGCGACCTATAACACCACGTTTATGTATAACGTACGGATGTTAATTGCTTTTACAGGAACGGCTTTCGTTCCTTATTTGCTCGACCACCAACTTGCAACCATTCCACTTACGCTGGGTGTCGTAGCAGCAGCAATCAGTGACATTGACGATCGCTTTTCAGTTCGTCTAATGAACCTGATTTATACATATATTGGCTTCTTTATTACCGCAGCTTCAGTTCAGCTACTCTTTCCTTATCCAATTGCTTTTGCAGTTGGCTTAATTGCTTCGTGCATCGGATGGATTCTATTAGGTTCACTTGGGCGTCGCTATGCAACGATTGCCTATGGCTGTCTGGTGATCTCTGTCTATACCATGTTGGGTGTACATCTATTTGAAGAATGGTATCAGCAACCTGCACTTTTAGTCGTTGGTGCTGCCTGGTATGGTTTGCTCTCCACCATTAGCTTTTTATTGTTCCCTGTTCGCCAACTACAAGATCAACTTGCTGCGTCCTATAATGCTTTAGGCGGTTTCCTTTATGCTAAGTCAAACTTATTTGATGTAGATATGACGCCACCCAGTTATCAACAAAGTATGATTGATTTGTCCATGGAGAACAGCAAACTCATTGGACTTTTCAACAACTTACGCGTTGCGTTATTAACCCGACTCAAAGGTGATAGAGGACAAAAAGATACACGTAGAAGTCTCCAATACTATTTTGTTGCACAAGACATTCATGAGCGTGCAGATTCAGCACATATTGACTATCAAAAACTGACCAAAGTCTTCCAACACAGTGATATTTTATTCCGCTTTCAACGAATTCTATCTATTCAAGGAAAGGCTTGTCAGGATTTAGCTCAATCCATCTTAAGTCGTACTCGCTACACGCATAACAAACGCTTTAAACATAGCTTTGAAAATTTAAGATTGTCCTTGGAAAAGCTTCGTAAAGATGGATTATATGATCAAGTTCGGATCAATGCCTTGTTTGCACTGTATCAAAACCTTAAATCGATCGATGCACAATTACAAAACCTAGAAACCGAACGAAATCTCGTTTTAGATAATGCACAACAGCCTGAGCATCAACTCAAAGATGATGATCTTAAAGGCATGAAAGATATCGTTGTTCGTATTAAACAAAACCTTACCCCTGAATCTGTTTTATTCCGACATGCCATTCGATTATCGATTGTACTTTTTATAGGTTATGTCTTTATCCAAATGACCAATATTGCTTATGGCTATTGGATTTTATTGACAGCACTGTTTGTTTGCCAACCCAACTTTAACGCGACTAAACGTCGGTTATATTTACGGATTATTGGTACTTTGGTTGGGATCATCGTCGGTCTTGCCATTATCTATTTTATTCCTTCACTCGAAGGTCAACTGGTGATGCTAGTGTTAAGCGGCATTTTGTTCTTTGAATTACGAAGTAAACAATATGCTCAAGCCACTGCATTTATTACCATCCTTGCTTTAATTAATTTCAATTTGGATGGTTCCGCGTTTGCCGCAGGATTTCCTCGTTTTATTGACACAATTATCGGTTGTGCATTGGCATGGTTTGGTGTCAGCTTTATCTGGCCAGATTGGAAATTCCGTAGACTTCCACGTTCAATTCAACGTGCTCTACAAGCCCAATGCCAATACTTAGCTGAAGTCGTCACTCAATATCATCAAGGGCGCAACAATGCCCTCAATTATCGTGTAGTTCGACGCGCAGCACATAATACCGATGCTGAGGTTGCTTCTTTAATTTCTACGTTGGCTACGGAGCCTAATATTGACAGCACTCAAAAAGCCCAAGCTTTTGAATTCTTATGTCTAAGCCATACTTTTTTAAGTTATATCGCAGCACTCGGTGCACATCGTGAACAAATACAGGACCAAGAAGTTCTTGACCTACTAGATCAAGCTTTGGATGACATTCAAGGCGCATTACTTAGAGATGAAGTCCCGGACCTTTCCGCACAAAATATGCTACAAACCATCAGGCAGCGCTTAACCCAAAAAGAAAGTAATGAAAACGACCAAAAGTCATTGATTATTTTACAGCAGCTGTCACTTATGCTCAGTATTTTGACTCGTTTGAGTATGCTCAAACAAAGCTTAGGACATGAACCAAGTGAGGATGGCACTGAGTTTGCGTCACTTTAACCTTGAACTATTCTTTGGATTTCATAGTACTTGATACATTGGTAGAATATCTTTGATTATGAGGGTTTATAACGTGTCAACACCCTCTATTAATGCTAAACTTAACTCAGTTCTAAACTCATTTTTTAAACTATGACCGCCAAAACCCCTTACGCTTATACGCTACAACCTGTTCCTTATGAAGTTTCTGAAGTTGAACAACGTCAAGCTCAACTGATGATTTGGCGCAGCAGCAACAAATTTAGCCGCAAAGCTTGGATCATTATGATCTCTCTTGTTGTGCTTTCTTTAGTCGCAGCAGGACTTATCAAATATTACTCGACTTACTCGACTGTGATTTGCTGGGTAGTCATCATTGGGGTTGCTTTTTACTACCTCACCAAAAAGTTTGGTCTTGAATGGTATGTAAAACGTAAAATGAAAGAATTCCCAGTACAAGAAATTAAAGGGATTCGCTTAGGCGTACAACCGCATGGTCTTGTAATGCGTCAAAAAGTAGGTTTACAAGATGGTACAGCAACCATTAGCTGGAAAGATATCTATGAGTGGTATGCTTCACCTGACTTTATTTTGGTTAACTTCAAAGTAAAAACACCAAAAGGTGATGAGCAACAAGGTGCTTATATTTTACCTAAACGAATGGATTCAAAGAACTTCTCTTTCAAAACCATTCGCAGACATTTAACTGAAACTGTGGGTGCGCCAAAGTCTATCTAAATCCCCCTCTTATTTAAAAGCCTCTCATCATTAATAGATTGAGAGGCTTTTTTATAGCCACAAAAAACAAATGATAATCAAAATCAATATTACCTACAAAATCCACATTATGTACGTATTCTTGCGTTATAATTTTTTACATGAATTCCATTATCTTTTCATTTTTCAACCATGTTTAAAAAAGTTTTCTTCCAAATCCATTGGTTTTTAGGCATTACTGCGGGCTTAATTCTTTCGTTAATGGGAATCACAGGTGCAATTTACTCCTACGATCAACAAATCCTGAAGTGGATCAACCAAGAAAGCTATGTCGTTGAAGTCGTCAATACACCTAAGCTTACCCCAGCCCAACTTTATCAGCACTTTAACCAGCAACAACCTGAAATCGAAATCAATAGTATTACCATCGCTGCCAACCCTGCTGCATCCTCTACTGTTAATATCAAAAAAGAAGGTGCACGTCGCGGCTATAACATGATGGTCAATCCATATACCGCAGAAATATTACCCGAAGTAAAAGGGCGAGAATTTTTCCAATTCATTCAACGCTTGCATCGAAATCTCACTGCGGGTGAATATGGAGCTCAGATCACTGGTGCATCAACATTGATGCTTATTTTCTTTGTACTCAGTGGACTTTACTTACGCTTTCCCAAAAAACATAGCTTGAAACAATGGCTTTTCATTAAACCCAAATTAAAAGGTCGTAACTTTATTTGGGACTTGCATGCAGTCGTTGGTACGTGGGTAGTCGCTTTCTATCTTCTATTTGCCTGTACAGGTCTATATTGGTCATATGACTGGTGGCGTGCAGGTATGTTCAAAGTCATGGGAGTAGAACAACCCCAACGTCATCAACAAAATCATGACCAAAACAAAAAAGAACAACCCGACTTATCAAATCAACAAGTGAATACAATTTTGACCCAAGCTTGGACTGGAGTGAATGCCAATATTGGTCGTGAATATTCGAGTTTGACCCTCAATATTCCTAAGCTCGCTGATCAAAAAATTGAAGTAACCTTTATTGATCCAACTCCACAGCACGAACGTGCACGCAATCAAGCAATCTATAATTATCAAAGTCATCAATTTGAAAAACTAGATCTTTATGAAGATAAAAAGCTTAATGAAAAAATCATGAGCAGTATGCTTCCTGTCCACCGAGGAAGCTTCTTTGGATCAACCTATCAATTTATTGCGATGCTTGCCTCACTGACAATGCCGTTATTTTTTGTGACAGGTTGGATGCTTTATCTTAAGAGACGAAAGCAGAAAAAACTCACTCAATCAGCACGCCAAACGTTAATCAACCAACAAATAGACCCAAATGCAACCCCATGGTTAATTAGCTATGCATCGCAAACTGGCGTGGCAGAACAACTGGCTTGGCGTACTGCTACCAGTTTACAAGAGGCACAACAACCAACAACGGTTAAACCAATCCAACAACTCACTGAACAGGATCTGCAACAGGCACAGCAGGTTTTATTCGTTGTGAGCACATACGGCACAGGTGAAGCCCCTGATCTTGCTACCAGTTTTAGTAAAAAACTCATGCAGCAATCGCTTGATCTTGCTCATCTAAAATATGCTGTATTAGCGCTTGGTTCAAAAGAATACCCTGACAGTTACTGTCGTTTTGGTTATGTTGTTGATGCATGGTTAAAACAGTGCAAAGCCCAAGCTTTGTTTGATCTTGTCGAAGTTGATAATGCCAATAACGAGGATATTCAACGGTGGAATCAGGCTTTGTCGGTTGTGACTCAGCATGAATTACATGCAATGAATATTGAAAAAGTTTTTGATCAATGGACTTTAACTGAACGTAAATTATTAAACCCGAACAGTTTGGGAAATGCAGCTTACAATATTGAGCTCAGAGCTCCATATGACATAACATGGCATGCAGGTGATATCGCAGAAATCCAACCTGCAAATAGTTTGATTGAGATTCAAAACTTCTTGATTAAATATCAAATTCCAGCGCAGGCAGAGATTAAATCACTCAATCTTACGATTGAACAAGCACTATGGAATAAGAATTTACGTATTGAGATTGATCAAATCGACGATCTCGAAACTTTAGTTGCACAGTTACCGACTTTACCGACCCGTGAATATTCAATCGCCAGTATTCCTTCACAGCAATTACTACGACTTGTGGTACGTCAAAAGTACGATGCAAATGGCGAACTCGGATTAGGTTCGGGCTGGCTTACAGAGTTTGCTCAACTAAAACAAACCATTGCATTGCGTATTCGCACTAATGAATCATTTCATTTGATTGATGATAACCGCCCAATTATTTGTATTGGCAACGGTACAGGCATTGCAGGTTTGATGAGTCTATTACAGCAACGCAATCGACAAAACTATACCGCCAACTGGTTGATTTTTGGAGAGCGTCAGCATCAATGTGATTTCTTCTATGAAGAAACCATTCAAGCATGGCTAAACATGGGAAGTTTACAGCGTCTCGATCTGGCTTTTTCTAGAGATCAGGAGCAACGTCGATATGTTCAAGACGTATTACGCGAACATGCAGATGAGTTGAAAAACTGGATTGAGCAAGGGGCTGTCATTTATGTCTGTGGTAGCATTGAAGGCATGGCCACTGGTGTAGATCAGGCCCTAAACGATATTTTAGGTGAAGAAGCTGTTGATGAATTAAGACAAACCCAACGTTATCGACGGGATGTATATTAGTCCTATTTAAAAAGTAAAAAACGAGTGGTTCACCACTCGTTTTTTATTTGATGAATGAAAAGATTTGCCTTTCGACTTTTTTTCCATACACTTAGCAAGTTTAAATCGACATCGATTCAGAGTATGCAAATAAGTTCTTGGCTTCGTATTTTTTTTGCGGTTATCGGTTTTATATTATTAATCGATGGCGCAGTGCTCATTACGCTTAAGAAAATTCATATCGGAACCGTATTACCTTTATTACTTGGGCTTTTTTTCTGTCTCTATTCATTTTTTTACTATCACCTAGAACGCTTTTTCTTCTACCATTTTCGTCTGCATTCAATTTGGAGGTTTGGCTGGCTGTGCTTTTGGGTATGGTTGATTAGCTTAGGCTATTTCTTTAACTATTTAAATAAGAATAATAGCCAAGTAGAAGTACCGACTTCAGTCGCTGCCATCATTGTACTAGGCAGTGGTATCGAAAATGGTCAACCATCTGCTACGCTTGCAAAACGCTTAGATCGTGCCGCCCCAATTGCCCTCACCCAACCAAATGCTAAACTATTGCTCACAGGTGGTGTTGATTTTGGTGAAACAGAAAGTGAAGCCATTGTGATGTCACGCTATTTACAGCAACAACATCATATTCCAGCAACACAAATAATATTGGAAGATAAAAGTACCAGTACTGAATTAAATCTCAAAAATAGCCACCCCCTATTACAAGCTCACAAGATTTCACTTCAACAACCCATCGCGATTGTCACTAGTGATTTTCATACACTACGAGCTGCTGCAATTGCGAAAAAACAAGGTTATAGCAACATCACAACGATTGGTTCAACAACACCGCTACAAACACGATATAACGCATGGTTAAGGGAATATTTTGCCTACGTAAGTGGTTGGTTACTTAATGAATATTGATTGGGAAAGACCCAATCAATATTTCTAGCTGCGATCGCTAAGTCTAAAAAAAACTATTGATGTATACGAATATCACGAGGTAATGGTAACTTTAATTCAGCAAAAATATCAGGACGCTGTAAATAGATTTGATACAAGAAATTTTTAATATCTAATAACAAGGTGTCAGGTGTTACCAGTAAATTATTTCCTTCAGGGGTTAAATCTAAAGAAAGAATTGTATTATTTTCTCTTAGAAAAGGGATCATTTTTCCAACAAAGGAACTTCTTGCAAATCGTATTTCACCCAATTGTCTTTGATGAGTAATTTAGCCAAACTTTTATTTTGCCAAACAGCTAAGGCATGTTGTCCAGAAGGCGTTGAGCATAATGCCCAACCATCGTGGTATAAGGCAATCACTTGACGTTGTAAAATAATATTTTCAATAAACTGGCGATAAGCGTCTTTAGAAGATGTGTTTGATGTCGTTGTTTGAGATTTCGACGCAGCCTTACGTTGATAAGGGTTTCTCATATATTACTTCAATATTAGAATCATTATTGAGGCTAATAATAAAAGAATTTAGTATTGATTACAACGATCTGAGGAGGAGTATCTAAGGAGATATGGTGGGCGCTGACGGGATCGAACCGCCGACATTCTGCTTGTAAGGCAGACGCTCTACCAACTGAGCTAAGCGCCCTGAGCGAGGATAAACAAAGCGAAGCTTTGTCTGAGCACAAGAGAAAAATCTTTGATTTTTCTAATGGCATCTCGAATCAGAGATCAAGTATAAAGATACTTGTTAAAACCAACACCCTCTTGAACAGAGAATCAAGAGAATGGCGCAGCGGACGGGGCTCGAACCCGCGACCCTCGGCGTGACAGGCCGATATTCTAACCAACTGAACTACCGCTGCACTACGATACTTCTATCAAGAAGTAAATGTCACAAATTATGGTGGGCGCTGACGGGATCGAACCGCCGACATTCTGCTTGTAAGGCAGACGCTCTACCAACTGAGCTAAGCGCCCTGAGGAATAAAAATTGATTGACTATCAATTTTTATGACGCAAGACAAACAAAGTGCGTAGTCTTGTATCCTAAGGTATATCCATTCTTGCAATCTTAAAGTGGCGCAGCGGACGGGGCTCGAACCCGCGACCCTCGGCGTGACAGGCCGATATTCTAACCAACTGAACTACCGCTGCACTTGAGTTTTAACGTAAAGGCTTGGTGGGCGCTGACGGGATCGAACCGCCGACATTCTGCTTGTAAGGCAGACGCTCTACCAACTGAGCTAAGCGCCCTTAACGTCTTCATCGTTTGTGAGGTGCATTATAGAGAATCTTTACAGACTGTCAAACGCTTTTCATATACTTTTCCGAAAAAACCACCTGAGTGATTAAAAAATAAGTAATTCTTTGATAATTCCAATGTTTTCGTATTTTATTTAAACACTTCTTTCTGATTTTATCATCGACTCATCCAGCGCATGTTCCGAAATATAAACCAATGCCTGCTCTGAAATCAGCTCAAAAAGCTCAATGACCTCATCATTCTTCATTCGAATACAGCCATGCGACATTGGGATGCCCATAGGTTCTGTCTCTGGTGTTCCATGAATATAGATATATCGCTTGAATGTATCACATCCATCACCTTGATTGAATCCAGCTTGTAACCCATCCAACCACAAAATCCGAGAAAGAATCCAGTCTCGTTCAGGAAATTGTTGCGCAAGATCTTGATCGTATATTTCACCAGTCGCTTGTCGGGCAATAAAAACCGAATTTTTAGGCGCGTCATCACCAATTTTCTGAGCAATACGATGCCACCCTCTTGGTGTCTTCCCTGTATTTTCTTGCTCACCAATACCATTTTTTCCTGAGGAAATAACATAAAATTTATTATGTTTTGGCAAGTACAAAGTTTGTTGTGCTAAGTCAATTAAGATATCGGCCTGTTCGAGCGCATAGGGCATGTTCAGTCTCTATATTTTTAATCAGATGGTGTTATTTCAACATAAATAGAACTGCTTTTCTGTAGTTTTGATATAAGACAGGATGATTATTGATTTTCAGATGCTCGTCTTATTACAAAGCTTTAATTCCATCTCAGGACAAAGCGTTGCTTTTCTTAACTCGCCACTCACAGCATAGCTGCTCGTCTTGCGCATGAGGAATATATTCCGCAAGAGCGTTGCTTTTCTTAACTCGCCACTTGCGGCATAGCCGCTCGTCTTGCACTCGGACAAAGCGTTGCTTTGTTTATCCTCGCTCAGGCTCTGGGCGGAACCACAGCCAAATTGCAACAATCAACATGGTTGTGTTGGTAAACACTTTTACCCCAAAAGGTGCAGTGGTAAATAACATAATAATGCCACTAATTAGCATCATAATGCTGGCAAACCACTTGGCTCTGCGTGGCACGGTTCCATTCTCTCGCCAGTTACGTAAAGTGGTTCCATATTTAGGATGATTGAGTAACCACGCATCCATTTGTGGCCAACCTTTGGATGCCGCCCAAGCAGCAATAATGAGAAAAACAGTAGTTGGCATGCCTGGTAAAATTGCCCCTATAATTCCCAATGTCACAAAAAGGATAACTAAACTACGCCAGAATAGTATCTTCATTTAGCAATTCACCAACATGTCAAAACAACCGTGCTAGTATAAGGTGTTTTTGTTGTGGTTTCTTAAACTTAGCCTATTATTTCCATGATCGAGTTACTTCATGTCTAGCGTTGTTGACAGTCCTTGCTTTTTTGAACCATGGTTAAAATTCAAGAATCCAATTGTACGGCAACTGGCATTTGCGATCGCAAGTCCCAACATCTTGTCAGAAGTTCCTAGCGAATTAATCATAAAAAATAAATTTTGCTTACACGATAACGCGACTTGGCAAGTGTTGTATCAAAACTACGAAAAACGTTTATACCAACTCGATCAACAGCCTCAACCCTTACACGACTTTGTAGCCCGACTTAAAAGTACTCGTCTAGGTTTACGCTTTGAGAACTTACTCTGGTTTTGGTTATTAGATGATGCCTATCACCCTTACCAATTGCTAGGACATAGTATCCAAAAAATTGCAGGTGCAATCACCTTAGGCGAAATTGATTTTCTTGTGCTTAATCAGCAGACGCAGGAAATTGAACATTGGGAAGTCGCTTTAAAATATTATTTAGGTGAAGGCCATTTAAACTTAGCCCGCTGGTTTGGACTCAATCGAGAAGATACGCTATATCGAAAGCTAAAGCATTTTACTGATCGCCAATTTCAATTCTCAGAAGCAAATGGCTATAACATCCAACGTAAATTTGCAGTCATGAAAGGACAGCTTTATCTCCCTGCTCAACAGCTACAGACCCTGCCACTACCAGTATGGATCAATACATCTCGTCAATTAGGAAATTGGGGTACGCGTATTCCTCAACAACCGTATTATCGTCTGCAACGTCATGAATGGCTTTGTCCAAATCAACTAGCCTCCTCATCAAATGCAATATGGTGGACAGACGGCTTATACCATACAACTGAAGGTGAACCATCTTTTTATATGTTCCGCCAACCCGCTCTATTATTTAATCGAACTTAACTTACCTAAGTAACATTTCATAACACATCTATAATCAAACCATTATATTCATTTTCTTCTAATTTTCTTAGCCTCTTAAATACATCAAAATTAAATTGAAACGGAGAATATGATGAAAAAAGTTTTAGTTGCATCAATCATGACTGCTTTTGTTTTAACAGGCTGTAATACATTTAAAGGTTTTGGCCAAGATGTGTCAAAAGCTGGTGATAAGGTTACTCAAACGGCTGAAAAGACACAAAATAAAATGTAATTTTACCGAACAATCCCCCACAAGACCTTATCTACACGTAGATAAGGTTTATTTTGACATACCTTTCTTGGCAATATTCCCCTATTATATCGGTTCAGATTTCACCAGATTTAGCACCATCTCGCATGAACCACTCCGATACGCTTGAACTTAGTTTACAACTCCTCCGCCAACCTTCTGTAACGCCAGTAGACCATGATTGTCAAAACATCATGGCTGATCGTTTATCAAAAATTGGTTTTAATATCGAAAAGCTCCGATTTGAGGATGTCGATAACTTATGGGCTCGTCGTGGTACAGAAAATCCAGTTTTCTGTTTTGCTGGTCATACTGATGTGGTTCCAACTGGACACCTAGATGCATGGAACTCAGATCCGTTCCAACCCACCATTCGTGATGGAAAATTATATGGTCGTGGCTCGGCGGATATGAAGACCGCTTTAGCTGCAATGGTTGTTGCTTCAGAGCGTTTCGTCGCAAAACATCCAGATCACAAAGGCTCAATTGCTTTTTTAATTACATCAGATGAAGAAGGCCCATCGATTAATGGTACGGTCAAAGTAGTTGAAACTTTAGAAGCACGTAATGAAAAAATGACTTGGTGCTTAGTTGGTGAACCATCAAGCACTAATCAACTCGGCGATATTGTAAAAAATGGTCGTCGAGGCTCTTTAAATGCGGTATTGACTGTAAATGGAAAACAAGGTCACGTTGCTTACCCTCATCTTGCAGAAAATCCGATTCATCTTGCTTCTAAAGCATTGAATGAGTTATGTGAAACTGTATGGGACAAAGGTAATGAATATTTTCCAGCCACCTCATTCCAGATCTCGAATATTCAAGCAGGTACGGGTGCGACCAATGTCATTCCTGGTCACCTAAAAGTGACATTTAATTTTCGCTATTCGACTGAAGTTACCGCAGAAATCCTTCAACAGCGTGTCTTAGAAATACTAGATAAACATAAGTTAAATTACGATATTAGCTGGACATTTTCAGGCTTACCATTCCTAACACCCGTCGGTGAATTAGTAAATGCTGCAAAAACTGCAATTAAGGATGTGACTGGTGTAGAAACAGTACTTTCAACCAGTGGCGGCACGTCCGATGGTCGCTTTATTGCTCCAACAGGCGCACAAGTTTTAGAACTTGGGGTTTTAAATGCAACAATTCATCAAATTAATGAACATGTTAATGTCGATGACCTAGAACCATTAGCTGAGATTTATGAACAAATTTTAGTGCAACTGCTTACCTAAAATCATGATTTAAAAATAAAAGGAACTCAAAATAGAGTTCCTTTTATTTTATAAGCCCAATTGGGTTTCTATATTTTGTAAGTTAGGGACAAAATATCTTTTCTCCCCCATTTTCACGTACTTAAAAACCTTTGGATCCTCAACGTCTCCATCTTCATCCACGATCTCAGAAATACGTAAACGAATTGATTCAGGCATTTCATTACAAATGAGTGCAAAACGCTGTGAAACGTCCTCACCTTCAACAACCAACGCAACCCCCTGTTTTTGCATTGGGTCATGCAAAGCCAGTACGGGTAACTTTAAATCATGCCACTCAATATGTTCCACATTGGTAGGCGTATCCATTGCGGATAAAACAATATTTTGCGGTAGAAGCATCGGAACTTTCTGATGACACTCAATAATATAAGCATCAATAAATCCAGTCGAAACTGTAATAAGATGCTGCAACTCTTGTTGATCAATCTGTCCTAATGCGGTGTTAGTGCTTTTCTTTACCATTCTTTTTTCACCTTAATCAACGCACAGCAAGTAAGCTTTCAATATTTTCTAAGAGCGTTTCCTCTTGGAATGGTTTACCCATATATTGACTCACGCCTAAGGATAACGCACGTTCACGATGCTTCTCACCCGTACGAGATGTAATCATAATGATTGGTAAATCACGGTGGATTTCATGATGTCGTACTAGGTTCGTTACTTCAAAACCATCCATTCGCGGCATTTCAATATCCAGCAACATTAAATCAGGCTTCACTGTTTCAAGCTGCTCCATTGCATCGACGCCATCCTTTGCAGTCACCACATCATAGCCTTGGCGCTCTAACAAGCGCGACGTTACTTTACGAACTGTCACCGAGTCATCGACAATCATGATAAGACGGCGCTCATCGTAACGCTGCTTCGTATAGGTTTCATCTGCTTGCTTACTTCGTGCAGTTGACTGGGCTTGGCGCGCTAAATTTTGACCATCTAAAATCAAACAAACCTGACCATCACCCAAGATCGTTGCACCAGCAATAACACCAATGCTTGAGAATTGTTGACCAACTGGTTTAACGACAATTTGACCACGAGAACCGATTAACTGGTCAACCAATAATGCAGTCATCTGACCTTGAGCACCTTTGATCAACAACACAGGTAAAGAATGAACAATACCAGTTAAACGAGGAATAGGCTGTCCAGCAACAAACTCTGATAAATAGCGTAAACGATAATCTTCTTGATCAATTTTGAAGTAATCATCTTGGCTTTCGAAGTATTGCTCTAAAGCCATTGGTGAGATACGAACAATACGATCGATCTGTGCCAATGGGAATGCAAACTGTTGATCGCCTGCTTTTACCATCAAAGCATCACTTACTGCTACAGTAGTCGGTACACGAATCGTAAATGTGGTTCCCTTACCTAAAATAGAACCCACACTGACATGTCCACCTAAAGCTTTAATATCACTTTGCACCACATCTAGCCCGACACCACGTCCAGAAATTTGTGTGACTTGTGCTGCGGTACTAAAACCAGGATGGAAGATAAACTGAAGAATCTCATCTTGATCAAGTTTCTGATCTTTGGTCATCAATCCAGTTTGAATCGCTTTTTCTTTAATACGGTTGACATCGATCCCTTTACCATCATCACTGAAAGTGACAACAACATCTGTACCTTGACGACCGATGTTTAAAACAATATGTCCAGTTTCTGGTTTCTTTGCTTGTAAACGTTGTTCACGGTCTTCAATACCATGGTCAATCGCATTACGGAGCATATGCTCAAATGGTGCAACTAAGCGCTCCAAGATGCTACGATCTAACTCACCTTCTGTATTATTCACGACCAACTCAGTTGGACGATTAAGGGTCGAGGCTGTTTGACGAACAATACGTTGTAACCGAGGTAATAAACGCGAGAATGGTACCAATCGTGTACGCATTAGACTTTCTTGGATTTCTGCCTGAATACGAGATTGTTGTAATAATAATCCCTCTGTATCACGGATCTTCTCTGAAAGCGTTGTCTTAAAATCAACCAAATCTGATGCAGACTCTGCGAGAGATTTTGATAACTGATTTAAAGAAGAATATTGATCCATTTCGAGCGGATCAAAGTCTGCATAGCGTGCATCTTCACCACCATGACGGGCAATAATCTGACTTTCTAATTCTCCTTCCATTCGTCGTAGCTGGTCTGCTAAACGCTTGATCGCCAACTCCATTTCCGTCAACGTACCACCGAGTTGACCTAAATCCATTTCAATACGTGAACGGTTAATCGCATTCTCACCTGATAAATCAATCATCTTCTCAATGACTTCAGCTGAAACACGAATCATTTCATTATTCTGTTCAATACGTTCAGTGCTTTCCCACTCACCCAGCATCGATGGTGGTTCGGTGCCATCCCCTTGTACAAACTCCATTGTGTATTCTGGAGTAAATATATCGCGTGCAGAAAGTTTTTGCGGCAGTTGCGCAGCTACATCGACAAACTCCATATTTTCAAGACTATGTTTTAAGCCATCGAAATTGGCATATTGACGTTTAAAGATTGCATCATTGAGCCATGCTAATGCAGTATTCAATAAATTATCGTAAACGTTTGAACTAAAATGATGTAAACCAAACTGCTCAAATGCATTTTCGAGATGGTATGCAATAATTGCGATTGCATCCATTTCAGCCATACGTGCACCGCCTTTAAGACTGTGTGCATTACGTTGAAGCTGTAATAACAAACTGCGATTACCGCGTTGTTCAAACCACTGTTCTAATAGAT
This sequence comes from Acinetobacter sp. ATCC 27244, assembly GCF_000156555.1. NCBI lineage: Bacteria > Pseudomonadati > Pseudomonadota > Gammaproteobacteria > Moraxellales > Moraxellaceae > Acinetobacter > Acinetobacter sp. ATCC 27244. Next base: position 187,451 of record NZ_GG665953.1, read on the forward strand.
GTTGAGCTTGGCCGAGTAACTCTTCTGCTTCTTCGAGGAATGTTTGTTCTACTAAAGAGCGAACATCATCTTCTTCGGTGTCATCCTCCACAACATCCTGCATCAGACTCGATGTAACGTCATCTTTATCCGAATCTGCTTCAACTATTTGAAGCAATGATTCTGTCTCTACAAAATCGAGTTGCGTTTCAGCCGATATACTCTCTGATTCAACATTATCAATAGATGCGGCAACGACCTCTAAATCTGCATTTACAAGTTCAGCTGAGGTTTGCTCAATCTCAGTTTCAGTCGCATAGCGCTCAACATCGATATCTTGATCAGCATGTTGTAACAATTGAATCACATGTGTTGAAGGATAATCTGTTTGTTGATCACGGATCGTTTGAATGCGATCTGCAATATCATCTTGAACGAGACGAATAATTGCAACTAACTGAGGCGATGCTTGAATTTGTTGATTGATCAATTTCTCATAAATTGTTTCTAATTCATGCGCAATCAGACCAATGTGACGCGCTTGAATCATATTTGAACCACCTTTTAAGGTGTGCAAATATCGCATCAAATTCTTTAAAGCATTTACATTATGACGATCTGTCGTCCATGTATTAAGATCAGCATCAATACCCACCATCAGCTCATCAGCTTCCTCAAGGAAGATATCTAAGAGGTCAGGATCAAAGTCTCGATTAGATTGCTCTGATTGTAATTGTTGTTTATCCAAAGCCAATTGAGCAGCGAAACTAGTAACATCAATCGATGGCTCTGCAACATCTGAATGAGTCGATATTTCTATTTCAGTTGTGCCATCTAAATCTACTGCTTTTTCAATATCTTCATCTTCTGACACAACAAATTTATCAATCTTAATAGCTGTCGTTGCAGTTGATTTCATCAAATTAGTCAACACGTCTAAGACATGCGTAGATGGATAATCCACTTGCTGGTCACGAATCGTTTGAATTCGATCCGCAATATCGTCCTGTACTGAGCGAATCACAGAAATAAGTGATGGCGTCGCTTGAATCTGTTGGTTAATCAGCTTTTCATAAATTGTTTCTAACTCATGCGCAATCAAACCTATATGACCCGCATGAATCATATTTGAGCCACCTTTTAAGGTGTGTAAATATCGCATCAAGTTTTTAAGTGCATTCACATTTTGTAGATCAGCAACCCAAGTATTGAGATCCTCATCGATACCAACTAAAAGTTCATCAGCCTCTTCAAGGAAAATGTCCAATAAGTCTGGATCAAAATCACGATTTGATTCACTCGTAGACAGTTGTTGTTTATCTAATGCAAACCGAGCGGCTAAATCACTTGTATCAACAATTGAATCCTGCACAACTTCTGCTTCACTCAATGGAGCAGCTTGATCAAGATTTGTTTCAATCAATTCCGCTTCTAATAACTCGATATTCTGTTGAGTGAATGTACTTAACTCATTGAGCATCTGCTCATGTTCTTTCGTCAGCGTAACTCGTTGTCCAGCAGCCAATGTATCAAATAACTGAATAAACTGTTGATGAACTTGGTCATACAACTCAAATCCATATTCAAGATTAAGTAAACTTGGCTTATAAATTAAGTCCTGATAACTCGATCTTAAGAGGCTTGTGTATTGATACATGCCAATCGTTGCATGATGATGTGTATGCTGTAGCAAAATTTCAGCTTGCTGGCTGAGTTGCTGAATATATTGTGGAAACTCAGTCCTTGCACGCTGATCAAAATCAGATTCCACATCTAACAGATCTTGAATATTGAGTTCCAAGAGCTGTGAAACTAAGCCTTGCGGTCTTAGATTTTCTCCATGAGAATCTTCAAGTTGGAAATCATAGCTATCCCAAGCAGTATTGAAAGTTGCATGAATTTCGTCTGTTCTTTGCGCTGTCTCTAACTGTCTCAAACTATATAAATAATCACGCACAAATTGAGCATAATGCGTTAGCAAGGCTGTTTCATTTGAGTTCGAATCCAATTCATCATGCAATAGCGTTTTAAATAAATTTTCTACTTTTGAACTAGCATCAAAAATTTGATCAATGTGCGCCATTGCCGAACTACCACGAAGCGTATGTAAGGCTCTGATTAAATGGTTGTAATGCTCATTCGTCGGATGATCATTTTGTAAGAATTGATCAATTGTCGCCAAGTGCTCCTCAGCTTCCTCCAAGAAAATAGCCAAAGTTTCTTTAGCAAGTAGCTCGTCTTCAGCTAGCACTTTATCTGCATTATCTAATGCCAATTGCTCAGTTTGAGTTAAGTGATCAACAAATAGCGCTTCTTCAACTAATTCTAATCCCGTACTTATGTCCTCACTTACCAAATGATCAGCAAGCATTAATAAGTCAGAAAGCGCTGGTTCAACACTCTGTTGTTGTAATTGTTGTCCTAATAGCACCAATGGTCGTAAGTCGATCAGATGTGCTCGAACCGCTTTGAAATCGTGAATTAACTTAAAGCGATAAATATTAAAAATCGCTTGTACATAACGTTGAATTTCTGTCGTAAGCGGAATCGTTCCCGCTAAGACACGATTTAACGTATCTTCCACCGTCCAACCTAGTTCTCCTGAAGATTTCGCACCGACCATGCGACCAGAACCTTTGAGCGTATGGAAATGACGACGAATATCAGTCAACACATTCTGTAGATTCGGCTGTTCAATCCATTGAACCAATAATGGGTCTAACTCGACAAAGATTTCATCTAATTCTTCAATAAAAATTTCAAGAATTTCTGCATCTTGTTCAAGATAACTATCTTCAGGAAGCGTCATCGTTTCAACTAACGTTTTTAATATTTCTTTCATAGCGGCTTCTTTCGTTTTTATCCACCAATTGTGGGTAAAAAATACGAGTATCAATCACACAAGATGTCGTTCCATTTCGCCATCACCTTGTAGAGATATCCTACATCTCTAAAAATGGAAAGACAGACACCCCCATCTGTCTTTCCAATCCTGCTGCTTATTCTGGTAACTTAAAGTCAGTCACCGATTCACGTAATGATTCAGCCATATTCGCCAACTCTGAAACCGAACGTGCTGTATCAAACGTTGCTGTTGTTGTTTGCGACGTAATTTCCTGTACAACATTCATCGTCGTCGCAATATGACTTGCTGAAGCAGATTGAAGTTTTGCTGCGTCTGAAATGCTTGCAATCAGTTTTGCCAAATCGCCCGATACCGTTTGAATTTCATCAAGTGCAATACCAGCATCTTTTGCTAAGTTAGCACCACGTACAACCTCAGATGTTGTTTGCTCCATCGAAATAACAGCTTCATTGGTATCTGTTTGAATGGTTTTTACTAAGCTTTCAATCTGTTTGGTTGCTGATGCAGAACGTTCTGCAAGACGTTGAACCTCATCCGCTACGACAGCGAAACCACGTCCTGCCTCACCTGCCATCGATGCTTGAATCGCAGCGTTCAATGCCAAGATGTTGGTTTGGTCGGCAATATCGTTAATCAATGAGACAATGTTACCAATCTCTTGAGATGATTCACCTAAACGCTTAATACGTTTAGATGTTTCTTGAATTTGTTCACGGATGTGATCCATCCCCTCAATCGAACGGTTTACCACTTGCGCACCATTGGTTGCAATTTGTACCGAACGTTTTGCTACTTCTGCTGATTCGGATGCATTCGCAGATACTTGGTCAATTGACAATGCCATTTCATTCATTGCGGCTGAGGCACCTGCAATTTCTTGAGCCTGATGTTCAGAAGCTTCTGCCAATTGGTTGGTAATGCTTTGTGTATCTTGAGTATAACGCGCAACTTCTTGTGATGTATCTGTAATACGAGAAACAAGATCACGTAATTGATCAATCGCAAAGTTGATCGAGTCAGCAATTGCACCAGTGAAGTCTTCTGATACAGTCGCATATGAACGTAAATCACCATCAGCTAAGTCAGCAATCTCATCAAGTAAACGTAAAATCGCGTTTTGGTTACGGTCATATTCGTCTTGTAAACGTATCACACGTTCTTTATCCGTATTACTACGTAATGCCAATAATTGAAGTGCAGAGAAAACTAAGACACCTAAAGCTAGAATTAATGCAATACCAGCTAATACATTGCCCCAACCCCCTTCTGCTTTATCTGATAAAGCATTTAATGAGCTTAACAAAGCATCTGATTGAGTAAAAATTTCAGAGGATGCCTGACGTACATGGACAATTTGGTTGGCATTTTTTAGAACCGTTTCAGCCGCCAATTTCAAAACTGCATCATAATCAGATTTAATACTATCAACAGACTCGCGCAGATCAGGTGAACTAATACGATCTACACCAAGTTCTGAACTACCATTCAATTGAGCATTTAAGTAAATACCAAAGGTGTCAATATCCGCACCGAAGTCATTCGCTGATGCATTAGAGTTGTCCGTACCGACCAATACCGAGTTGATCGAACGCAAGATACGCTCTGCAATAAACACTTGGTTCTTGGTAATGATTACCTGACTACTTGGCATGTTCTCACGAACCATTTGGTCAACCATCAAGTTATATTCAGCTTGAATCTCAGGAATCGTTTCACTAATCGAAATGTTAGTGTCATAAAGCTGATTAATGATCGCTTGTTGAGATGCAATTAAGTCGATGTTTTTAGATACGTTGGTCCACAACTCATTGACCTTTTTATATTCATCTGAGCTTTTACCATATACATCTTCAACAACTTCCAGATTTTCTGCAAATCGCTTTTCAGAAGCAACCAAGTTATTCATCGTCTCAGATGTACCTGAAGCAGTGGCTTCAGTTGCTTGGCGTGAAATCATCTGCGAAAGCAAACGCAACTCACCTAAGCTACGCGTTAATTGGTTAGAACGTGGCAAACTCACGAACAAATAAATTAAGAGGATAACTGCAAGGACCAAAGCAATTAAGGCACGATAGATAATCGGCTTAGACTTTTCAGTTTCACCGAATAAACGAGAAAATTGATCAAGTTGCGTTCGAATTTTTCCTAGAAAAGCCTCGCCCTTTTTCGATCCTGCACCGTCACTACCATTCTTCTTTTTAAGTTTAAAGCCCATTCCAGCTTCTCCCCTGAATACGCGCTTATCTTCCGTCGCGTATTAAATTAGTTTATAAACTTTATTGATGCATTCATGTACTGAGGATTTTTTAGCAATCGACTCAGTAAGAACACATGCCATTGTTGATTATGTTGGTGGAAATACCCCTGACAATAGTCTTTTAATTTACTGTCTAGCTCATTACTTTGAGAAAAAAAACTCTTTTTATTGAAGTGTTGAATTCCCAAGACCTGATCAACGACCAACCCCACATAATGATCTTGATGGCTAATACAAATTACTTTTTGTGTCGGAGAAAATTGACTTCGTTGATCTGAGATAAAATGTGATAAATCAGTCACTGAAAGCAATCTTCCGCGGATATTTGCCAAACCGCGTACCCATGCCTGAGTATTCGGTACAGGTGTGTATTTCGGAGGATAAATCACCTCTGAAATTTCCCCCAATGGTGCAACAAAATATTGCCCTAACATCTCAAATGCAATACCAGACCAACGGCTGACTTCATTTTGAGTTGCAGTATATTGTTTGTTGCCTCGCTTGGATAAACGAAGCAACTCGATAAATCCGTTTGCTGCCATACTCTATCCCGTTATTACGTCATGAGAGGCTCATAGTGAGCGAACCAATTAACTTAATAGCTGTTTAATCACATCAATAAGCTGTTGCTCATCTACTGGCTTGGTCAAATAATCACTTGCCCCTTGACGCTTACCCCATACACGATCCGTCGCTTGGTCTTTAGTGCTGACAATCACAACAGGAATATGTTGTGTATCTTTCGCTTTACTGATCTGACGTGTTGCTTGGAAGCCATTCATGCCAGGCATGACAACATCCATAAGCACTAAATCAGGCAATTCAGCTTGTGCCATCGTTACCCCATCGGCACCATTAGTTGCTTCTAAAACTTCATAACCGTGTTTAGTTAAAATTTCTCTAAAGCGAAATGTTTCAGTAGGTGAATCATCTACAATAAGAATACGAGCCATTTTTTCCTCAATTTTAAATTTTATGCGCTGACATGGTTACGGATCGCACTCAACAGCTCATCCTTACTAAACGGCTTAGTTAAATATTCATCAGACCCCACAACACGCCCTTTTGCTTGATCAAATAAACCGTCTTTGCTTGAAAGCATGATGACTGGAATATTTTGATAATTTAATGAATTCTTGATCAATGCACAGGTTTGATAACCGTCTAAACGCGGCATCATAATATCCACAAAAACGATATCGGGATTTGCTTCAGCAATTTTTGATAATGCTTCGAAACCGTCAACTGCAGTAATTACTTCACAACCTTCACGTTGTAACAAGGTCTCAGCTGTACGACGAATCGTTTTTGAATCGTCAATCACCATCACCTTTAAATTTTGAAATTTATCTTCCATTTAATTGTTCCGCCCCATTCACTCAATACAAATTGTGGTTGGTTTAATTTGTTTTATACAGTTTGATATTTTTAACATATCTTTACTTGCATTATCAATGAAGTTTTTTGAACCAACCTATCAGTTTCTTAGAACAACCGTAAGTAGTTCACACTTTTAATTAAATTCCTATTTTTTTTGCATTCCAACTATTTTTAATTGTATAAATAACCACTAATATACAATTGATTATTATTTAAAAATAAGTGATTTAGTTAACTTTTTTACGGGAGATGTAATGACTGGTTCGTTAAAGTGCGCTTTCCGCGTTAGCCAGCTTAAAACGATGACTTGCATTTACATTTGCTCATTTTCCCTATTGATATTCATTTGCACATCTACTCTTGCTGCCACAGACCAAGCTAAAGCCGTTTGGTACCGTTATTATGATAATAATGGTGTTGCTAATGTCAGCACATCTGTTTCACCAGATCATATTCGTCACGGATACGAAGCACTTGATCGAAATATGCAAGTGATCAGGCGTAACCGACCATACAATGCAGCTGTAGACGCACAACAATCAGCACAAAGAGAAGCTTTAGCTCGCCAAAGAGAACAGGATTTACGGTTAAAACGAGCTTATGGTAGTGCTCAAATTGCAACGGCAAAAAGGAATCAGATCCTAGAAAACTTAAAAAAACAGTTAAATTATCAGCAAGAACAACTCCAGCAATTACAAAGCGATAAAATTCGATTTAAACGCCAAGAAATGGAATATCATCGCAAAGGGCAAGCAGTTCCAGCACAACTCAAGAGCAACCTAGCAAATAATACGCAGAATATTGAAAGTGTGAAAAAAACGGTTGAAAGTCTTCGAAATGCATATCAAAAAACAGATCACGAATATACAGACATCATTAATCGACTCAAAAAACTCGAGTCAAATCAATAATCACACAATAAATCAAATCTTATATTGTCCTTTAAATAACAAGGATTTTGTTAGATCGCACCTTCATTTAGAAATCAGATATGACTTTTTACTGCGCCAAATCCCTTGATTCATGTCATAATGCCCGTCAGTTCAAATGTAGGTGAGCTGTATTGACCTACACTCACCATTTTTAATTACACTTAACTTTAGGACAGTTTCCATGCGCGCAAGCCGCTTTTTATTTGCAACGTTAAGAGAAACCCCAAATGATGCTGAGGTTATTTCTCATCAGCTCATGTTACGTGCGGGGATGATCCGTAAACTCGCTTCTGGCTTATACTCTTGGTTGCCCATGGGAACACGCGTTTTAAAGAAAGTTGATGCTATTGTCCGCGAGGAAATGAACCGTTCGGGCGCATTGGAAGTTTTTATGCCTGTGACACAACCTGCAGCGTTATGGGAAGAATCTGGTCGTTTTGAACAATATGGTCCTGAATTACTTCGTTTCAAAGATCGTCACAATAACGATTTTGTGCTTGGTCCAACGCATGAGGAAGTTATCACAGATTTAGCGCGTAATGAGTTAAAGAGTTATAAACAACTCCCGCTAAACTTCTATCAGATCCAGACCAAATTTCGTGATGAGATTCGTCCACGATTTGGTGTAATGCGTTCTCGCGAATTCATTATGAAAGACGCTTACTCTTTCCACGCAAATCAAGAATCATTGCAAGAAACATATGATGTGATGTATGACACTTACAGTCGTATATTTAGCCGTCTCGGATTGGACTTCCGTCCTGTACAAGCAGACACAGGTTCTATCGGCGGCTCAGCATCCCATGAATTTCATGTGCTTGCAGCAAGTGGTGAAGATGATATCGCATTTTCGACTGAGTCAGACTATGCTGCAAATGTTGAAATGGCTGAAGCAGTTTTAGTGGGTGAACGCGCTGCTGCAACCCAAAATTTTGCTTTAGTCGACACGCCAAATCAAAAAACCATTGCTGATGTCTGCCAATTTCTGAATGCTGATGCTAAACAATCTGTAAAAGCACTCCTTGTACAAGGAATTACTGATGAAGCAGGCAATACACCAATCGTGGCATTGTTCTTACGTGGCGATCATGAGCTGAATGAAATCAAAGCAGAGAAACATCCTTTGATTGCAGCACCTTTAACTTTTGCAACTGAAGAACAATTACAACAACACGGTTTAACAGCTGGTTTCTGTGGTCCACAAGGTTTAGTCGAAAAGGGCTTAACTGTCATCGTAGACCGTGCTGCGTCTGTATTATCTGACTTCATTGCTGGCGCAAATGAAGTTGATAAACACGCGACTGGTGTCAACTGGGATCGTGATGCAACCTTTACAGAGGTTTACGACCTTCGTAATGTGGTTGAAGGAGATCCCTCTCCTGATGGTAAAGGCACTCTGCAAATTAAGCGCGGTATCGAAGTCGGTCATATCTTCCAACTCGGTACAAAATATTCAGAAGCTTTAGGCTGTAAGGTACTTGGCGAAGATGGCAAACCATTTACCGTTACTATGGGGTGTTATGGTATTGGAGTAACTCGTGTTGTTGCAGCAGCAATCGAACAAAACTTCGACGATAAAGGGATTATTTGGCCTCAAGCAATCGCGCCATTCGATGTAGCTATTGTTCCAATGAATGCGCACAAATCACCACGTACCGTAGAAGCGGCTGAAGCACTGTATGCTGAACTACAAGCACAAGGCTACGATGTGTTACTTGATGATCGTAATGAGCGTCCTGGTGTTAAATTTTCTGATCTTGAGTTGATGGGTATCCCGCATCGTATCGTCATCGGTGAAAAAGGCTTAGATGCTGGTACTTTTGAGTACAAAGGTCGTCGTGATGCAGAAGCAAGTAATCTCAATAAAGAAGAGTTATTCGCAAAACTTGTTCGCTAATCTGACTTTAATTCAAGATGTAAAAAAAGCCGTTTCATTGAAACGGCTTTTTATTTAAACGTTAT
>NZ_GG665953.1:198138-215675 GCF_000156555.1 Acinetobacter sp. ATCC 27244
ATTAAACAGTGGAATCCTTGATGGTTTCTGATGAACCATTCTGTTTGACCGATTCAATTCCTTTATCGCGTGACTGTTCGCTCGCATACATCTGACTCGTACCAATAATCTGGTGATTTGCAGCCTTAAGATTAAAATAAGGCTTATCATTTTTAGCGGTTAAACGTTCATAACGCGCATCATCTGGGCTATTCTTTTGTACCGAGGCAATGCCATTCATTGCTGAAGCTTTTGCTTTATACAACTCACTCGTTAAAATCACTTCACCATTACCAGCTTTTAAAACAAAACGATATTGGCCATCGCTCGCTTGACTCACTTCAAACCACCCTGCCATAAACACCTCTTTTTCTAATATTTAGATTCATCTTATTGTTCAAACAATATAGAACAGCGCAAAAGCACATTAGATCGTTTTTTGTTCTTTTTTGGTAATTGATATAATTGTAAAAAGGGAGCTCTAACCGCTCCCTCATCTAACCTGATCGCAAATAAATCAAACTTTTTTCACAAATTCAGATTTCAGTTTCATTGCACCAACCCCATCAATTTTACAGTCAATGTTATGACCATCACTTGCGTCAGGTACTAAGCGAATACTTTTGACTTTTGTTCCTACTTTAACAACTGAAGATGAACCCTTTATTTTCAAATCTTTAATTACGGTAACACTATCGCCATCAGCTAGAAGGTTGCCATTTGCATCCTTAATCATTTCTTCTAATTCTGTAGCCTGACTCTCTCCTTCTTTCCACTCATGCGAGCACTCAGGGCAAATCAATAAGTCGCCATCTTGATAAGTATATTCTGATTGGCATTGTGGGCAATTTGGAAAAGACATAAAAAATCTCAAAAACTCTATTATGAGCTATAGACTTTATTTTTCAAAATTTTGCACTTAACTCTTTTTTCTATGTAAACCGTTCTGGAATCAATTTGATATCTGAGCTCCGTATTTTAGATTGCAAATACAATCAAATCTTCCTTTTCAATTTTACAGTGATCAAATGATAAATGTTAGTGTCTGTTATTGGTCAGGGATATCTGCTTGGACCAATAAACTTAATAGATACAATGATTCTTGCCAACCTAGATAACACGCCTCAACAGGAATCACATCAGGTAAGCCCTCTTGGGTAATATAAACCTCAGTGCCAACCATGACGGGCTTTAATTCAATCGTGACCTGAATGTCTCCAACTAAATTTGGATCATCAAATTTATCGATATAACGGAGTCGTTCATTTGGAACCAGTTCAAGATAAGTACCACCAAATGAGTGTACCTGACCCGTTGAAAAATTTGTAAATGATATCTTATATGTCCCGCCTTTCTGCGGATCTAAATGGTGAACTTTAGCAGTAAACCCATGGGGTGCCATCCATTTAACCAATGCATCCGGATCTAGAAAGGCTTTAAAAACTCGTTCTGTTGGTGCACTAAACACACGATGTAGCTTCACTGTGCCTGACATTTTTATTCTCCAATCTCACTATTATTCTCTAAATGTAGCCTGCAATCACAATCGTTCTACCAAAATGATGTGATCAATTATTTATTTCAACACGAATATCAACATTCAAAAGCTGCTTTTTTGTGAAAAATGGAGCAAAATAATATCCCTTATTTTAACGATCAGAATGCTGCTTTAGGATTGATCTATGAACCAACTTGCTTTTACTGCTTTTAGCTTAAATGGTGTAGATGCACAAAAATTCTTACAAGGTCAAGTCACTGTTCATGTTGAACGATTGGTTGAGAATGAAAGCCGTTATACTGCAATTTGTGATTTAAAGGGCCGTATCCACTTTGGTCTATGGATCAAAAAAATAAATTCAGAAAGCTTTGAGCTAGTGACTACACAGGATCAAGCAGAAGAGTTTGCCAAACATATTCGTAAGTTCGGTGCATTCTCTAAAATGAAATTAGAAGAAATTGGTCAAGTTTTTCCAACTGTAAATGGTATTCAAACTGATTTTTCTACTACAGAAACCGACATCAATACATGGCAAGTTCAAGCAATTCAATCTGGACAAGCATGGATTACTCAAACCACTGAACATCTATTTCAACCTCAAGAGCTGCGTCTACATCAACGGGAAGGCGTGCACTTTGATAAAGGCTGTTATCTCGGGCAAGAAATTGTGGCTCGTCTTTGGTTTAAAGCTAAACCGAAACACTGGTTACATTTAATTCAAGGTAAAGAGACAACACCTGCCCCTGCAACACAGCTCAACAAAGATGTTGAGGTAGTCAATAGTATTGCTTTTGACAATGGTTATCTCGCTCTAGTGATTGCCAAACCTACAGCTTTACAAGAACTTGATGTTAAGGTTTTAGATTTACCTGAAGCTTTGAATGGTGATGTAGCTCGACCTAGCTAAGTTCTTCTCCAAAAAATTAATCGCACCAACTCATGTGTGATCACGGCGAATGAATCCGATGAACACATGAGTTAATTTTATTTATTACACTTAAATTTTCTTATTAAAACAACAAACTCACCTATAAAACAAGCTTCCTCACAATACATACAAAATCATTATTTACATTCTCTGTGAAACTTTTATGATGTGGGGATTAAGTTATTTTCTGCTGATTACAAAGGATTTGAGCAGAAATGAAGGAAAGGAAAAAAAGATGAAAAAGTTGCTCATTGCCAGTCTAATGATCGTTGCAAGCCACTCAACATTGGCAGCAGACAACAAAGCAACCAATAAGCCCGATGTATTTGCAAAAGCAACTCAACTCTACGAGGCAAAAAATTACCCAGCAGCATTTGCAGAAATGCAACGTCTTGCAGAATCTGGAAATGCTCAAGCAATCTATAATCTTGGCTCCATGACCCAACATGGTCAAGGAACCAATAAAGATGAAAAGAAAGCACTGCAATATTATCAAGACGCTTCAAATAAAGGTTTCGGGAAAGCAAGCTTCGTGATTGCCCAAGCCTATCGTCAAGGTAACTTAGGTTTAAGCAAAGACACTCAAAAATTTAAAGAGTACCTCGACAAAGCATCCAAACAAGGGTCCGAAGAAGCTATTGTTGAAATCGCAACTTTATTATTTGCTCAGGGTAAACCTGAGACAGATCAAATTGCAATTCGCCAACTCAGACCATTAATTCAGAAGAATTACTACCCTGCAATGCATATCAGAGCGATATATGATCTTGGACAAGGGGTTAAAAATAAGAATCCTGTTACGCGTCAACAAGCGATTAGATCTATCCAATCACTTGCTGAAAAAGGTTACGCGCCGTCTTTAATGGCTTTGGGTAATATGCTCGCAAATGGAGATATTCTTCAGCAAAATCTACCTGAGGCGAAAAAGATTTTTACCGAGCTAGCGAGACAAGGTATCCCTCAAGCTAAAGAATCCTTGGCCAAAGTAGAACAGATTGAAGCTCAACAAAAGCAAGCTAAAGCATCTGGCGCAAAGCCATAAATATTGTAAAAATTCACCAAATACCTATTCTTTCAAGATAAGGTATTTGGTGATTCATATGGTTAGAATTGCTTAGTTACGGAAAAACCCGCACTCCAGTTACGCCCATCTGCTGGTTCAAAGAAACGCCCATTACCATCATTTACGATCACTGAACCGATATAATTTTTATCCAACATATTATCGATACGTGCATAAGTATTTACACGCCAGTCATTCAATGTCCAGAGATAACCAGTGTAGGCTGAAACACTGGTATAACTTGGCGCTGCTTCAGTATTGGTATCATTCACGTAGATTTTGTCATTATATTGCGCATCTAGCCCACCATAAAAACCTGTATTTGGCTTCCATGCTACTGCGGCATAGGCTCGTTGTTTTGCGATCCCTGGAATTAAATTTCCAGATGGAATAGCTGAGGCAAGAATTTTACCATCATCTTTTTTTTCTGGAACATTTGCATCAAATGTAGCATCAAGATAACCATAACTGGCATTGATGACTAGATCACGCCAAAGTGCTTTGTTCCATGTCAACTCTACACCTTCACGTAAAGTTTTATCCGCGTTACGAAAAGTCGCACGTCCATCGACGCTACCAGCCGATACAATGTCATCTTTGGTCTTGGTTTGGAAAACAGCCAACGTAAAATCACCGAGTTGATTTTGTGATTTTAAGCCAAATTCATAGGTATCACTACTTGATGCTTCTAGTTCAAAATTAAATCCACCTAATCCATCAGGGCGATAAGCCATTTCAGTAAATGTAGGTGTTTCAAAGCCTTTGGCATAACTGACATAAGCCAAAAGTTCAGGAATAACTTGCCAACTTAATGCAATGGATGGAAGTAGCTTAGAATAATCATGTTTGCCACTATCGTCACCATTAATAGTTCCATATTCATCAGGTCCCGATGTGAAATGATCTTTCGACTTGTAATGCACATTGCTATAACGCACGCCTGTATCTAAACGCCATGTTGGTAAAAACTCCCACGAGGCTTGTAAATAAGGATCTATATTCCACAAAGTATTATCTTCATCACGGCGTAAATTTCCTTTGACTCCATAAATACCCTTAGCATTAAAATTTTCAAAACCTTTACGATCTTCATCCATTGCATCGAGTGCAACACCTACACTTAGAGTCGTATTTGGCAGTAGCTCCTTACCTGTCCAACGGAAGTCAGCACCATAATAATTACGATCAAAGTCAATCACGCCCCCTGCTTGTTTAGGACTTTTTTGACCAGAATAAATAGGTTTATCATCTTTTAGCGTTACTCCACCTTTAGGTATAGATTGATATTGCGTGACTTGGCGATTTCCCCAATACCCCATCAGATATAACTCATGCTGATCATTAATTGGTTTTGACCATGTCACTCCAGTTTGAGTTTGTTCAATATCTTTGCGTACATCATATGTATTATTGGCATCATTAACTTGACGAGGATTTTGCTGCCACTGAGTTTTATTCAATCCTTGAGGGTCATTTGCATTAATTTTAACGTAATTGGTAATCCAATTAATCTTCGAACCATCTTCAAGGTTCCATGTCAATTTGGCATTGTTGAGTACCTTACGTGCATCACTATGTTCACGATAGCCATCGGTATCAAAATACGATGAGCTAATCACGTAACTTGGTTCATTGGCATGTTCTGAACCGCCTTGGAGAACTAAACCTGCACGATTTTTATTGTGACTCCCCCCCGTATAGCTCATTCCAATTGAATCTTTACCTCGCCCCTCTTTGGTCGTTGTCAAGATCGTCCCACCAGAGGAGTTTCCATAAAGGGAGGAAAATGGTCCCGTCAAAACTTCAAGGTGATCTAAACTACTCAAATCAATATTTGAGGTTTGACCTTGCCCATCAGGCATCGTCGCAGGAATACCATCAACATAAAGACGAATCCCTCGCACCCCAAAAGTAGAACGTGCACCAAAACCTCGCATGGATAGCTGTAAATCCTGTGCATAGTTTTCACGATTATTCAATTGTAGACTCGGGACACCTTTTACCAATTCAGTCAAATTAACTTGAGCAGATTGTTGTTGCTCAGATGTATCCACCCGAAAAACAGATGCTGGTGTGTGTAAATAGTCAGTATTCATACGAGTTGCTTCAACAGTAATCGTTGGGAGCTGAACTGTATGCTCTGAATTAGATTCAGTAGCCCAGATTGAGCTACTACCTAAACCCATACATAACACGACACAACCGTATAAAAAGTTAATTTTCATTGAAGGCATGAAGATTCCTTATTTCTCAAAAAATCAAACAGGATTTTAAAGTAAGCATTTGATTATTTTATATTTGTCTTACATCATTAACTTTAGCCACAATCATCAATCTTGTTACTGATCGACATTGGCAAATAAAGTTAAATACCCTCATAATTGTAAGTGAAACATTTACCCTCATTGTATTGTTGTTGAAACAACTTGAGCTTTTTATGCCTGAACTTCCTGAAGTTGAAACTACGAAAACCAGTCTATTGCCGCTACTCACACAACGTGTTCAATCGGTTAAGGTATTGAATGCCAGTCTCCGTTGGCCCATTCCTGATAATCTTGAAAAGTTAGTGGGACAACGCTTAACAGCTCTGAAACGTCGATCTAAATATATATTGGCTGAATTTGAACAAGATCAGATGCTATGGCATCTCGGCATGTCAGGAAGTTTTCGTTTATGTGAACCGAATGACGCATTGAGAAAACATGATCACCTCATCATTGACTTTGAAGATCAACAGCTCCGTTATCATGACCCACGGCGTTTTGGCTGTATTCTTTGGCTTGATCCAGATAATCAAAGCAAGCTGATTGATACACTAGGTCCAGAACCTCTTAGTGAAGATTTTAATGCCAATTACCTGCGTGAAAAGCTCAGTAAAAAAAATGTCGGCATTAAAATTGCTTTAATGGATAACCATATAGTGGTTGGTGTTGGCAATATTTATGCAACTGAAAGCCTGTTCAATATTGGCGTACATCCAGCACAACCAGCGTCTACGTTAACTAAGGTACAAGTGGAAAAGCTGGTGATTGAAGTTAAACGGATCTTGAAACATGCAATCGACTTAGGTGGTTCTACTTTGCGTGATTATAGCAATGCAATGGGTGAAAATGGTTATTTCCAACAAACCTTATTGGCTTATGGTCGCGCTGGTGAAATGTGTGTCAACTGTGAGACCACATTGGAGAATCTAAAACTCGGTCAAAGAGCAAGTGTGTTTTGTCCACAATGCCAACCATTGAAATTGAAAAAAACATAGTTTTAAAAAAGGAGAACAACGCATGAAAACTGCTATTGTTCGACATATCTTAGTCAAAGATAAAGACATGGCCGAACAGTTGAAAAAACGTATCCAATCTGGTGCTGATTTTTCAAAAATTGCAAAGCAATATTCGACCTGTAATTCAGCCAAACGCGGTGGTGAACTCGGCGAAGTCAAAAAAGGGCAACTCGTTCCTGTGATAGATAAACTGGTTTTTAGTGCAGCAGAACGCGTTTTACATGGTCCAATCAAAAGCCAATTCGGTTTCCATTTGTTAGAAATTAAGTTTCGGATGGATGGATTAAGATAATCCAAGATGAGCTTAAATCTTATTTTAAGCTCATTAAAATAATAAATAGATAAGAAATACTAGTTTTGTTTCGGTTTCATCACATACGTCCATGCATCTATGCATTCACCTGAAGTGAGAATCACCTCCGTCTGTACGCGTTGATATTGAAATCCTTCAAAATCATCTAACATTTTCCAATTTTCATCTAATTTTTCGGAACTAAATAAGTATCCCTCAACAAATGGGTCTTGTGAATTAAGGACGATCGCTGGCAACCCTTCATCAGGCCCCCAATCTAAAACGTAAACAGTTCCATGCACACGTGCTTGCTGCCAATCGCCACCGATTTCACCCAGAATATGAGCATTTTCTCGATTTGGGCAGAGTGTGCCATATACAAATAATCGGTTCATGTTGGTGGATCCCCCTCGTAATATGCACAGCATCTTAAAATGAAAGCAGCAATTTTTCTATGTAAAAACGACTATTTTCACATCACTATTCAGCAAATCATATTCCGACAGACAATAAAAAACGGCACCTAGAATGCCGTTTTTCATCAAGAAATACTTAACCTTGTTTTTTCAATTGATCGCGAATTTCACGTAATAATTGAATATCTTCTGGTGTTACTTCTGGTTCAGGAGCCACTTCTTCTTGCTTACGAATACGATTCATCACTTTCACCAACAAGAACACAACCCATGCCAGTAATAAGAAATTAATCAAGACCGTAATAAAACTACCGTATGCAAATACGTTTAGTCCTGCTTCTTGAGCAGCCGCGAGATTATTAATACTATTTGGGTTATCACCTAAAACAACAAACCAGTTGGTGTAATCCACCTCACCACCCAAGATCCATGAAATAATTGGCATCAGAAGATCTTTAACCATAGAATCAATAATCTTGCCAAAAGCACCACCAATGATCACACCAATCGCGAGATCCATGACATTGCCTTTGACAGCAAACTCTTTAAATTCTTGAATAATACTCATCTATAACACTCCAGAATTAAAATGAATACAGCCTGTTTTGGGATTGTTTAATACACAGGTGTAAATCGTTAGCATAATGTTGATAATTTAATATTTTTATCAAAAAAAGAAAGTTATTTCACACTTTAACAACATATTTTATTTTAGTAAAAATATGAACTTAAGCATGTAATCACTCTTTTCATGATGCAATAAAAAAACCGCCAAATCAATTGATCTGCCCCCAATAAGTTGGACGGTTTGATTAAGTCGCTTTTAAGGACTGGGTTCTGTACTGTACAGGACTCAGTCCTTTTAATTTAACCTTGATTCTTTCATGGTTATAATAGTGAATATATTCTTTCACTGTCTGTTCTAGTTCATCAACTGAATTAAATTTCTCTCCATAGAAACATTCAGATTTAAGTATGCCAAAGAAGCTTTCCATCACTGCATTATCCAAGCAGTTTCCTTTACGTGACATACTTTGTGTTAAACCATGCTGTTTCAACTGTTGCTGATAATGACGCATTTGGTATTGCCAACCTTGGTCTGAATGTAAAAGAGGCTTGTCATCGGGCTTGAGCTTACCTAACGCAGTGTCTAGCATGTTTTTGACTAGAGCATAATGTGGTCTGCGTTGAGTTTGAAATGCAATGATTTCTCCATTGAATAAGTCTATGACTGGAGATAAATACAATTTCTCACCACGTACATTAAATTCTGTCACATCCGTAGCCCACTTCAGATTTGGTTGATCCGCTTTAAATTGACGTTGTAATACATTGTCTACAATCTTACTCACTTGCCCTTTGTAAGAGCGATATTTCATCACCCTGATACGTGATTTAAGCTGCATAGACTGCATCAGCCGTTGAACACATTTATGGTTGATGATTCGTCCCATATTCCTTAAGGCAAGCGTAATCCTACGATAACCATATCGTCCCTTATGTTGATGATAAATCGCCTTTATTTGTTGTTTAAGATCACTATATTTATCTTCAAGTTTGCGTTGCTGTTCATGATAAAAATAGGTGCTTCGAGCCATTTGAGCTGCATGCAATAAATGCTTTAGCTCATGATCTTGCCTTAATCCTGATATAAGTTCTGCAAATGCTGCTGTTCGGCTGCTTCTTTTGCTTCTTGTTCCAGTCTTAAGGCTCTCCGCTTTTTTAAAAGTGCAACCTCAGCTCGTAGATATGCAAGTTCTTCAAGCAACTGTTCCTGTGTTTTATCGCGATCTGCTTGAGAATATTGAGTTCTGGTTCTTTGCGGCTTTGACATCTGTTTGGCTCGTCCTTTAGGTTTGGCTTTTAAGCCATCTATACCATATTCATGATATAGATTTAACCATTGCAAAATGGTTCCTTTTTCTCTGATATGAAACCGTTGTGAAGCCTCTTTAGCTGAAAGTCCTTCATTTAAAAGGCTTTGTACAACTTGAAATTTAAATTCTTGAGAATAGTGGGATTTAGTGGTTTTTACACTTAAACCTGAAATACCATATTGTTCAAAAGCTGTAACCCATTTCTGAACATCCATATGGTCAACACTAAATTTTTGACCTGTAGCAGCCTTTCCAAAACCGGATAAGTAGTATTGGACAACCTCAAGTTTAAATTCTTGAGAATATTTAGCCATAGAAAAGCACCCTTCAAATTAGACTAAAAGTGTCCAACTTTCGGGGTGCAGTTCACAATTTAGCGGTTTTTCACTTTCCACTTAGGAAAAATTATTTATCACGGTTACGTTTACGTTCATTTTCAGTCAAGTAACGCTTACGAATACGAATTGATTTCGGTGTTACTTCAACTAACTCATCATCTTCAATGAATTCAAGCGCTTGTTCAAGCGTGTATTCAATTGCAGGCGTCAAAGTTAAAGCATCATCAGTACCAGACGCACGAACGTTGGTTAACTGTTTTGCTTTGGTTGGGTTTACAACCATATCGTCTGAACGAGAGTTAATACCCACGATCATCCCTTCATACACTTCTAACTGTGGCTTAGCGAATAAACGACCACGGTCTTGAAGGGTAAATAATGCATAGCCCAAGCAAGTACCTTGAACCATTGAAATCAATACACCGTTTTGACGCTTCGCTACGCTACCCTGTTTCACAGGACCGTAATGAGAGAAGCTTGATGTCATGATCCCTGTACCTGAAGTCATGGTTAAGAATTCAGAACGGAAACCAATC
Organism: Acinetobacter sp. ATCC 27244; assembly: GCF_000156555.1. NCBI lineage: Bacteria > Pseudomonadati > Pseudomonadota > Gammaproteobacteria > Moraxellales > Moraxellaceae > Acinetobacter > Acinetobacter sp. ATCC 27244. The sequence continues at coordinate 208,346 of NZ_GG665953.1, forward strand.
AAGCCACGTGAAGGAACAGTTGCTTCAATACGGATACGGCCTTTGCCATCAACTTCCATATTGGTCATCTCACCTTTACGGTGGCCCATTTGTTCCATTACAGCACCTTGGTGCTGTTCTTCAACGTCAAAAGTTACGTTTTCATACGGCTCTTGTCTTTCACCATCAATTTCTTTGATGATCACTTGTGGACGTGATACGCCCATTTCAAAGCCTTCACGACGCATGTTTTCAATCAATACTGAAAGGTGAAGTTCACCACGACCAGAAACTTTAAAACGGTCTGGACTATCAGTATCTTCAACACGTAATGCAACGTTGTGAATCAATTCACGATCAAGACGTTCACGAATGTTACGTGAAGTAACGAATTTACCTTCTTTACCAGCGAACGGTGAATTGTTCACTTGGAATGTCATCGAAACTGTAGGTTCATCTACAGACAATGCAGGTAATGCTTCAACATTTTTCGGATCACAAATCGTGTCAGAAATATTTAATGCATCAATACCTGTGATACAAACGATATCACCAGCAGAAGCAGATTCAACATCAACGCGCTCTAAACCGTGATAACCCATGATTTTTAAGATACGACCATTACGTGTCTTACCTTCTTTATCAATTACGGTTACTTGAGTGTTCAATTTTACAGAACCACGTTGAATACGACCAACACCGATAACACCAACGAAGCTGTTATAGTCAAGTGAAGAAATCTGCATTTGGAACGGACCATCAACATCAACTGCTGGTGGTTCTACGATATCAACAATCGTTTCAAACAACGGTGTCATATCATCCGCTAATTCTTCTGGTGATGGACCGGCCACACCACGAAGACCAGAAGCATAAACAACTGGGAAGTCCAATTGCTCATCAGATGCACCTAAGTTATCAAATAAGTCGAATACTTGATCAATAACCCAGTCACAACGTGCGCTTGGCTTGTCAACTTTGTTGATAATCACGATTGGCTTCAAACCACGAGCAAATGCTTTTTGTGTTACGAAGCGAGTTTGTGGCATTGGACCTTCTTGAGAGTCAACAAGAAGCAATACACAGTCAACCATCGACATTACACGTTCAACTTCGCCACCGAAGTCTGCGTGTCCCGGGGTATCCACGATGTTGATACGGTATTCAGTATCAGTACGCTTATCTAACCATTTGATCGCAGTGTTTTTAGCAAGAATGGTAATACCACGTTCACTTTCAAGCGCATTCGAGTCCATGACACGCTCAATCTCACCCGCGCGTTCGCCGAGTGCACCAGATTGTTGAAGTAATTTATCGACAAGCGTGGTTTTACCGTGGTCGACGTGCGCAATAATTGCGATATTGCGGAGATTCTTAATATCAGACATAGAATTCGAAACGCTTAAAATTTGAGGGCAAATTATACAGAAAAATACTACGCTTTAGTAGTGACAGTTTATTGACATGCGACTTTTTTTCTGACGAAACGTTACAGAATCGTTGGTAAAGTAGGCTAAGTCTATTAGAATATTCCACTAATGCTTACCTGTTTTATATACTCCCATGTCGAATCCCCAACCCCAGCAACAGTTAGATCTGGTCTATGGACTCAATGATCGCCCGAAACCTTTTGTTGCATTTTTAGCCGCTTTACAACACCTTTTAGCAATTCTGGTACCGATCGTCACCCCAGGCTTATTGATTTGTTTAGCCTTAGGCGTATCTCGTGAAGATACCAATATGATCCTTTCAATGTCCTTGATTATCTCAGGGATTGCCACCTTCTTACAATGCAAAAAAGTGGGACCATTTGGTGCAGGACTTTTGATCGTTCAGGGCACAAGCTTTAATTTTATTGGTCCAATCATTGGTATTGGTAGCGCGATGGTCGCGGCAGGTACACCGGTTGAGCAAGTAATGGCTGCAATTTTTGGTGTGGTCATCGCAGGTTCATTTATCGAAATGGGCGTTTCTCGAATCTTACCTTGGGTAAAGAAACTAATTACGCCCTTGGTTACGGGTATTGTGGTTCTGTTAATTGGTCTGACCTTGATTAAAGAAGGTCTGATTAGCATGGGCGGTGGATATACTGCCATGCAAGACAATACTTTTGCCAATGCGGACAATCTAATCATGTCTTGCACCGTACTCGGCATCATTATTTTATTGAATCGTATTCGCATTATTTGGGTGAAAAGTTCAGCAATTTTAATCGCCTTAATTATTGGTTATATTCTTGCTGGATTTATGGGGCATTTAAACTTTTCAGCCCTCAGTGAAACACCTCTGATTCAAATTCCGACCCCAATGCATTTTGGTTTGAGCTTCTCATGGAGCTTATTTATTCCAATGGCATTTATTTATTTGGTCACATCGCTTGAAGCTATTGGCGATGTAACAGCAACCAGTAAAATTTCCAATCAACCCGTTGATGGTCCTGTTTGGATGCAACGAATTAAAGGGGGCGTATTGGTGAATGGTGCTAACTCATTCTTGGCTGGTATTTTTAATACCTTCCCTAGTTCTGTTTTTGCCCAAAACAATGGCGTTATTCAACTCACTGGCGTCGCAAGTCGTTATGTCGGCATCTGGATTGCAATCTTACTGATCCTATTAGGCTTATTCCCTGCCGTTGCGGCCGTAATACAAGCCGTTCCTCAAGCTGTCTTAGGCGGTGCAGTGATGGTGATGTTTGGCGCTGTAGCAGCCTCTGGAATTAATATCTTGTCAGGAATTCACTTAGATCGCCGCGCTTTGTTGATCATTGCGATCTCACTGGCACTTGGCTTAGGCGTTGCTCAAGTCCCGCAGATTCTAGAACACCTTCCTGAATTATTTAAAAATATTTTTAGTTCAGGCGTTGCAACTGGCGGTATTGCTGCTTTGGTTTTAAATCTTGTTTTACCTGAAACTCACAAATAATCATCCAACCATAGCAAACACCCAGTTTGACCACTGGGTTTTGTTTTGATGAGAGATCAATATGGATCCACGTAGCGAAGTTGTCTTACGTCAACAAGATTATTTAAATGGGCATGTCTTATTGATTAATGCCCCGAATGATCAACTGAGTAAAAATATGCCGAGTCAAGTCCAAACCTCGATATGGACTTGGAATTATGCAGATCATCAAAGTTTTGTTGGTCATCAAATTGACTCGTATTTCTCAACTGAATTTCCTCAGATTACGGTTGATCAAGTCATCATTTTCGTTCCGAAATCCAAGGAACTCCTCAACTATCTTTTGCATGTTGTTGTGAGCCACTTAAATCAAGGGCAACGTATTTTTCTAGTGGGTGAAAAAAAAGGGGGCATCGAACGTGCAGCCAAACAATTACAAAGTTATGGAAAAACACTCAAACTCGATAGTGCTAGACATTGCCAATTATGGCAAATGCAAATTGAAAAAACTGAACAATTAAAACCACTTGACCATTGGTTAAAAACTTACACTGTGGATATGGGAGAAGATCGTTTAGAGGTCTGTGCCCTACCTGGGGTTTTCAGTCAAGATCATTTAGATACTGGAACGGCTGTATTAGTCCCTTACCTTCCACAGGTAAAATCGGGTAAGATTGCCGACTTTGGTTGTGGTGCAGGCATTATTAGTGCGTATTTAGCTAAGCTTCATCCAAACCAACATATTTTTGCGCTTGATGTTGATGCATTTGCATTACGGTCGACTGAGATGACATTTCAACGTAATGGGCTGAACTTGGCTCATTTACATCTTCAGCCTGTAACAGGCTTTGCCGATGCGCCAAAAGACTTAGATGCAATCGTAAGTAATCCACCTTTTCATCAAGGGATTCATACGGATTACGATGCCAGTGAAACATTATGTCGACGAGCAAAATTGCACTTGAAACGTTCAGGTGAATTATGGATCGTGGCGAATCGTTTCTTAAATTACCCTCCATTGATTGAACAAAGCTTTGGAGAATGTATGGTGAAAGCAGATCAACAAGGCTTCAAGGTATTATTCGCCTGTGCAAGTAGGGTCGGCTGATATTTCAGCCTACAACGTAATTCATTTATAAAGTGTCAACCGACCCTTATAGTGTTTAAGGATTTTTTATGAGCGATACATCTGCTCCCCAACAGCTTCTGCGTAAGCTTGGTGCCCGCCATCTCAATATGATCGCTATTGGTGGCTCTATTGGTACAGGCTTATTTCTCGCTTCAGGTTCAACCATTGCTAGTGCCGGTCCAGGCGGTGCATTATTGGCATATGCCTTAATTGGTCTAATGATTTATTTTTTAATGACCAGTTTGGGTGAACTCGCCACACACACACCAACTTCTGGAGCATTTTTCACTTACGGTAGCCGTTATGTGGAAAGTGGATTTGGCTTTGCTTTAGGTTGGAACTATTGGTACAACTGGGCAATTACAGTTGCATTTGAACTGGTTGCAGTACAGTTCATCATGAAATTTTGGTTTCCCGATCTTCCTGGATTCTACTGGAGTGCCATTTTCCTCGCGGTGATATTTGGAATTAATGCACTCACGGTAAAAGGCTTTGGTGAAAGTGAATTTTGGTTCTCAATGACTAAAGTTGTTGCGATTGTGATCTTTATCATTATTGGTATTTTCATGATTGTTAAGATCATGCTCACACCAGATGTTTCCGCTTTTAGCAACTGGACTAAAGGGGATGCACCTTTTGTTGGCGGTCTACAAGCCATGATTGGCGTGGCAATGATTGCAGGATTTTCATTCCAAGGCACAGAAATGGTTGGGGTTGCAGCAGGCGAATCTAAAGACCCGAAGAAAACCATTCCGATTGCAATTAAACAAATTTTCTGGCGTATCCTGTTGTTCTATATCTTATGTATTTTCATTATTGGTACATTGATTAGTTATGACAACCCACTGCTATTACACGCAGCGGAAAGTAAAGACATTGCGCTGTCACCATTCACTTTATTGTATGAAAAAGCAGGTTTTGCTTTTGCGGCGAGTGTCATGAATGCGGTTATTTTAACTGCGATATTATCTGCGGGTAACTCAGGCATGTACTCATCGACACGCATGCTGTTTGATATGGCTAAACAAGGGCGTGCACCGAAATGGTTTGCCAAACTTGACCCGCGTGGCGTACCTATGAATGCCCTTTATGCAACTACGGCAGTCGCTGCATTGTGCTTTTTAACCACGTTTATTGGTGAACAAGAGGTTTTCAACTGGTTACTAAATATGTCGGGGATGTGTGGCTTTATCGTTTGGTTAGGCATTGCGATCTCACATTATCGTTTCCGTAAGGGCTATTTAGCACAAGGTTACCGTCTTGAAGATCTCGCGTATCGTGCCAAATTCTTCCCATTTGCACCGTGGTTTGCATTCATTCTATGTTCAATTATTATTCTTGGTCAAAACTATCAAGCTTTAATGGGTGGAAAAATCGATTGGATTGGGCTTGTCTCAACCTATATTAGCATTCCTTTATTCTTGGTCATCTGGTTAGGTTATAAATGGAAACACAAATCTAAGCTCATTGCTTATCAAGATATGAATGTTAAACCAGGTGAATAAACCACATAAGACTTGACCAAAATTTAAATATGAGTAGAATCTTTGCTCATATTTTAACGGCAACATTTATTTTAGGAGGACGACACGCATGCCAACATTACAAGGAACAACTTACTAAGATTTGGCGCGCTGTCGACTCACGGACAAGTGGCAAATCAACTTCACTTGTCCGAATGTCTACTTAAACCTAGCATTCGCTAGGTTTTTTTATGCCTATTCGGACACCAAATAAAATAAGAGAGAATCTTATGGGCACACAAAAAATACTTAATGCAGATGCTCAATATGGCGTTCCAGTGAAAATATTCACTCGCGATATTGATCAGGAAAGCATTGAACAACTTAAGAAAATGGCACAACTTCAATTTGTTTATTCACATATTGCAGTGATGCCTGATGTACATGTCGGTAAAGGTGCGACCGTGGGCAGCGTTATCCCGACAAAACATGCCATTATCCCTGCCGCAGTTGGCGTAGATATTGGTTGTGGCATGAATGCGATACGCCTAAATCTAAAAGCTGATCAATTACCTGACAATCTTGCACCGATACGCCATGCGATAGAACGCAAAGTTCCTGTAGGTTTTGAGCTACACAAACAGGTTAAAGCGAAAGCCTCAAGTATTATTCCATTGGAAAAACGCTTGCAGCCTATCATTAAAAAACACCCGGGTCTTGTCCGAATGCTCAGAAAATTTGACGCAACTTGGCAAAAACAATTGGGAACTTTGGGTGGTGGTAATCACTTTATTGAACTTTGCCTTGATGAAAATCAAGATGTCTGGGTCATGCTTCATTCTGGCAGTCGTGGTTTGGGCAATGTGATTGGCACCTATTTTATTGAGCTTGCCAAGAAAGAAGCGCAACATCGTTTTGGGCATGTTCCTGACAAGGACTTGAGCTACTTTGCTCAAGGCTCAAATAGTTTTGATGATTATGTTGAAGCTGTGGAATGGGCACAAAGTTATGCTTTCGAAAATCGTCGTGAAATGATACGTCTGATATTAGAAGCGATCCGCCCTCTTCTACCAGCCTTTCAGATGACGAAAGTAGCGATCAATTGTCATCATAATTATATCAGTCAGGAAAATCATTTTGGTGAAGACCTATTCATTACACGTAAAGGTGCAATTCGAGCAGGCCAAGATGAACTCGGAATTATCCCAGGCTCAATGGGGGCTCGCTCCTATATTGTTAGAGGGAAAGCCAATCCAGAATCTTTCTGTTCGTGCTCACATGGTGCGGGAAGAAAAATGAGTCGTAATAAAGCAAAGTTAATGTTTAACCAAGATGATCTTATTCAACAAACTCAAGGTGTTGAGTGTCGAAAAGATGTAGGTATTATCGATGAAATTCCCAGCGCTTACAAAGATATAGACGAAGTCATGGCCAATCAATCTGATTTAATTGAAGTCGTACACACACTGAAGCAAATTCTATGTATTAAAGGATAATCAAATGAAGCTGAAAAAAATGCCACAAATCAAAGTTCGCAATCCTGTGGCTTTATCCCCTTTACTCAAAAAAGGTGGAGTTCATGAAACTGAAAAGCCGCGTGCACAGCATCGCCGCGATCGCCAACATGCCAAACAGCAGTTGAATAAAGGTATTTGGTAAATTAGCCTGCTTTAATCAAATCACCCAAAATAAGGAGAAACAGATGAATACTTACAACATAACACTCAATAAAAAAGCGACTCATATTGAGTCGCTTTTTTCAGTTCAAAAACTCAATTATTGAGCTTGTTGATCTGGTTGTACTAAAACAGTACGGCTACCAGAAATCGCAGCGAATACACGACGGTTCATAGCACGA
>NZ_GG665952.1:0-642 GCF_000156555.1 Acinetobacter sp. ATCC 27244
GCTGAAAAATAATCTTTTTGTGCACGTTCAATATAAGGCTGTTTATTTTCCTGATCAGTAACAGGGCGCATACCTCGAAGAATTGGTATATAAAATTTAAAATTAGTAAAAATTGGATTCAAATTCTGTTCAATTTCTTTGCTGAACAAATCTAAAGCCATCGGTTTATTATTATTTGGGTACAGGCATTGTAATTGATTGAATCTAGACAAGTACTCAAGAGCTTGACTGAATAGGTTTTTTGAAGAACTAATGTTAGTAGGATTGAGTTGTGCAACAGTTGTTAAAAAATGGTTGTAATTATTATTATGTGGATATTCTTGACTAGATGTTAACTTTTGTTTGAAAGCCATAAGCTTTCTAAATTGCAGAGAGTTATAAAGCTGTTGTCCATTCTTATTTTTAAATAATTCACGTAAAAATCGACTCTTACCAGCATTATTTTTACCTATGAAAAAGTTTAATCGTTTTATCTCTATAATTTGATCATAGTCTTGTTCATTGTCAGAACTGTAACCGTCTAAGTTTTCAGCCCAATAATATAATTTTTCAGTCATAAATTTCTTCTAAGCAACCTATAATTATGATTATATAGAAGAATAATTTTATTTAGTATATGAAAAATCATTACTTATTAAAGGC
>NZ_GG665952.1:1408-17333 GCF_000156555.1 Acinetobacter sp. ATCC 27244
ATTAAAGGAAAAACTACCTTTCGACGGCTTTTTTTCTTAAATGCTCTTGATACCCACAAAATGAGAGTTGACCTAACCTGAATAAAATATAGCCACACATTGATGCATTTAGCGTACCTAAATGGTGCAAATTGGTACATTTTTTAGGCATTTTAAAACGGGAAAATTATCCTCATTCGTGCTTTCTTTAGCTAAGTGTCTTATTTACCTTCTATTCTGACCGAATCCATACTATCTGATATTTTGGCATGCTTTATGCTTTTATTTATATACAACATAAATAGAGGAGAACAATAAACTTGATCACTAAATCACACACATCGGTTCATTCCAACATGTATAAAAAGAATAACCAGTACATGAGCAGTAACAATGGAATAAACTGATGAAATACTCTGCTTTCAAGCAAGCCCCATCTCAACGTAGTGGGGCTTTTTTATTATTTAATTTAAGTTTATTCAACAAATCTCAATCACTATAAATTGGCACATATTCTGCATTCTAAATAAGTAATACAAAAACTAATTTTAGTAATACCCCTTTAGGAGCTGCGATATGAGTGAAGTCAAAACCAATGCTGTAGAAAAACACCCTATTAAGAAATTTTTAGTCGATTTATTCAGTGCAAGAGCAGGTCTGTATTTCAAACAAAATCACCAAGTAAGCAAGGTAAGGGGATAAGACTGTGGCCAAGCAAAAGTTAGCTCGAATCAGTATTACCGTGCCCGAAACAACATTGAATGCACTTGATCAAAAAATCGTAGATCAACACTACGAAAGCCGTTCACAAGCGATCTTGGACATGATTAATCGGCATTTAATCGATGATCTAGCTAAAAACGATGAAGTTATGGTTGGCACTTTGACATTGTTGTATGACGTGAGTTTAAAACCACTGCGAACGCAACTTGTTGATTTGCAGCAACAATACTTAGCTCAGGTGATCAGTTCATTACATATTCAATTGGATGATGACAAAGTTCTACAAGTCATGTTGATGCAAGGTGTGAGTAGTGATTTGAAAGCCATCAGTCAACAGTTCATTGCTTTAAAAGGGGTGATTAAAGGGCATTTGGAATTGATGGATGCCGTCATGCCACCAATCGCACAAAACACTTAGGCACATAAACATTCGTAAAGACGAAAAGTTCTCAATATCAGAGCACAATAGGAGCAAGCATAAGATGATCAAAAAAACACTGATTTCAGCATCTGTGCTGACAGCGATTTTTTTAGGGGGCTGTGACAACACAGCAAAAATTCCAGAGTCTAAAGCAAAAACTGAAGGTAGTACCAACACTAAACCAATCACGATTGGATACAGTGATTGGCCGGGTTGGGTGGCATGGCAGGTGGCAATTGAAAAAGGTTGGTTTAAAGAAGCGGGGTTAAATGTCGAATTCAAATGGTTCGATTATTCCGCATCAATCAATGCATTTTCTGCCAGTCAACTCGATGCCGTTTCTGTATCTAATGGTGATAACTTGGTGATCGCGTCAGGAGGTACCAAAGGCATCATGATTTTGGCAACCGATTATTCGGCTGGAAATGATGTCATTATTGCCAAAAATGGAATTAATAATATTGCTGATTTGAAAGGTAAAAAAATTGCGGTTGAGAAAGGATTGGTCGATCATCACTTACTCAATACTGCTTTAGATGATGCTAAAGTGGCGAATAGTGAAGTCACTTTAGTGAATGCAGTCACCAATGAATTACCTCAAGTGTTTGCAAGTCCTGATGTGTCCGCAATTGCAGTTTGGCAACCTGTAGCCAATCAAGCTTTAAAAGCAGTTGCGGGTTCTAAAATCATCTATTCATCCAAAGATAAGCCCGGACTGATTTATGATACTTTGACCGTCAATATGACGCACCTTGCTGCAAATAAGGAAGATTGGAAAAAAATCATTCAGGTATGGGATAAAACTGTTAAATATATCAATGATCCAGCAACACGAGACGATGCTGTGGCAATCATGGCAAAACGAGTTGGTTTAGATGCTGCTCAATATGCTCAATTTATTGACGGAACCCATTTACTTGATCTGCAAGCAAATAAGAAGGTATTTACCAAATCCGACAGCTTTGATTCTATCTATGGTTCAAGTTATCACGTCAACGAATTTAATTTTAAAAATGGAGTCTACACCACTAAAGTGGACGTTGATGGCGTGATATTCCCAACGCTTGTTGAAGAGGTGAAATAGTTTTACATATTGAGTAAAATACCTTTAAATACAATCATTAACCCTTAAAAATCTCCCTTTCATGAGGGAGATTTTTTTATCTATTAAATATATCAATGAATACTTCCATATAAAAAACCCACTCTTGTAAGTGGGCTGTGACGTATCGGCGTTTCAATCTTCGCTTACTTTAGTCATACGAGGAATCAACGGCAAATCCTCGAGTGCTGGATCGAGTTGATCTTCATCGGCATGAACCAGTTGATCCACGCGTTGACGCAATGCTTTAAATTCAGGGCAAAGCATTTGATCTGGATGACGTGGGCGAGGTAAATCTACTTCGATAATTTCTTTTATTTCACCAGGATTGGCTTTCAGTGCGACGATACGGTCAGCGAGTAAGATCGCTTCATCCATATCATGAGTGACAAAAATAATGGTGATATCAATATTTTGCCATAAATCCATCAAGTGTCGTTGCATCTTCTGACGGGTATGTGGATCAAGTGCGCCAAATGGTTCATCCATCAATAAAATTTTAGGTTCATTCACCAATGCTCTAGCAATCGCAACACGCTGTTTCATCCCACCAGAAAGTTGATGAGGATACTGATTTTCATATTTTTCTAAGCCGATAATATTAATCCATTCCCGTGCTTGAGCCTCGGCCGTACTATCACTTTGTCCCTTCATTTTTGGCCCGAACATCACGTTTTCTTTGACGGTTTTCCACGGAAACAATGTATATCCTTGAAACACCATACCACGCTCAGGACTAGGCCCCATGATCGGTTGCCCATCAATCAAAATCTCTCCACCTGAATAAGAATCAAGCCCAGCAACAATCCGACTGAACGTTGACTTTCCACAGCCAGAAGGACCGATCACACAAATAAACTCACGTTTATGAATCTTTAAATCAATTTGATTTAAAACAGTTCGTTCAGTTTTACCGTGTTTGAAGCTTTGCGTGAGTTGTTTCGCTTCTAAGATGACAGCACGTTCATAAATATGATCAAAATATTCACGAGCATTGAAATGGGTATTTGTCATTAGTGTGCTCCTGATTTCCATTTAAAAAGCTGCTGTCCAAGTTTCATTAAAATGACATCACAGATCAGACCAATCACACCAATGATGAGGATGGCTGCATAAACATTGTCAAAATTTTGGTAACGCGCTTGTTGGGTGATAAACCATGTAATACCTGATGTACTCCCAATCAACTCAGCAACGATCAAATAAGTCCACGCCCAACCGAGTAAAACTCTTAAATCTCGATAAATCTCTGGCAAAGCAGCAGGAATTACCACATGAAATAGGCTCTTGGTTTTGTTCGTGCCAAGGGTAAAACCTGCTTCAATCAAACTGCGATCGACCAATCGAGTGGTATTGGCAATAATAAGTATCTGTTGAAATAGCGTACCGATGATAATGATGGCTATTTTTGGTGCATCATTGATACCTAATATAGCAACAGCTAAAGCACCAAAGGCAGGGGCAGGCAAATAACGGAAAAATTCAACAAACGGCTCTGTAAGTTGTGAAATTGTCTTAGAAAAACCGCATAAAATCCCCAAAGGTATACCGATGAGCGATGAGATAAAAAATGCAGTGAAGACCAGTTTAATACTGTGCCAAAGACTTTCATGAAACCACGGCGCATTGGCTTGAACAGGTGGCGTCGTAAATGCAGTGACAAGGGCTTTAGCAACTTCATGAGGAGCAGGCAAATAAATGGGGTTGACTAAGATTCCTTGAGGTGGTTTTAAACCATGATCTACAGCACTTTGTGCTTCAGAATAAAACACTTCTTTAGTAATACGACTATCAATCTGTAGATATGCCACACTGCCTGTATCCGTAATTTTGACTTGTGGGTGCCATAAAAATGGTAAATAACTCACAGCACACCACAACAAAATTGGTATTAAAAATGACCCGAGACCAAATAACATTTTGTTGGTTTGGCTGAGTTCGCGCGCAACGTAACTCATATTGTTTGCCTCTTAATATTACATTTTTTATAAAACGTAATACTAATTAAGCAAAATAAGTGCCAATCAGACTAAGACTAATTTGCGGTGAAAATAGGCAGGCAGTCAAACTTTATTCTTATTCTTTCTTGATTTTACAAATGATAATTATTATCATTTGTAAATACTTTGTTTTTGAGTCAATGATTGTGAACAAAAACCCGATACTCGTTGATGAATTATACAGAAACCATAGCGGGTGGCTTCATCATTGGCTGCGAAAGAAAATTGGAAGTTCTGAGCAAGCTGCTGATTTAGTTCAAGATACATTTATTAAAATCCTTCAGACACGAGATGAGTTGTTGGGTGTCAAAGAACCAAAAGCATATTTGACTTCAATTGCGAAAAATTTATTGATCGATCAAGTAAGACGTAAAAGAATTGAGCAAGCGTATCTAGATGGTCTGAGTGAAATGGAATACATGCTTGATGCAGTTATTTCTCCCGAAGAACAGGTGCAAATCATTCAAGCAATTCATCAGTTATGCAAAGCATTAGAAGCGGTCTCTGAGAAAGCACAACAGGCATTTATCTTGCATTATTTAGAGGGTTATACCCATAAAGAAACGGCTGAAAAACTCGGTGTTTCGACCAAGATGATCCAAAAGTATTTGGCCAGTTGTTTGGTACAGTGCTATCAAACCCGAATGGATATGGATGTGTTGGTTTAAATGACAAAGAATCATAACCAGCAATTGGTTGAAGAGGCAGCACAATGGATTGTTCAATTAAGCGCGGATGATGAGGTGACTCGTCGTAATGCAGAAGTACAATTCAAACAATGGAAAAAAAATAGTCAGCAACATCAAAAGATTGCCAACGATATTGAACGCTGTCTCGGTTCGATTCAAAAGTTATCACATAATCATCATAAAAAAATTACCAAATCGGCACTCAAAGCTGGGCTGGGATCAGGAAAGGTTTATAAAAATATTCGAACTGGTACAGCATTTGCAATCGCCCTATGCACTTTGGGTATTGGTACATTATATTTATCAGATACATCGCTAGGTTATATTGCTGCGGATATTCGCAGTAATTCTAGCCAGTGGACCACTCAAACATTACAAGATGGCTCACAAATCATTCTTCGTGGTAAAAGTGCAGTCAATATTGATTTTAAGTCTGACCAAAGAGTGGTTGAGCTGGTGCAAGGGGAAATATTTATTGATGTTGCTAAAGATCAGCATCGACCTTTTATTGTCAAAACATCTCATGGACAAATACAGGCACTTGGAACAGCTTTTAGTGTTGCATATCAACCCGAGATAACAGCATTAAAAATGCTACATTCAAAAGTTCAAGTGAGAGCCAAACCATCCAAGACAACACCTGTAAATAAAGTCAATCAAGCAATAGTGGAAGCAGGGCAAACGATTGGAATAGATCAAAATGGCTTAACACCAATTTCAGTACTAAATCGCTATAATGAGCAGCAAAAGTGGAATAAACATCAACTGATGGTTGAAGATCTACCACTGAATCAGGTGCTAAAAGCCTTGGATCAGAACTACAAAGGAAAAATTATTTTTAATGATTCAGCACTGAATAAGATACAAGTTAATGCTGTATTACCACTAGACCAAACACAAGACGCACTTAAGCTACTCGGCGCAGTTTTTCCTCAATTAAAAATATATCAAATTACGCCTTATGTGATTTTTGTGACGACTTAGCAAAAATTTTTAATTTTTTGGTTCCACTTTTTTCTTACTTGTTCGTCATAGTAAATAGAAGCAATAAATTTGGATCATTTTAATTGTTTATATTGAATGATTCTTATTTCTATTTACTGGGGTGTGTAATGGAAAACTTGGGAAATGGCCAGCAAAAGAGAAACAGTCTGTTTCGACTATCAAAGCTTGCACTTGCAATCTATACCGTGGGAATCGGGAGTTTAGCCTTACCGTTACATTCTGCATATGCAGCAACGACAAATGCCAAATCTTATAATATTTCAGCAGGAACATTGGCAAATGTGTTAAATCAATTTGCAGAACAATCGGGCACTTCGATTGCAATCGATGCACAACAGTTAAAAGGCAAAAATAGTACTGGCTTAAAAGGAAGTTACTCCATAGAGCAAGGCTTTCAACATATTCTCATGAACACAGAATTTTATGCTGTGAAAGTTGGGCAAGGCTATACACTTACAAAAAAAGCACCACCATTAACAGCCAATCAAGCTGCTTCAGTTTCTCCTATGAGTGATCAGCGCGATTCAATGAACGAAGCCTCAGCGCGTTTAGCTCCCATCGTTGTCTACGGTCAAGAAGATCGTGATACTCAAGGCTATAACAAAGTTTATGACGCAAATCATTCTTCAGTGTATGCAGGTAAAGAATATGTAGAGCGTTTTAAAGGTACAAATCCCGCTGATGTATTACAAGGTATGGTCGGGGTGTATAGTGGTGATGCTCGGAATAGCGGCGCACTTGATCCAAGTGTTCGAGGTGTGCAAGGTGTTGGTAGAGTACCATTAACGATCGATGGAACAGAGCAGTCGGTCGCTGTTTGGCGAGGGTATAATGGGGTTAACAATAGGAACTATATTGATCCGAACTTGATCGCTGGGATCGAGGTCATCAAAGGACCTTCACTAGAGCGTAATGCCACAACATCTGTGGGTGGTGGGGTGTTGGTAAAAACACTTGAAGCTGATGATATTGTCCGAGCAGGAAAAACCTTTGGTGCTGAATTAAAAGTAGAAGGCTCAACCAATTCAATAGATCCATCGCTACCCGACATGAGTAAAGTGGGTCGTAATTATAGTGAGACAACACCATGGATTGAAATAGATCGCGCCCGATATGATCCTGATATTTACAAGAAAAATAGAACCCGAAAAGATAACTCTAATTTCTCTGGCGATGATTTGGCCGGTCGACTTGCACTGGCTATGAAACAAGATCAATTCGATTTATTGGCAGTTTATGCTGTTCGTGAACGTGGCAATTATTTTTCAGGAACACACGGTGCGGGTTATTACAAGCGTGCTGAACCCAATAATGACAATTTCGATTTTATTCCATATTTTGCACATGCTTACAAACCGGGTGATGAAGTTCCAAATACATCTAGCCAGATGGAATCTTGGCTTTTCAAAGGAACCTATCGACCTACAGATTTCCAAACCTTAAAACTCACTTATCGAGATACTAAAAATAAATTTGGCGAAATCATGCCATCTCGTATTCAATGGGGAATAACACCTGATTTGGGTGTACCTCAATGGCCCCTCAGTGATATCCGTTCAAAAGCGTACAGTTTGGAATACAAATTTAAACCTGAAAGCAATCAGTGGGTCGATTTTTATGCCAATGTTTGGCAAACCGATACTGAAAGCCAGACTTATACTCGTGGTGGCTGGCCAATTGATATCGATTTTCGAGACAATCGCCTTATAAATACTGCGATCAGTCACTCTGACAATCAACGACAGGGTATTAGCATCAGTAATAAAGCAAGATTGAATGATCAGCTTGATTTGACTTTAGCTGGGAGCTTCTTAAAAGAAAAGCTGACTTCTGATGATATCTATGGTGAATATGGCCCAATGTATAGCATATTTCAGGCCTTACCGCGTGCTGGACGACGTGAAGAGAAAACTTTTGATTTTAATTTTAATTATCGTCCCTTGTCTTGGTTAAGCTTCGATGCGGGTATGCGTTACCGGTCTTATTGGGCTTTTGATGACTTCTTAAATAAATCAATACGCGATGGGGTTGATCCTACGCTCAATCCATTATTTACCAAGAAAAATAGACTCAAAGAATATAGTTTTGAATATCGAACTATGCCTGAAAATTATAATGCTCAGCAGCAGCGCATGATCAACCTACTATCGCAACGCTATGCAACGAGCAATCCTGATTGGGATGGTCGCTTAGAGACTGTACCTGCATCAGAGACAAATTTATATAGCCGAATTTGGTCACAAATCAATACGTTGACATGGAAAGCAGATCCAAATGGTCATTTGGCTTTGGCTGACAACATTTTGGATCAACTGAACGCTTTAGATCAGAAATATGTAGTGATCGGAAATGGCTTTAAGCCCGCTGTAATTGAACAAGTTCCAATTGAATCTGTAAACAAAGTTAAAGATAGCGGTTGGGCGCCTCAGTTAAGTGCAGCGATTCAACTGACCGAAAATAACCGACTCTATGCACGATATGCTGAAGAATATCGTTTGCCGAGTTTGTTTGAAAGCACTGTCGGTTTTTCAGCAATGATGCCTTATCAAGCTGTTAAACCTGAACATGCTTTTAACTATGAAGTGGGTTATGTCTATGATATGCGTGACTGGTTCAGTTCAGCACGCAATGCTGATTTTAAACTGGCGTATTACTACAACAAAACCAAGAACGTGATCGAACGAAATCAAAATCTGATTTTTACCAACATGGATGAGCAAAAACTTTCAGGTCTAGAACTGCAAAGCCGTTTTGACAATGGTGCTTTCTTCACAGATTTAAGTTTGGCTTATAACCTCAAAAATGAAGTCTGTGATAGCAATAGTGCGATTGACAGGATGATCAATAGTGGCACTGTACAAACAGATCATGGCATTCAATTCCGTGATGCTTACCAACGCTGCATCGATGACGGCTTTCCAAATGGTTATCTGGTGACAATGTCTACACCAGAACTCAGTGCACATGCATTGTTCGGCGCACGTTTCTTTGATGAAGCGCTTGAACTTGGGGCACGTGCAACTTTCTATAAAGCTTATGAAAGCCCACTGCGTAAAAACAATGATGATAGCGTCAATAAAGGCTATTACCTCAATGTTCCTTTGGCATGGGACGATACATGGATTTTTGATGCTTATGCACGCTATCAAGTAGATACCTACAACACCGTTGAGTTTGTAGGAAATAATCTTTCAAACCAATTTTATATCGATCCGCTTACTCGGAGTGCGATGGCCGCACCTGGTCGCACCCTTAAAATCAGTTGGACCACTAAGTTTTAACTCAGAATTTAATTCCTGCTTTTGGTGAGTTGGGATTAGATAGGCGTAAATAATAGATTTGAATGATTATTATTTACATAACTAAAAAGCAGTTTTATAGATTCAACTGCTCATACAACGACATGATAGCGATAGCGTTATCCTTATTGAAACAATAACTTATCTTCAAATAAATGGAGTAACAATAAATGAAAATCTCTCAACTGTTCATCGGTCTAGTCGCATGTTCTGCTGTATTTTCTCATGCAGCTATTGATGGTGCTTCTAGCAATGAAGCAAACATCAGAATCGGCGCGGCTGCAAATGCTAGCCATCCAGACGGTGTAGCAGCCATATCTATAGAAGCGGCAGGCGCACCATACAATGCATTTACAGGTTTTAGTTCATTAAAAGGCTTGGCACAAGCATTTGCTGCACAAGGTACCAGTAATACCAATGTCACAGTGGGTAGCAAGACCTTCAATATTTCGCACATTCCTGTATCGGCTATGCCACCTTCACATAGTGCTTTAGGTAACTTTAATTTTGGTCAGGTGGGTACGCAGGAAGTATATTTTGGTGAGTGGTGGAAGGCTGGCGATACAGCAGCGAGTGCGAGCCATACGGTTTATTATGCGGGTGACAATAGCAACACCACCGTACCAACAGCAGGTACTGCAACTTATACCGTTGCAGGGATTAATGGATCCGCGACGAATCTGTTAACTGGTAATTTCACTGCGAATTTTGGTACGGGGACGCTTGAAGGTTCTTTAAATGGAACAGGTACAGCGGTTTCAAACTTAACATTGAATGGTGTGACATTTAATCCAGGTACTGCTGAGTTTGCTGGTGCAGCAAGCGCCAATGGTACAGCTGGGTTAAATAATACAGGTATTGTCCAAGGACATTTCTTTGGTGCAAATGCTGCGGCTTTGGCAGGTATCGCCGAGTTTAATAACGCATCTTATAACACTGCATTTGGCGGTGCGAAAAACTAATCGTGGCGAGAGGAATCTACATCTGTAGGTTCCTTTTGTTTTTTATGCGTTGATGATTTTACATTTTGGTTTGCGGTTGATATGAAACGAACATTGCTGTGTTGCTTGGCTTTATGGGGAAATACATCACTCTATGCGGATGATGAGACTCAACTTCGCCTAAATCAGAGCCTAGATCAGCAGTTATTACAACAACAGCGTTCACTTCAAGCACAAGGTACGATTCGGAGCACTGAAAAGTTACCTGAACTCCAAATCAATGGAAAAGTCTATGTCGTAGAGAAGAACCAAGATGATCTAGCCAAAGCGCTATATCTAGCGGTTATGCAAAAACAATGGGTTAATGTTCAAATTTATTTAGTGCATTATCAAAGCTATCCTGAGTATGATCAGGCTTTAACTGATTTCGCTGAAGGTGCATTGGCACGTGCTCAGGGACAACTAAAACTGGCTGAACAAAAATTCCAAAGCAGTTTAAATAAACAACCGAACAATCTGATTTGTGAACTCGAGTTAGCGCGTGTGCTGTTTGAACAACAGAAGAACAAAGAGGCAGCACACCTTTTTATAACGATTCAAAATAAATTAGAACAAAGTGATCACAGTGTCATTCCACCAGAAGTACAAAAAACGGTTCAGCTTTTCGTCAAAGCGCTTGCTCAACGAGATGCATGGCAAGGTTCTATTGCTATAGGTCCGACTTATGCGAGCAATCTAAACAGTTCATCAGAACAAAGCAAAACTTGGACGCTGTATGGCATGGATAAAGATGGCAACATTATCCCAGCTCAAATTACACGAGGAAGTCCAAAAGCAGTTTCAGCAAATGGTATAGATTATGACGCAAGCCTGATCAAACGTTTTTCCATCAAAGAAAATCATGGTGTTGCACTACGTGCTCTAGCTTATGGACAGTCCTACGATAACCAAAGCAATTATAACGAATCCACCCTCAACGTAAATGCAGGTTATAGCTATTACGATTTAAAAAACCAAATTAATTTCAGTCCACTATTTGAACACAAACGTTATGGCAACGAGAGTTTGTACGATGCTTGGGGCGGGCGGATTGAATGGATGCGATTTATTTCAGGAGATAAAGCACTCAAACTTGAAGCAGAAATTAAAGATTTTAATTATCAAACCTATAAAACACTTAATGGGCAAGAGCGTTCGGTGCTGGCGACTTTTTGGAAAATTTTACCAGAACAATGGACATTCTTTGGTGGACTCGACCTCCTTGATCGTTCGACACAAGAACAATATACCGCGGCTTACCAGCAACAAGGAATTCGTCTAGGTATAAGTAAACCATGGAGTATTGGAATTCATACAACATTATTAAGTACTTATCGTTGGCGACAATTTGATAAATACGCAAAGGTTTATGAAGCAAGGCGACATGATTTTGAACAAAATTATACGTTTGTTGTGCAAATGCCACGCTTCAAATTTTATGGCGTAACGCCGAATTTAACTTATCGCTATAACCACAATGATAGCAATGTGGACTGGTTGTACACTTATGACAAGCACAATGTCAGCCTGAAACTCGAACACCGTTTCTAGGAGAGGCTGATGAAATTAAAAAATCTATCTCCAAGTTATAAACAACAATTTCCTCGCTTCTCTGAATTGCATCCTCATCATTTCGGGAAATGGGGCGTTGTAGGTACGGTCATGCTTTTGCATATTGCAGCATTGTGGTTGCTCAGCCATCTGATAGAACCGTATACATTGGATAGCGCACCTAAAGTGAATGCATTAAAAGTGCATTTCGTTTCATTGTCCAGTGCCGAACAATCATCACCACGATCGTCTGGACAAAGTGCTGTTGCAATCAAGTCAGAGAAGCAAAAACGAAGCGTATCAGAGAGTTCAAATGCAACCGTATCATCCAAACCCGCCGCAAATACTCGCACACTCAGCAGCACACATGCTGATCGTGTGATATCAGATAGCCAGCCAAAACATAATCATAAAAATGAGCAAGCTACCCCAACTCAAATATCTGAAGATTCAGGGCCATCCCTGAATAAAGATCTAACGTTAAAAACAAAACAGATCGAACAACAGCTCACATCGAAGCAAAACCCAAATGTATCAAAACAACAGGGAGAGAGCCATTCCAACGCTGGTGGAGTGATGACACCCGCGACACAACAGGAACTTGCACGTGCTCCAGATAGCCAAGTCGCCCCAAATGAACCATTACAAGTGAGTCGTGTAGATGTATTAAGTTTTGCAAAACTAAGCTATGAGGATCGTGAACTAAAACAACAAGATCGCACGGTTGAACTTCGTATACGTATTAATGAAAACGGTCAGGCGACAGATATTCAACTACAACAAAGCTCAGGCATCAGCAGCTTGGATCAACGTGTCATACAAGCTGTACTTAAATCAAAATTTAAACCTTATCAAGTGAACGGTCGAGCAGTGGCCGTGGTCGTGGACTTCCCAGTCCAACTTAAACTCAGTCGGAATCGTTGAACCATCCGTGATATCTATTTTAGGAGAAAGAAAATGAATGCAGCAACAGAACAGATGATTGCTAATCAATTGTCCCAACGTTTAAAACATGAAACCGCAACTGAACATGAACGTATGCACAAATTGATGGCTGAAGCAGCGGTATTTTCGAGTAAAGAGCGATATACACAATTCACCTTGTCACAATACTACTTTCAGAAAGAGATTGAACATCTTTTCGAAAAGCAAGGCGTGGCGGAACTCATTCCGGATTTAGGGATTCGTGGACGTTCTCAACAAGCACTTGCAGATTTGCAAGACTTAGGACTAGTACCAAAAGGTGAACCTTTACAAAGTAAAAATGTCGAAATGCCTGAAGCATTAGGTTGGATCTACGTTTCGGAGGGTTCAACTTTAGGTGCAGCCTTTTTATTTAAAGAAGCACAAAAGCATTTAGGTTTTTCTGAAACTTTTGCTGCTCGAAATCTTGCAGCCTATCCCGAAGGACGTGCCAAGGTGTGGAAACGTTTTGTACAAGCTTTGGATGAGACAGGCTTTGATCAATCTCAGCAAGACCGTGTGATCCAAGGTGCTTTAGATGCTTTTAGTTATTTTGGTAACGCACTCAATCGATTGGATGAATTGCACTAAATCTTTGAGAAGCAATTTTTATTTATCCAGATTAGGGAAATACACAACAAAGATTAGAAAATTCTCAAAGCACTTAACTCATCAAACTATGCCTAACTGAGTATGAAACATATGGATCACACAGAGAATAAGTTAAATATGGAACTAACTTCCGCACCATCACCAGAAAATAAAGTCGCACGTTCGATTTGGTGGCGTATGTTATTTATATGTCTCGCTTGGTTATGCATTGCTTTGGGAGTGCTCGGGATTTTTATTCCCGGTTTACCAACTGTCGATTTTATTTTATTGGCAGTCTTCTTTGCGGCGAGGGGATCAGAAAAGCTTCATCAATGGCTATTAAATCATCGCTTTGTCGGTCCGATCATAAAAGAATGGAGGGAAAATCGTCGCATACCTAAAAAAGCAAAATATATTTCAACGGTGAGTATGAGTGTCGCTGCAGGTCTTATGATCTGGACCATTCCGCATCCTTGGGTGGTATATCCTCTCATTGCATGTATGGCTGTAGTCTTGATCTGGATGTGGAGCAAATAGTTTATGTCGATCTGTACATACTGAATGCATAAAATTGAATCATTTACTTGTGATAATAATTATCATTATTGTTATTTTTATTAGTTTTGTGTATGCTCCAAGCAATTTTTTAATCATAGATTAAGGTGGGGATGATCCTGAATAGTCGTCACCACTATTGGTATCGTTATGACTATTGAAGCATCAATTCCCTTCGTCGCCACTAAGACCATCTCCAAAAAGACTATTCAACGATCAGCGTTAATTAAATATCGTTTGATGGTCTTATCTCGCTTTGTCTTGGCAATTTTTGGTGGTTATTACTTTTCAGCGATCACAGCAATGCTGATTGTATTTTTATTTCCGACTGAACCTTTAAAAGCAAATGCGGTCTTAAGCGTCACCATGCTGGCTTTTATCATTCATTGTGCTTTGTTCATTTGGGTCTTCATGGTCAACTCAACGCTTAAAGTCTGGCTCTCAGTGGTACTGCCGAGCGTCTTGATGACACTGATCTATTTATCGTTACAAGGATGACATCATGCGTGTTGATGGTAAAAATGAGGGACCACGCCAATCGATGTCTTGGCTGCATACTTGGGCGAGTTTACTGTTAGGTTGGTTGTTATATGCAGTATTTTTAACAGGAACGTTGAGCTTCTTCCAAAATGAAATTACTGTTTGGATGAAACCAGAGCTACACCAATCTGTGAATACAGTTTCACAGCAACAACAACTTAGCCATGCCTTGGCATATTTGAATCAGAAAGGTCAAAATGCCGAGAGTTGGAATATTCGTTTTGCCAATGAAAGACAACCCGCCATTATGCTGAATATCCGCCAAGCCGGTGAAGAACGACGACGTGGTGGAGAGATTTACTTAGATACTCAAACAGGCCAAGAGATTAAGGCGAGAGAAACTAGAGGTGGAGCTTTTCTCTATCGTTTCCATTTTGAGCTATATGGCATGCCGCGTATTTGGGGACGCTGGATTGTCGGTATCGCAACACTACTGATGTTTGTCGCTATCATTAGCGGGATTATCACGCATAAAAAGATTTTCAAAGATTTCTTTACTTTCCGACCTGCCAAAGGGCAACGTTCTTGGCTGGATGCGCATAACGCGACGGCGGTTTTCGCTTTACCTTTTCACATCATGATTACTTTTAGTGGTTTATTGCTACTGATGCATTTGTTTATGCCTTGGGCGATGAATACACATTATGGCGATGTGCGCAGTTTCTATCAGATTCTCAATCAACCTGTTGCTCAAACACCTGAACAAGCCCGTTTACTGGAAGAACAAAAACAAAAAGGGTTGCTGACAGGACGAGGAAATCGTGGCGGTGGTCGTGTTGAATCAGTGCAAGAAAATAAGCCTGTTGAGGCGGCAGAAATGGTTAATTTAACTGCGTTGACGAAGACTGTTCAACACAGTTGGTTAAACAATCCCATCTCTTCGATCAGGGTCAATAAACCCAATACGGTAGAAGCCGAAATACAATATAACGCTACACGTACCACAACGTTAATGGATCGAGAAAGTATCCCGTCATTAAAATTCAATGCGGTAACTGGTCGAGAAATAGACGAGGCGAAACCTGTCAATTCAACTCCAAAAGCGATTTATACCTTAGTGACATGGCTTCATATGGCACATGGCGTAGATTCAGTTTTACGTTGGTTGTTATTTTTATCAGGTGTGTTAGGTACGATGATGATCGCATCTGGACTTATTCTATGGGTGGTTAAACGCGCACCAGATGTTCAAAAGTTGGGCTACAAACCTGTCGGGCATCGTGTAGTTGAAGTATTAAATATTGCAGCGATTACAGGATTACCAATTGCTTGTGCTTCATATTTCTTTGCCAATCGACTGATTCCAGCTCAAATTATTGAACGTTCACCCATTGAAATTAAGGTATTTTTTATCACTTGGTTGTTGTGTTTAGTCCATGCTGCAATTCGTCAACATCGTCCTGCATGGTTGGATCAACTCGCTTTGGCTGCGGTCATGTTTTTATTGATTCCAATACTCAATGTCTTAACTGGAGGTATGCCACTCTGGAAAAGTATCTATCTTGGTCAATGGATGATTGCAAGTTG
>NZ_GG665952.1:18051-48901 GCF_000156555.1 Acinetobacter sp. ATCC 27244
GTTTTGATCTGGTATCGATCACTTTAGGACTGATCTTTATTTACGCTTACTACAAGCTAAAACGTTATCAAGGCTTACCGATCAAGAAAAAAGCGCAGCCTAAAAACAAGAATGCACAGGAGTCTATAGAATGACTGCTTTGCTACTATGGTGTGTTTGTGTGGTTGGATTGTCGAGTCTGGCTTGTACGATGGCGAAGCACCAACGTGAGATTTTCTCAAGCCCAGTCAGTCAACGAAATTGTCGTTTATTTCAAATTGTAGGTTGGGGCTTGCTGATTGTATCTGCGGGATTCACTGCATACTTTAAAGGCATTTCAATTGGACTTTCAGAATGGTTAGGGTGCATTAGCTTTGCAGCTTTGGCGGTCGGATTGTTATTGACCTATTCGCCTAAAAAGATATTGAAAGTGAATGCTGTAGTCGCAGTGCTATTTCTGATTTTATTGGTTATACACTTGCTATAGTATGTAATTCTGCATTTTCATAAACAAAGCGTTAAGAGCCAAATTCTTAACGCTTTAAATTTTCTTTTATAAAGTCGTCATATCAACTTTATTGCTATTTCCTTATTTTTTGAGTACTAAAGACAACTCATCCCAACGTTGCATCGCTGTTTGCATGGCTTGGGTTTTAATATGACCAAAGCCACGTACTTCTACAGGTAACTGAGCAATTTCCTCAGCAACAGTTAAGTCATACTGTTCAGGTGAAGCAATCAGTGCTTCAACAAATGCGATATAACGATCACGCCAAGCTTGTTCACGTCTGCGTTCTTCATGACGTGCAAATGGATCGAGGAAGGTTTCCCGAAGCAACTGCAAACGTGCAAGTAACATCATTGGGAAACGAATCCAATATCCGAAAGCACGCTTACGAATATATTGATCAGCACCTAAAGTCGGTGGAGCAAGATGGTAAGTTAAGCGTAAGCCTTTACCAAAATGGGTTTCAATCGACTCTTTGAATTTTTTACCGGTTAAAAGACGAGCGACTTCATATTCATCTTTATAGGCCATGACGCGATATAGTTGTGTCGCAATCGTCGCGGTCAATTCCTCTGGTAATGTTTTCGATGCTTGTTCAACTAAACGACGATACTTCATCGCATAGGCTTCATTCCAATAGTCAACCAAACGTGCTGAACGATCCTCGATTAATTCAGCCAATGTTTCAGGTTTTTTAGTTTTTTGCATGGCTGCAAGCAACCGTGGCGCTAAACTTGGATCACTCGCAAGGTGACAGCCAATGCGGAAAGCTTCTAGATTCTTTTCTACGGCAGTGCCATTGAGTTGAATGGCTTTTTCAATGCTTTGACGTAATAGCGGTATACGACCTGATTGCCATGCCATACCCAGTAATAGTTGATTGGTAAAGATTGCATCGCCCAGTACTAAAGTTGCGATACGTGTTGCAGATAGTGATACTAGTGTACCTTTGCGGGTACGACCACGTAGACGGTCAACTAAGTCACTGATAGGCGCATACCAGTCACGAGAGTCAATAAAGTCTGATGTCGGTGAAGCATCTTCATTCACAATCACCACCGCATTTTCTTTTAAGCGAGAAAGTGCAGCACTACTACCGGCCACCACGGCATCTGCACCGATTAAAAGATCACATTGACCCGCTGGAATCTTGGTTGAAGAAATATGCTCATCTGAATTTGCGACTTGGATATAGGAATAAACCGTACCGCCTTTTTGAGCCAGTCCGGCCATATCCATCACACGTGTTGCTTTACCTTCAAGATGTGCTGCCATACCGAGTAGGGCACCAATCGTCACCACACCTGTACCACCAACACCACCTACCATAATACGATTTGGTACATCATCAAGTACTGGAATGATTGGTGTTTCAGGCCAACCTGCAGCAATACCTTCAAATTTTTCAGGACGTTTCATGTCGCGGGTATGTACCGTGACAAAACTTGGACAGAAACCGTCAACACAAGAAAAATCTTTGTTACACGTGCTTTGATTAATCTGGCGTTTTGGTCCTAATGCAGTTTCTACAGTTTCAATGGATAAACAATTCGATTTTTTAGAACAATCACCACAGCTTTCACATATATCGGTATTGATATAGATACGTTCTGCTGGATCAGGATAGGCATCACGTTTACGGCGACGACGTTTTTCGCTGGCACAAGTTTGTACGTAAATTAAAGCAGTAACCCCTGACGTTTCGCGCAATTGACGTTGAATCGCATCCAATTCATTTCGATGATGAATTTCTACATTTGCTGCAATTCCTTCTTCTGCATGAATCAGTTCAGGTTCATCCGTCACAATGACTTGTTTTTTTATCCCTTCCGCTGCTAACTGGCGGGTTAATTGAGCGACACTCAAGTGACCATCGACATGTTGTCCACCTGTCATGGCAACCGCATCGTTATAAAGGATTTTGTAAGTAATATTCACTTTAGCGGCGATCGCTTGGCGAATGGCAAGATAACCTGAATGGAAATAGGTCCCATCACCAAGATTTGCAAATATATGTTTTTCATTGGTGAAAGGAGATGCACCAACCCAACTCACACCTTCACCGCCCATCTGAGAGAAGGTTTCTGTGCCGCGATCAAGTGAAACCGCAATATAGTGACAACCAATACCACCAAGCGCACGACTTCCTTCAGGAAGGACGGTTGAGGTGTTGTGTGGGCAACCGCTACAGAAATAAGGTTTGCGCTCTGCGAGATCAGTTACACTGTGAGACGCTTGTTCTGCTTTAAGTAATAAGTCTGCTTTATTTTGAATTTGTGTTCTTAACGCTTCTGGTAAATCAAGGCCTAAGAATCGAGTTGCAAGCATTTTAGCAATCGGTTCAGGCTGGAATTCATAATGTCCAATGAGTGGTGCTTCTTCAACTGAGGTACTCCATTCACCTTTTCCATCACAGGCTTTACCAATGACTCGAGGACGTTGATCATCTGGGAGGGAATAGAGCTCATCTTTGATCTGTGCTTCAAGGATCGGTCGTTTTTCTTCGACCACGATCAGCTCTTGTAAGCCTTGTGCAAATTCACGGATACCTTGAGGTTCTAACGGCCAAATCAATTCAACTTGATAAACACGTAATCCGAGTTGTTCTGCTGTTTCACCTTCAATTCCTAAAATACGTAATGCCTCAATGGTATCTAAATAGGCTTTGCCACTAGCAGCGATACCAATCCGAGCATTTTCACATGGCAAAGTCACACGGTTCAATTTATTGGCGCGTGCATAGGCCAAAACAGCAGGTAGGCGATATTTATACAGTCGTTCTTCTTGTTGGATACCATGATCTGGCCAACGGATATTGACACCACCCTCAGGAAATTCGACATCTTCTGGAATAATGGGGGTTACACGGTCTAGGCTGACCTTGACTGACGCCGATGTTTCAACAATTTCACTGACCAATTTCATTGAGGTCCAAACACCTGCAAAACGAGACATGGCAACGGCATGTACGCCAAGATCTAAAATATGTTGCACCGATGTTGGATAGAAAATTGGAATCCCGCAGCCAATCATGACATGTTCTGATTGATGTGGAACTGTCGAAGATTTACAGGAATGATCATCACCAAATAAGGCAACAACACCGCCATGCTCGGCTGTACCTGCGAGATTGGCATGGCGAAGTACATCACCAGAACGATCGACACCAGGACCTTTGCCATACCACCAAGAGGTCACACCATCATATTTACCTTGTCCAGCAAGGTTAGCCTGTTGTGTACCCCAAATGGCGGTTGCAGCTAGGTCTTCATTTACTCCGGGTTGAAAGACTACATGATGGTCTTTAAGCAATCCATCGATTTGCCAAAGGAAACTATCGTAATTACCTACAGGTGAACCGCGATAACCTGAAATAAAACCTGCAGTTTGATAACCTTGTAAAGTATCCCGACGTGTTTGGGCGAGTGGTAAACGAACCAATGCCTGTATTCCCGTCATATATGCAGTACCGTCATCACTTATATATTTATCGTCAAGTGATACATCCTTTGTAGCGATCATTCTTGGAGTAAATTTTGTCGCTATATTCATTTATGTCTCCTTAGTATTGTGGTCGTTCGTGCGACTTTCTTTTCTCAACATCCGAGTTGAAGTTTGGAGCAATTGACATACAAAAAATTAAAATGGGCTTAGCGTCTAAAACAGAGGGCTGGCTCAATGTATGTACATATTTACCATTGTGGATGATCTAAACTGGTGCAACAATGCGTAATTTAGGAAAAGATATTTACGTTATGCGCAAAAATCACGAGGGTGGACTGTTACATGCCATGCATGCTTTCCTGAAAGTGATTGACAGTGGAAGTTTTACGGCAGCAGCAGAACAGATGGATTTGACCACAGCACAGGTGTCACGTCTGATTAGCGAATTAGAAACGCGTTTGGGTGTAAAGTTGTTGCAACGTTCAACTCGACAGCATGCATTGACCGATATTGGTGCAACCTATGCGGAACGCTGTCGTCAAGTACTTTCAATCATAGAAGAGGCCGAAGCAGAGGCAACAGGGACTGCTGCAAAACCCAAAGGTCGATTACGTATCCAGAGTATGGCCAGTTTTGGACATTATTATGTTGCACCTGTAATGGCTGAATTCTGCCAAACTTATCCAGATCTCACGGTTGAATATCGCACATCGCAAAATGCGCCAGATCTTTTAGCCAAAGGGATTGATGTTAGTTTGTATTTAACAGAGTCTTTGACTGATTCAAGATTTGTTGCTCGTCGAATCGGTAGCATTTTTTCTGTTTTATGTGCTTCACCCGCTTATTTACAAAAACATGGCATTCCTCAGTCACCAGATGAGTTACATGATCACGCGTGTTTGCGTTTGGTGAATCCATCCATCACACCACAATGGCACCTCGTCGGTGAAAATAGCTGTTCCTATCAAATTGATATTTCAGGACAGTTAATCGCAGATACACCTGAACTCTTGTTAGATATGGTGCAACAAGATATGGGAATTGCACTATTGCCTATGTTTGCTGTGATTGATGCGGTTCGGGCTGGACACTTATGTCACATTTTGCCAGATTGGCGCTCTCCAGATATTGGTGTTTATACCTTATTGCCTTCACGGCACTTTATCGATGCGAAAACACGTGCATGGTTAAATTGGGTAGAGCAATATATCGCACCAAAAATAGAACAGGATACTTCTTATTTTTATCAATTAACCCATCGTGAATAGGACATTTTAAAAAACAAAATAACTGTAATAAATCATCCACAATAATAATTTTAAATGCTCCTTCAAACCAAATTTGCGGAGCATTTGGGATCAGTGAATTTATTTATGCGCATGACTGCTGGAGATAAGTATTTGCATAATTTGATAAATTTTTTCGGTTCAATGTCTGATTGATATTTTGGCTAGCCAACATCAGTTTTTCGAGATGAATGCCTGTTTCATATCCAATATGAGACAGTAAATAATACAAGTCCTCAGTCGCGACATTACCTGATGAACCTTTGGCATAAGGACAACCACCCAGTCCAGCAAGCGAAGAGTCAAAAACCCGTATGCCTTGCTGTAAGGATTGATAGATATTGGCGATTGCCATGCCATAGGTATTATGAAAATGTCCTGCCAAAATCTTGCTATCCAATTCTGCTAAGCATGCTTGCCAAACTTTTTGCACGCGATCTGGTGTCGCTGTCCCAATGGTTTCACCCAAAGAAATTTCATAACATCCCATGTCATGTAGCCGTGTGACGACATTCACGACTTGTTTGGGATCAATTGCACCTTCGTAAGGACAGTCCACCATACAAGAGACATAACCACGTACCCGAACATTATTTGCTTGCGCCGCTTGGAAAATTTCAGAGAATCGTTCTAAGCTTTCATCGATCGAGCAGTTGATATTCTTTCGAGTAAAGCTCTCAGAAGCTGCGGTAAAGACCGCAACCTCTTTACATCCTACTGCTAGGGCAGCTTCGAAGCCTTTAAGATTAGGCGTGAGCAAGCTCAAATTTAACTCATCGCGTTGTGGCAACAATTTAAATAACTCATCGCTCTGCGCCATTTGTGGTACCCATTTGGCTGATACACATGAACCCACTTCAATAGACTTCAAACCTGAGTCAATTAAATCATTGATAAAACTCAAGCGTTGTTCAATGCTTAAAGCTTGTTTCTCGTTTTGCAAACCATCACGAGGCCCAACTTCTACAATCTTTACATAGTCACTCATGCAACTTCCTCCTCAGCAGCTTGGAAGTCCACAAGCTCATCACCAGCTTTGACTTGATCACCCACTTGGAAATAGGCATCTAAAATGACACCATCTTTTGGAGCACGAATGGTATATTCCATTTTCATCGCTTCAAGCGTCAAAAGCACATCATCTTTCTTCACGGCGTGATTTGCGCCTACAAGTAATTGTGTCACCACACCAGGCATCGGTGCTTTGAGATGTCCTTGCTCAGATTGAGCATCAGTTTGATTATAATCCTGACGTAAGTAGCTAAACTTATAACTTTGTCCAGCGTTGAACAGGGTAATGCCTTGCAAACCTCGATTAAAGGCAAGTTTTTGCTGAATTCCACCAATTTGAATATTAGCACTATGCTGATCAGCCAATTGACCTGTGATGTGATACTGCTGACCATTAAATTCTGCGTTAAACCCTTGTTCAGCAGCAGAAAACTGAATTTGAATATTTTGATTTAAATAGTTCAATTTAATGCTGTGTTGATATGTGACATTACTACGCCATAAGGGTTGTGCCAACCACAGTTGCTTTTGAGTTGATTGGTTATTTTGCATTTGGCTTAGAAATTCAATAAATGCAGTCGCAACAACAAACTCAGGTTTTATATTCGCTGGGCTAAACAAGAATTGTTCTTCACGTTGGATTAGATTCGTGTCCAATTTTGCTTGTTTGAACGAATCACAACGTACAATCTTTTCCAAAAAGGCAATGTTATTGCCTAAACCATCGACATGGAATTGACTAAGCGCGTGTTGCATTTGAATCAAAGCAGCTTCACGGTTTTTACCCCATACGATCAATTTGGCAATCATTGGGTCATAGAAAGTGGTAATTTCATCACCTTCAACAATGCCACTATCTACACGCACATATTGGTTTTGCGCTGGGTAGCTTAGATAGTCAATTTTACCAATCGCAGGTAAAAAGCCTTTTTCTGGTTCTTCGGCATAAATACGTGCTTCGAGGGCGTGCCCGTGATTTTTTAATTCATGTTGTAATTTTGGTAAAGGCTCGCCATACGCAACACGTAATTGCCATTCAACTAAGTCCTCTCCAGTAATCATTTCAGTCACAGGATGTTCGACTTGTAAGCGTGTGTTCATTTCCATGAAATACGCCGTACCGTCTTGTTCAACAATAAACTCAACCGTACCTGCACCGACATAATTTACCGCACGCGCAGCATCGATTGCAGCTTGACGCATTGCATCGAGCTTTTCGCTTGGCATTTGCGGAGCAGGGGCTTCCTCTAATACTTTTTGATGACGACGTTGAACAGAACAATCCCGTTCAAATAAATGTACATAGTTGCCATGCGTGTCGCCAAATACCTGTACTTCGATATGACGTGGTTGAATCACATAACGTTCAATCAGTACATCATCATTACCAAAACTCGATTTGGCTTCACGTTTACAAGATGCAAGAGAATGTAGGAAATCTTCACTACGTTCCACCAGACTCATGCCTTTACCGCCACCGCCAGCACTGGCTTTGATGAGTACTGGATAGCCAATACGATCAGCTTGCTGTTTTAAAAATTCAGCATCTTGATTTGTTCCGTGATAGCCCGGTGTTAGAGGTACACCTGCTTTTTCCATCAAAGCTTTAGAGGTTGCTTTTAAGCCCATGGCTAAGATGGCATCGACTGGAGGGCCAATGAAGCAAATATTGTGCTGCTGGCAAGCTAAAGCGAATTGATCGTTTTCCGAAAGAAAACCATAACCGGGATGAATCGCTTGGCTTCCTGTATCAACCGCCGCTTGAATAATACGATCAGCTTGTAAATAACTTTGTGTTGCAGGAGATTGACCAATATAAATCGCTTCATCGGCAAGTTTAACGTGTTGTGCATGTGCGTCTGCATCTGAATAAACGGCAACCGTTGCAATACCTAATTTTTTGGCAGTACGAATCACACGGCAAGCAATCTCGCCACGGTTCGCAATTAAAATCTTTTCAAACATGTTGATCATCCTTAATTGTTGTTATTAGAATTTGAAGTCCACGCAGGGGCTTGCTTACTTAAGAAAGCAGTTAAGCCTTCTTTTGCCTCACTGCCTTGACGGACTTGTGCAATGTGTTGAGCAGTTTGTCGAAGTAATTCATCGTTCATACTTTGATTGCTGACCATTTGAATCAGTTGCTTAGATGCTGCTTGGGCATGTGGTCCACCCAGCAATAATGCATCAATAATCTCTTGAACTTTTTTATCTAAATCTTCTGCATCCGCAATTTCATGTGCCAAGCCGATTTGTTTCGCTTCATGCGCTGAGATACGTTCAGCAGTTAAAAAATAGCGTGAAGCTTGTCTAGCGCCAATCGCATGAATCACATATGGACTAATCGTAGAAGGAGCAAGACCTAGTCGAACTTCAGAGGTTGCAAACTTTGCATCGGTACTGGCAATGCAAATATCACATGCAGATGCCAAACCCATACCACCACCAAAAGCAATGCCATGAACACGTGCAATGGTTGGCTGATTTAAGGTTGCAAGTGCTTCAAGCATCTGTGCGAGTTTTAAAGCATCGGCTTCATTTTCTGCTGTAGAAGCTTGACCCGCTTGTTTCATCCAATTCAGATCTGCACCTGCTGAAAAGCTTTTACCACGACCTGCTAAAACCACCACTCGAATATCGTCACGGGTAGCAAGTTGCTTAAAACAAGTTTGCAATTCTTCAATCACCGTTGTATTGAAAGCATTGTGTAGCTCAGGACGATTCAGCCACACATATGCCACTTGATCATGCTGTTCCAGTTGTAAAAATTGATAGCTCATAAACACCTCTTACATGCGGAACACGCCAAATTTAGTCGGTTGAATTGGAGCATTCATTGCAGCGGCTAGACTTAAACCAAGTACTTGACGCGTTTGCGCTGGATCAATCACACCGTCATCCCACAAACGGGCAGAAGCATAGTAAGGATGACCTTGACGTTCATACTGATCACGAATCGGTTTTTTAAATTCATCTTCTTCTTGTGCTGACCATTCTGCACCTTTTTGCTCGATCTGATCACGCTTCAAAGTTGAAAGTACGCTGGCTGCTTGCTCACCGCCCATGACAGAAATACGTGAGTTTGGCCAAGTCCATAAGAAACGAGGAGAATAAGCACGTCCACACATACCGTAGTTACCTGCACCAAAAGAACCACCAATAATGAGTGTAAGTTTTGGTACATTTGCAGTTGCAACCGCCATCACTAGTTTTGCACCGTGCTTGGCAATACCTTCATTTTCGTATTGGCGACCCACCATAAAGCCTGTGATATTTTGAATAAATAACAACGGAATATTGCGTTGGGTACATAGCTCAATAAAGTGTGCGCCTTTTTGAGCTGACTCAGAAAATAGAATGCCATTATTGGCAATAATTCCGACGGGCATCCCATAAAGTGATGCAAACCCTGTGATTAGGGTTGAACCAAAACGAGCTTTAAACTCATCAAAACGAGAACCATCGACGATACGTGCAATCACTTCTCGTACATCAAATGGCTTGCGCGCATCGGTTGGGACTACACCATACAACTCTTTCGCATCAAACAATGGTTCATCAATCTGTTTATTGAGTTCATTTGGTTTTTTATTCAAATTGGCAACGATATTACGTGCAATCGCAATCGCATGTTCATCATTTTCAGCGAGGTGATCAGCAACACCTGAAAGACGCGTATGTACATCACCACCACCAAGATCTTCGCTACTTACGACTTCACCTGTTGCAGCTTTAACCAGAGGGGGGCCACCTAAGAAAATCGTGCCTTGATTACGCACGATGATGGTTTCATCTGACATCGCAGGAACATAAGCACCACCAGCGGTACAGCTACCCATGACGACCGCAATTTGGGCAATACCTTGGCTCGACATACGTGCTTGATTGTAGAAGATGCGCCCGAAGTGATCACGATCAGGGAATACCTGATCCTGCATAGGTAAATACGCACCACCTGAATCTACAAGATAAATACAAGGTAAGTGATTTTGTTCAGCAATTTCTTGAGCACGTAAATGCTTTTTAACCGTAAGTGGGTAATACGTGCCACCTTTAACCGTTGCATCATTGGCAACGATCATGCATGTCACACTATTAACCTGTCCAATACCCGCAATCACACCAGCAGCAGGAATATCATCTTCATAAACTTTATACGCAGCAAGTTGTCCGATTTCTAAAAAAGCTGTGCCAACGTCAATTAGTTGATCTATACGTTCACGTGGAAGCAATTTTCCACGCGCTAAATGCTTTTGACGTGCGTTTTCTCCGCCACCTAATGCAATATTTTGGGCAACTTGTGTTAAATCATTGACCAAAGTCTGCATAGCTTGTTGGTTTGTTTTGAAGTCTTCACTTCGCACATTAATTTTGCTTTGTAATTGATTCATATGATGCATCCTGATTTATCGTTATTATTTGGTTTCATTAAACAATTCACGTCCGATCAACATACGACGAATTTCAGATGTGCCTGCACCAATTTCATAAAGTTTTGCATCGCGCCATAAACGACCCGTAGGGAACTCGTTGATATAGCCATTACCACCTAAAGTTTGAATCGCTTCACCCGCCATCCATGTCGCTTTTTCAGCTGCATATAAAATGGCACTGGCAGCATCTTTACGTAAGCTACGATCGTGATCTGCTTTGTCACATGCCGCACCAACCGCATATACAAGCGCTTTACAAGCCAGCCAAGTTGAATACATATCAGCAAGTTTGCCTTGCATTAGCTGAAACTCCCCCAAAGCCTGTCCAAACTGTTCACGTTGATGTAAGTAAGGAATCACCACATCCATACAGGCATCCATAATGCCAAGAGGGCCTGCACTTAATACCGCACGCTCATAGTCCAAGCCACTCATCAGGACTTTAGCGCCGTTACCGACACCACCCAACACGTTTTCAACAGGTACTTCCACATTGTCAAAAAATAATGGATAGGTATTTGAACCACGCATACCAAGTTTGTCTAAATGGTTCCCATGGCTAAAACCTTTCATGTCTTTTTCAATTAAAAAAGCAGTCATGCCTTTTGCACCTGCTTGTGGATCTGTTTTTGCGTATACCACTAGGACATCAGCATCACCTCCATTGGTAATCCACATTTTTGAACCATTTAAAACAAAATGATCGCCTTTCTGCTCAGCACGTAATTTCATACTGACCACATCAGAACCCGCATTCGGTTCAGACATCGCAAGGGCACCGACGTATTCACCAGAGATTAATTTCGGCAGATATTTCTGCTTTTGTTGCGCATTTCCATTACGGTTAATTTGGTTGATACATAAGTTAGAATGTGCGCCGTAAGAAAGAGCGATTGCCGCTGAAGCACGCGAAATTTCTTGCATCGCGATGATATGAGCAAGATAGCCGAGATTAGTGCCACCGTATTCTTCTGAGACTGTTAAGCCTAGTAAGCCCATATCGCCAAACTTTTTCCAAAGATGAGCAGGGAATTTATTGTCTTGATCAACTTGCTGAGCAATTGGTGCAATTTCCTTTGCACAAAATGCGGCAACTGAGTCTTGAAGTGCAACGAGCGTTTCATCCAGACCAAAATTCAAGCTACGTAGGTTCATTGTATACATCCCATTGGTTATATTTGTTGTTCCATAAGCATTGTTGTAGGTGCTTGTGAATTACCATACAATGATTTTTTAAAAAAGTGAATAGAGATTCATAAAATGATTTACAATTCACTTTATTTGTTAGAGAATAAAATTTATGAGCTACAAACGATCATCTTTAATGCAAGAACGGATGGAACAAAATCGTAAATCGATTTTAAGTTCTGCCAGAAAGTTAATCTCGGAAGGAGGGTTTAAAGACGCACAAATTCAAACGATTGCGGAGCAAGCAGGCGTTTCGAGTGGATTGGTTTATCGCTACTTTGACAATAAGAGTCAGGTGCTGATCGAAGTCTTATCAGAAGCAATCAATACCGAGCTTTTGGTGATTGATGCGATTACAGACAGTGATTTGCCAGCAGAACATAAGTTGCACAAAGCAGTAGCAACATTTGTAAAACGGGCGTTAAACAGTCCTCAGCTTGCATATTCACTCATGTTTGAGCCAGTTGATTCATTGGTAGAACATGAGCGTTTTCGTGTGAAGCAATTGATTAAACAGAGTGTGATTAAAATACTCGCAGATGGAAAGGCAAGTGGTGAGTTCGATCTGGAAGATCTAAATACCACAGCACTCTGTGTAGTTGGTGCAATGACTTACGTTGTAGTTGAGCCTTTAGACCCTGCTCAAAATACGAAGTTCGACCAGCAACACAAAGACTATTTTTCAAAACAGATAGCTGATTTTTGTGTGGATGCAGTACGGAAAAAATAGCACGTGTACGGCGATTAACATCATGGAATAGGCGGTTTGAAGAGTAGTTGCAGTAACAACAATTAGACCAGTTAAGATGAGAATTAGAAAGAATCAAGGAGAATGATTCAATGCAACACGTACGGTTAAGCTACGCCTCTGGACCAAGTTCGCAGCCTTTAATTGGGATGACGATTGGAGAAAAATTCGACCAAGCATGCCAGCAATACGCTGAGCGAGAAGCAATCGTAAGTTCACATCAGAATAGACGATTAAGCTACAAAGAGTTGCAAGATGAAGTAAATGCTTTTGCTTGTAGCTTGCTTCAGCTTGGTGTGAAAAAAGGCGATCGACTCGGTATTTGGTCACCGAACTGTGTCGAATGGACAATCACTCAGTTTGCAGCATTTAAAGCAGGGATCATTTTAGTCAATCTAAATCCCGCCTATAAAAGCCATGAACTCGAATATGTGTTAAATAAAGTTTCTTGCAAAGGATTGATTATCGCATCGCAGTTTAAAACCACAGATTATCAAGAGCTTCTGACACGCATAGCACCTGAAATTGATTTCTGTACCAATAAACAAATCCATTCAGAACGTCTGCCTTTCTTAAAGTTTGTGATCAAAATTGATGAAAAACAGCATACAGGTATTCATCGTTTCAGTGATCTGGTCGTCCCCCCAACACAACAACAACTCGATCAATTACAGTTAGCAACGCAACAGTTGCAGTTTGATGAAACCATTAATATCCAATTTACATCAGGTACAACAGGCAATCCTAAAGGCACGATGCTCACCCATCATAACATTTTGAATAATGGTTATTTTGTAGGAGAGGGTATTCGTTTAACGCCACAAGATAAAGTGTGTATATCAGTACCTTTATTCCACTGTTTCGGTATGGTCATGGGAAATCTAGCCTGTATCACACATGGTTCTACGATGGTGTATCCATCAGCAGTGTTTAATCCACTTGAAACACTAAAGACAATTCACAACGAACGTTGTACAGCAGCATACGGCGTACCAACCATGTTCATCGCCATCTTAGAGCATGAACAGTTTAACAAGTTTGATCTCTCCAGTTTACGCACAGGGATCATGGCGGGAAGCCCATGCCCACGTGAAATTATGCAGCGTGTGATTGATCGCATGCATATGTCAGAAATTACGATTTGTTATGGCATGACTGAGACTTCACCTGTAAGTGTACAAAGCTCAGTGAGTGACACCATTGATAAACGCGTCAGTACGGTTGGACATGTTCATCCTCATGTAGAAATTAAAATTGTTGATCTCGAAGGGCAAATTGTTCCTCAAGGCACATTAGGTGAACTATGTGTTCGAGGTTACTCTGTGATGGCTGGATATTGGGGCGAAGAAGAAAAAACTCGTGAAGTGATTGATAACGCTGGCTGGATGCATACTGGTGATATTGCGGAGATGGATGCAGAGGGCTTCGTCAAAATCAAAGGTCGTATCAAAGATGTGGTGATTCGCGGTGGTGAAAATCTATTTCCAAAAGAAATAGAAGACTTCTTGTACACCCATCCTGCGATCTGTGATGTACAAGTGATTGGTCTACCTGATACACGTTATGGTGAGGAGCTATGCGCCTGCATTATTTTGCATGAACACCACCAGACCAATGAAGAAAGTATCCGTAATTTCTGTAAAGAGCATATCTCACATAATAAAGTGCCTCGTTATGTCAAATTCTTTAATGAATTTCCTATGACCGCATCAGGTAAGGCCCAGAAGTTTAAGTTACAGGAAATTATGCGCGCTGAACTGAATCTAACAGGGACTGTATTCGACTAAATGATGTTTTACATCAAGTAGAAAAAGCAGCATTTTAAAGTTGCAAAGGCAAAGGATCAGGACGCATGGCAAAAGATTTCAGCAGTCCAAAAGTGGTTGAAGAATACGATCAGCATATCCGTAAATTAATACCAGGATATGAAATCATTCATCAACAAGTAGATGCGATTTTACAGTCTACCTTAAAACCAGATGCTCATATCCTGATTGTGGGATGTGGGACGGGTTATGAGCTGGAATATCTTTTAAACAGGCATCCGCACTGGAAATTTACAGCGCTTGATCCTTCCTTAGCCATGCTTGAGAAAGCACAGGCGAGAGTCAATCAATTGAATAAGTGCGCACAAGTTGAATTTGTGCATGGTGACACTTCACATTTACCTGATCAAATTTGTTTTGATGCAGCACTGACAATTTTAGTGGCGCATTTTATTGCTGATGAAAACAAGCCTACTTTTTTTACAGAGATCCATGATCATTTAAAAGAAAATGGAATCTTACTGACCTATGATTTGATGACCTGTACAGACCCTCAGCAATTTCAAGCTTTACGTTATGTCTGCTTTGCACAAGGTTTGACTGAAGCACAATGTCAGAAAATGTTAGAACGAATGGAAAGCGATTTTTTCACTGTTTCATTTGATGAATATCAGGAATTACTTCACCACACAGGTTTTATGAATGTGTCTTCATATAGCCAAATTTTAATGTATCAAGGATTGATCGCGCAGAAAAAGAAACGTCATGCGTTTTCTGCACAAGCATCCTAATCAGGGGCTTAAATCTATGAAGGAATAAAGATGAGTACGCAAACTTAAACCTAGCATCTATTTTTTACCAAATGGTTAATTAGCAGTGGTTTATATCACCGCTGTGAGATCATTTTGTCTTTTAAAAAGTAGGAATTTCAAAATATCAGCATATCTATAGGAGGTGGAATTTAAATAAAACCAACAGTTAAAGCTTTAAAACAAGAAATGCGATGCAGTGCAACTAACTGCAAAGGATATAACGCAAACAAATAGCGATCTTAAGGGTATTTAGGATCAAAAAAGAAGGAAACTTACTTTAATGAAAAAGTTAAAATTGACGGTACAAAAAAGCATATTGGCGCTGTCTGTTGTTGCCGCTATGCCTTCTGTATATGCGGCTTCCGAACGTGATGAAGTTGCACAATTACGGCAAGAAGTACAAGAATTAAGAGCAATGCTACAACATTATGTTCAGCAACCTGCATCAACCCAATCCACAACACAAGCCAAGGCAACAATTTCATCAAGCCCACAAGCATCACAGTTGAAACTAAAATCTGGTGCAGAAGTTAGTCTATATGGTTATATCCGTGCCGATGCGTCTTATCAAGCGAAAGGCGCATCCACGACGTACAACAATATCAGTGGTGTACCACTCAAGGATACAGCGGAAGCAGCACAACAAAAAGATCGTTTACATTCAACTGCCAATGTCTCACGCATAGGACTCAATTTCACCACACCAACAGCAGCAGGCGATGTAGGTGGGAAACTAGAAATGGATTTCTTTGGTGGCGCTTCACGCGATCAATTCCGTATCCGTCATGCCTATTTAACCTTTGACAAATGGCTACTGGGTCAAACATGGTCTACTTTCATTGCACCTGAGTATTATCCAGAAACGATTGATGCTGCGACCTATGTGGGTGGAGCATTACAACGCTCACCCTTGGTTCGTTATAGTGACAACATTACGGCCAATACCAGCTTTGCATTATCCGTTGAAGATCCTAAATACACAGCAAGCTCTGATCCTGATAATAAAATGCGTTTACCTGCCTTTGTTGGACGTGTAAATCATAAATTTGAAAATGGTTCGATGCTGTCTGGGCGTAGTTTTGTGGCAGAGAAAAAAACTAGCAATGATAATACTTGGGCATGGGGTGTGGGTATCGGTGGAAAGTATCAATTTCACCCAAAAACCTTTATCAAAGCTGATTATAACCACATTAAAGGAGATGGACGCTTCCTAATGTGGAGCAATAGCAGCTATGCCATTGATGAACAAAACAATATACATAGCAATGAATTTGACTCCATTTCTACGGGAATTACACATCAATTTACCTCACAGTTCCGCTCAACTTTAGGCTATGGCTATATGAAAGCCAAAAGTGACAATAGCTTCGCTCGTCTAAATAAAGACAGTTCAAATCAAAATAAAGAATTATGGCAAGGCTGGATTAACGGCATGTACAACCCATACAAACCGATCACGCTAGGTATGGAATATGTCTATGGTGAGCGCGAAACCTTTGATGGTCGTACAGGGACAGATAACCGTATCAATATGATGGCGAGTTATGATTTTTAATATAAATAAAACCTTGAATTATATGTTTTTTCTTTAAGGTGCAGTATGTCGCTTTAATAATGATTAGGAATTTATCTCATTGAGGAGATGCAGAATGACAACATCTACAGTTAATGTAAATGCAGTAATTGACGAAGCAAAGTTTACGCCTTTTCACTGGAGTATTTTACTTTGGTGTTTATTGATTATTATTTTTGATGGTTACGATCTGGTCATTTATGGTGTGGTTTTACCATTACTGATGCAGGAGTGGTCACTTACTTCTGTACAAGCAGGCATGCTTGCCAGTACCGCATTGTGCGGCATGATGTTCGGCGCCATGCTATTCGGTGCATTGGCAGATAAAATCGGACGCAAAAATGTAATTTTAATTTGTGTGACTTTTTTTAGTGGGTTTACTTTTTTAGGTGCGTTTGCATCTAATCCTTTTGAGTTCGGTATTTTACGGTTCTTAGCTGGCTTAGGGATCGGCGGGGTAATGCCGAATCTCGTCGCACTCACCTCAGAATATGCCCCTAAACGTATTCGCAGTACCTTAGTCGGCACGATGTTTAGTGGTTATGCAATCGGCGGAATCTTGTCAGCACTGATAGGAAGCTATTTGGTTGAAAGCCATGGTTGGCAAATCATGTTCTTGATTGCAGGCATACCATTACTTTTATTACCTGTAATGTGGAAATTTTTGCCTGAATCTTTAACCTTTTTGGTCAAAACAGGTAAAACTGAGCAAGCACAAAGCATTGTAAAAAAAATCTCACCTCAACAAGCCATCAGCAGCAATACTCGTTTAACGCTAAATGAGGAAAATATTCCAACTGGTAGCTCGGTTAAAGGGTTATTCCAACAAGGTCGCGCATTCAACACACTGATGTTCTGGGTATTGTTCTTTATGTGCCTACTGATGGTTTACGCATTAAGTAGCTGGTTACCAAAACTCATGCTTGCAGCAGGTTATTCACTTGGTAAGAGTATCTTATTCTTATTTGCTTTGAATGTTGGCGCAATGATTGGTTCAATTGGTGGCGGTATTCTTTCAGATAAATTCCATTTGAAACCTGTGATCATGGGTATGCTCATGGCAGGTGTTGTGGCACTGATCGGCTTAGGATTTAACTCTCCAGCTTATGTGTTATATGGTTTAGTGACTGTTGCGGGTGCGGCGACGATTGGAACTTCAATTCTTCTTTATAGCTATGTTGCGCAATATTATCCATTAAGCGTTCGCTCTACAGGGATCGGCTGTGCTTCTGGTGTTGGGCGAATTGGTGCCATCGTGGGACCTATTTTGACAGGGTTGTTATTGACCTTAAACTTACCGCATACCATGAATTTTGTGATGATTTCTATTCCAGCGATGATTGCAATCTGTGCGATATTAAGCCTAAAACGTCATAAATTTGATGAAGAACAACAAGTAGAAGAAGTTAAAACCAATTTAACCGAATCGGGTAATGCTTAATTTAGTTTCTTGTTGATTATCTTTCAATCATTAAAGGCACATCTATTAATTGGATGTGCTTTTTTCTTTAAGTGCACATTATTTCCCACTAAATCATAATTCATTCTTGAGTAATTGATTTGTCACAGAGACGATCAAAGATCTTAGAGGTTTTAAAGATAAATATTTTAAACTATTCCACTTTTCATGCAGAAAAAAAGCACCTCGATTGAGGTGCTTTGCTGATTTTTATAGTTTAAATTTCGATGGCCACAGCTGTTGCTTCACCACCACCGATACACAATGCCGCAACACCTTTCTTTTTGCCTAAACGTTTTAATGCATAGATCAATGAAAGAATAATACGTGAACCTGTCGCACCAATCGGATGACCTAACGCACATGCACCACCGTGAATATTGACTTTAGCTTCATCAATACCTAACTCATGAATCGGTGCCATAGCCACCATCGCGAAAGCTTCATTGATTTCCCATGCATCGACATCTTCAACCGACCAGCCAGCACGATCAAGTACTTTTTGAATCGCACTAATTGGAGCAATCGTAAACTCACTTGGATGTTGCGAATGACTCGAAGTAGCTACAATCTTAGCCAAGACATTTAAACCATTTGCTTGAACATAGTCTTCTGTAGAAAGCACCAAAGCGGCGGCACCATCCGAAATCGAACTTGAATTGGCTGCCGTAATCGTACCGTCTTTGCTAAAAGCAGGGCGTAGCGTTGGGATTTTATCTAGATTTGCTTTGAGTGGTTGCTCATCTTGATCAATCACTTCAACACCTTTACGTGTTTTAACTTCAACAGGGACGATTTCATCTTTGAAATATCCTTCTGTAATTGCTGTTTGAGCTTTTTTGAGTGAAGAAATCGCAAAGTTATCCATTTGCTCACGGGTGAAGCCTTTGGTATTTGCCATATCCTGAGCAAATGAACCCATTAAACGACCCGTTTCAGCATCTTCTAAACCATCCAAGAACATATGGTCTTTGATTTCACCATGTCCCATACGGTAGCCACCACGTGCTTTAGGTAAGATATATGGTGCATTGGTCATAGATTCCATACCACCTGCAACCACAATATTTGCACTACCAGCTTTCAATGCATCTGATGCCATCAGAACTGCTTTCATCGCAGAACCACAAAGTTTATTGATGGTCACAGCGCCAACATGATCTGGAATACCCGCTTTACGCATTGCTTGACGAGCAGGGCCTTGACCAATGCCTGCACTTAACACACAGCCAAAAATCACTTCATTGACTTGCTCTGGAGCAATACCCGCACGTTGGATAGATTCACGGATTACAGCAGCACCTAATTCTGGGGCGGTTAAACTAGAAAGACTACCTTGAAAACCGCCCATCGCGGTACGACTACCTGACACAATAACAATAGAACTCATTTTTATATCTCTTTAAATGTATGTTGTTATAAAACTGCTCCAGTTCAACAGACTAGAGCAGAATATCCAATCTCATTAAGCCACTAAAGATTTATCAAAAATTAATGGCACACCTGTTACCGCACGAATTTGCTCGAGTGTCACATCTTTTGCGAGTTCAATCAGTTCAACACCTTCAGACATAATATCCATTACACCTAAATCTGTAATCACACGATGGACAACGGCTTGACCTGTAAGGGGTAAGCTACAGTTTTTCACAATCTTTGGCGTACCGTCTTTCGCACAGTGTTCCATCAGAACCACAACTTTTTGAACACCTGCAACCAAGTCCATTGCACCGCCCATACCTTTGACTTTCTTACCTGGAATCATCCAATTGGCTAAGTCGCCTTGCTCAGAAACTTCCATCGCGCCTAATATCGCAATATTGACATGACCGCCACGGATCATTGCGAAAGATTCTGAACTTGAGAAAAATGCCGCACCCACACGTGCAGTAATCGTTTGCTTACCAGCATTGATTAAATCTGCATCTAAGGTTTCTTCAGTAGGAAATGCGCCGATACCAAGCAATCCATTTTCAGACTGCAACCATACATTCATGTTTTTTGGAATGTAGTTAGCAACAAGGGTAGGTAAACCAATACCTAAGTTCACATAGAAGCCATCTTCGAGTTCTTGTGCAGCACGCTGTGCCATTTCATTACGTGACCAAGCCATTTTAAACTGCCTCCATGCTTAAAGTTTTTTGTTCGATACGTTTTTCAGGTGAAGCATTTAAAATAATGCGATTCACATAAATCCCTGGTAAATGGATTTCATCTGGATCTAATTCACCAATCTCAACGATTTGCTCCACTTCGGCAATGGTGATTTTCCCAGCCATTGCACATTCAGGATTAAAGTTCTGCGCCGTCTTACGGAATATTAAATTTCCTGCTTTATCTGCCTTGTAAGCTTTAATAAGAGAAACATCAGCAGTAAGAGATTCTTCTAAAATGTATTTTTTACCATGAAAAATGCGTTCTTCTTTGCCTTCAGCAATCAAAGTACCCACACCAGTTTTCGTATAAAAAGCTGGAATACCAGCACCACCAGCGCGTAATTTTTCCGCCAATGTTCCTTGTGGAGTTAATTCAACTTCAAGCTCGCCATTTAGATATTGACGCTCGAATTCTTTATTTTCACCCACATAAGATGAGATCATTTTTTTGATCTGTTTCGTATGCAATAAAATACCTAGGCCAAAATCAT
This sequence comes from Acinetobacter sp. ATCC 27244, assembly GCF_000156555.1. Taxonomy (NCBI): domain Bacteria; kingdom Pseudomonadati; phylum Pseudomonadota; class Gammaproteobacteria; order Moraxellales; family Moraxellaceae; genus Acinetobacter; species Acinetobacter sp. ATCC 27244. Next base: position 38,906 of record NZ_GG665952.1, read on the forward strand.
CGACACCTGCATTATTCGAAATACAAGTCAGACCTGTTACACCACTTTCTTTAACCGCCACAATGAGCTGCTCAGGAATTCCACATAACCCAAAACCGCCCACGGCAAGGGTTTGGTTATTCGCAACCACATCTTTGATTGCAGCCTCAGCACTGGCATATACCTTATTCATTCTATTATTGTCCTATCGTCCCTTAGTGATTTAGTTTTAGCATTAGGACTAGGTAGATAGAAGTTGATTTTTCTCAAGGATTAATGAGTTTAATTAATAAATTGATTTATTTGGACAGATTTTAATCTAAAAAAATAATAGACTTTAGGTCACAAATTATTGAAATTATTAATAATAAATATATTTATTTACAAGTGAAAAATATAAGACCAATTGCAATAATGAGTTATTTAAAATTTATACCTTATCAACGACTCAATAAATTGTGCCGAAATATGTGATATTTCAAAATTCTTTTTATAGACGATACCAACCGTTTTGTGAATGGTTCCATCTTCCAGTTCGAGTAACACATTCTCTGTTAAGTCTATATGCTTGGCAAAATGACGAGGAATCGCGCTTACCCCAATGCCATGTGCAACAAAACTAGATAATGAAGAAATCTGATGGCATTCAATTTTTAAATCTAAAGTCATATTGTTGCGTAAACAATTTTGCTCAACTAGGTGACGAACAATTGATGGCTTTTGTAGGGTAATAAAAGGATTGGCAAACAATTGTTGCCACGTAATACGCACTTTGTCTGCTAAGGGATGTTTTTTAGGAAGTAAGGCCAGAAAGTCTTCATCAAACAAAGGAACAAACTCTAAGCCTTCTGTCAGTTCTGGTTCAAAACAAATGCCTAACTCAAAGATGCCATCTTGAACTTTTTCAATAATGGTTTCATTTGGAATATCGTGGATCGAGAAATTAAGATTTGGATGCTCAGATAAAAAAGAATGAATCACATCGGGTAAGATCGCATGGGTAAAAAAGGGCATCGAGGCGATACTCAGCGTACCGCGATTTAATTTAAAACGTTGTTTAACGTCATTTTCCATTTCATCCCAATTCGCCAGTAGTTTTTTTGCGTAGGGAATAAGAGATTTACCTTCTTGAGTCAATTCAACACGGCGCGTGTTGCGATTAAAAAGTTTACCGCCGAGTTCTTCCTCTAAACTTTTGATACTTAGACTTAAAGCAGATTGGCTCAAATGAAGCTCTAGCGAAGCATTGGCATAATTTAAAGTACGCGCAAGTGCCAAAAATGCCTTTAACTGCTTAAGTGTCATCTCTTTCCCTGAGTGAAGTTGTTGAATAGCTCTAATTTATCGTAAAAATAAGCTAAATGTTATTTTAGAGATTATTTTTCAAATAAAAGTTGATCATTACATCAAATAAAAACTCCCACCATTAAAAAATAGGGGAGTTTAGTTCAAAGATTAGAGAATTATACTTTTAGTTTTTTAAGTCCACGGCTTACACCATTTTGTAATGCGAATTTAACGATCGGACCAATAAATGGCACACGCCCTTTAAAGCTAATCGTATAGTCCAAACGACTACGATTATTTCCCAGATCAGTAAACTTCATCACACCGCGATGCGCTTTGATCGGTGCGATACCACTGGTAATTGCGTATTCAATTAGTTCATTTTCTTTATACACCAAATTTGTTTCGACAAATGAAGGCGTCAGTGGAATAGATAGCTTACGTGCTGAGCCAACCCCATTACGTGCATCTTGACCATCGCTCAAACGAGTCACTTTTGCTGGAGCGAAAAGTTTATTTAAATTTTCATGTTCACTGAGAATCGCAAATACCTTCTCGACAGGTGCATTGAACTCTTGAGTGATATTGACTTGTTGCATTTTTAGCATATCAATTCCTTTTTTTAATTTGACATAGCATATTGTCATTTTCGAAATATTAGCATGTTTTCATTCAATCTGGCATTTTCTTTGTCGGAATATCGAGCACATTAAAAAATCAGAGATATGTAAGCGAATATGCTTGTTCAATCCAATAAAATTGTGAATACTCATGCCACAAAGTTGAAGCTATAAAATTATCTTTTTTGGGGTTAAGCAATACTGTGAAAACTTTTCCATTTTCTCGTTTACAAAGCGCATTATTAGCCGTAGGTTCATTTTCTTACCTCGGATTTAGTTCAACAACAGCATATGCGGAACAAGAAAATGAGATACAACGTCTCCCAACAATTACAGTTACAGCTGAGCAAAATGCCAATCATCAGAACAGCGTAAATTTATCTGGCTTTGCTGAACAAACCATTGCCAAAATCCCTGCATCAATCAATATTATTAATGCCGACCTTATTGCAGATCAACACGCAAAAACGCTAAAAGATATTGTAAAAAATGATGCAGCGGTCGGCGAGGGCTACGCACCTATTGGCTATTATTCAAACTTTGTGATGCGTGGTTTTGCGCTCAATCTAGGATCAAGTTATCTACTCAATGGTAACGTGTTGAGAGGCGAACAAAACGTAGCGCTAGAAAATAAAGAACAAGTAGAAATCTTAAAAGGTATTAGCGCGATTCAAAGTGGTATGTCTACACCCGGAGGAGTTGTTAACTATGTGACTAAACGACCAAAAGACATTCGTTCAGTTACGCTAGAAACAGATAGTCAGGTTGGTTATCGTGTCGCAACGGATATCGGTGATATGCTAGGTGAAAATCAACAATTTGGTTATCGAATCAATCTAGCGCATGAAGAGATTCATCCATATGTAGAACATACCAATGGAAAGCGTTTATTTGGTTCAGTTGCTCTGGATTGGCAGATTTCTGATGATTCAAAACTTGAGTTCGATATTGAATCACAACGCCAACGTCGGCGCTCGGTACCAGGCTATCAATTATTAGATGGGAAAACTGTACCGACTAATGTGGAATGGGATCGTTTACTGGGTTATCAAAGCTGGAGTAAACCCGTTACTAATGAGAGCCTGAATACAAGTTTAAAATATACGCATCGTCTCAATGATGATTGGACAGCAAACTTATCTGCTTCGCAAAGCCGTGTGACCGTTGATGACTATTCAGCATTCCCATGGGGTTGTTATAGTGAGATTTGTGAATTTACAGGTTTAGGCAATACCTTTGATAAGAATGGTAACTACGATATTTATGATTTCCGTAGTCCAGATGATAGTTATTTAACAAATCAGTTTAAAACAGGGTTAAACGGCAAGTTCACAACAGGGACATGGCAACATAGCTTAAATATCGAGTTATCTCATACCTATAAACGACGTGCACAATATGATGCAATCAATGAACTCGTTGGTATGGGTAATATCTACAACAATACAGTGAACTATGCGCCTACAGATGTAGCCTTAGGCAATCGATATAAATCCCTTGATAGTCAGCAAACCGCATTAAATCTACTAGACCAAATCCGTTTTAATGACTCATGGTCAGTTCTCATGGGGGGAAAAATCCTTTCTTTAGATGAAAAAGCTTATGATGCAGCGGCGAATAAGATTCGTGATACAGATTTAAACCGATTCTTGCCACAATTTGCAGTGATGTATCAACCTTGGGAAAATACGCAAGTTTATACATCATTTAGTAAAGGCCTAAGTGATGGTGGACAAGCGCCGTGGTATGCATTAGGTAATGAAGAAAAAGGAATTGTCGGGAATGCATTTGAAACACTTGCCCCAATCAAATCCACCCAATATGAAGTGGGCATCAAACATCAATTACCATCTATGTTGTTTACAGCAGCAATATTTAATCTAGAGCAAGACCATCAATATACTAATGCTGATAACTATTATTTAACTGATGGCAAACAGCATAACGTAGGCTTAGAACTTGGTTTGCAAGGGCAGGTAACTGGAAATTTAGATATAATCTCAACTTTGGCACTGACGCGTTCACGCTTAAAAGAGATTGATGTCGCTGAATATCAAGGTCATCAAACCCAGAATGTTCCTAAAGTACGTTTTGCAAGTTATTTATCCTATCAATTGCCACAAGTGGAAGGTTTAAGATTACTGGCAGGTATGCAATACAGTGCAAGTAAATATGCCAATAAAACAGGTAGCGTAAAAGTTCCGAGCTATACAGTTTTTAATGCTGGTGCTGCTTATAACTTTAAAGCTAATGGCTATGAAAACACGTTGAGATTCAATGTTGATAATCTATTCAATAAAAAGTATTGGAGAGATGCAGGAAGCTTCTTTGGGGATGATTATTTGTTCCTAGGCGCTCCACGTACCGCACAGTTGTCTTGGAGTGTAAATTTCTGATAGATCGGCCATCTTAAAAGTGAATATACACTCATCGATTTGTCTATGATTTAACAGATCAACAGCAGTCTATATTCATTTTCTTTTTCGATAGGCGCACGATGCACACAAGGTAAAACGTGTTGTGATGGATGATCAACAGCCAATCGCCATAAATGGCCTAAACCTAAACTCACAGGTTTTGTATTTGGTTTGGGTTGATAATGCAGATCAAAGAAATTTTCTTCTAGAAAATTATCAAACTCATTTTCCGGACCATGATGTAGTTGCTTAAGTTTTTCTCTGATTTCAAGAATCAAAATCTTTTGTTCGACCTGATCGTTTGGCAACATCTCACTTGCTGCACCATGGTAAGTACATAAAAAAGTATCAGTGGGAATAGGCGAGCGATCAACATGAAATGAATAAACATCTGTCGAAATAAAATCGAATTCATCATCTCGCTCATAGTTTTGGATCAAGTTAAGCACTGGTGATGCACCGAGAACTGTTAATTGTTGAATATCCGCAATAATAATTTTTCTTGCTAAATTACCATTTTCTGAAAGTTGCAATGCTAAAAGCTCGTCAACAGAAACCTCTGTAATATTCTCTTTTATCTCAAGTTTTCCTATGATCTCTTGAAAATCACCAACTAAGTTTCTATACCAACAAATTGCATTACTTTCTCCTTGAAAATTGGAATCAATAAGCTCAGAAAAAGTAGAAACCACACTAATTTGCTTGTGATCAGAAAAACTATTCTTCATTTAAGTGATAAATTCATAAGTAAATAGGAAGCTAATCATACACTCTTCTTTAGTTGCTTGAGTGCTCTTAGATGAGATCGAATAAAGCAATTTTGAATAAATTAAATGCGTATTGAATAAATAGAAAATGAGCAAAATTATGCTCATAAATCATGTAACAAACATTTTTGAGCAAATATATTCACAAAAAACAAATTTTATAGTATTTTTGAGAAAATAATTGCTCCTTTATATCAATGCAAAAATTAACAATACAGGCTTTACTCGACCAGAATTGGTTAGATATCGCTGAACTTAAACTATTAGAACCTAAACTGGGCTCAGCAAGCGCCAGTGAATTGGTCTACGAGTTGGAATACGCAATCCAAAATCTGGACAAGCGAGATGAACATGCCTGTAGTCTCTCACTTCCTGTACAAATACTTATAAACCATGAATCTAGCTCATGGTTTGGTTTTTTGGATGATATTGTTCCTTCAGGCGCAGCACGCCGTTATTGGGTCAATTTTTTAGGCTTACAACGACTCACTTATGCTGAGCAAGATAGTATTTTATTGGAAAAGGGTGGAATTGCGCCCGTAGGAAACTTGCGAATTAAAGAAGCTCTTCCGCCTATAAATCCTGACTCTACTTTGCATTTACGTTATTTTAGTCAAAATGATGTTGCTGATCGAAATGTTGATTTTCTTGAGTATGCACAGCAAATGGGCGCGATTAGTGGTGGTGCAACAGGAGCGGGTGGTGAAGCGCCCAAGTTACTGATTCGCGCGACAAAAGATCAAAATATTTGGATTGACACCTATCAACAAAACTTTGATCAACCTGATCAACACTATTTAGTTAAATTTCCTCGAAATAATCGTAGTGAGATCGACTGCAATATTCTCAGAGCGGAATACTATTACTATCAAGAACTAAAAGAATTAGGTTTCAATACCATTGAAACAACAGAAATGAAGCTGATCGAAGGTGAAAAATATCCATCATTATGGTTGCCAAGATTTGATGTGGAATGGCGCAATCAATGTTGGCAACGTCATGGTCTAGAATCTGTTTATTCAGTATTAAATAAGGCTTCAGGAAGTCATCTTAATCATTTTGAAGTAATAGACAACCTATGTGATTTACTGACAGTGATTGATTCAAATTTTGATGCTACACAATTCATTTGTGAATGGTTACAAAGAGATTTGCTCAATATTATTTTTGGCAATTCTGATAATCACGGGCGAAATACCTCATTTCTAAAAAAATCTGGAAAAATTTCACTTGCTCCAATTTATGATTTTGCACCAATGAAAGCTGATCCAGAAGTCGTGACAAGATCAACGACATGGGGAAGCCCTTATGAAGAAGGAGGAGAGTATCGTTGGGAGCAAATTACCCAAAAACTTGCACATTTATGCGATCCAAATTTGTCTATGAAGACATTAAAATCATTAGCAAACAATCTTGTTGGGCTAAAACAACGGTTAATTGATAAAGGTGTCCCAAAACAGATTATGGAGATGCCAGCACTTTCATTCGATTATGTTGAAGCTAAATTAGAAAGATGGGAACTATTATGAATATAAAAAATCAGCCTCAAGATCGCCAGCAAGTTCTTATTGATCTATATATGCAATATCTATTGAATGAAATTACATTGGGGCAATTATTGGCGTATTTGAGAAAAAATATACTTGGCATGTCTCAGGAGCAATACGCAAATTTGGTTGGTGTTAGTCGCCGGACATTAACGGACATAGAACAAGACAAAGGAAAACTCACTCAATCTGTCCTAGATAAAGTATTTAAACCACTTGGATTGCAAGCAGGTCTTGTACCGACGCATGAGCATATTGTGAGGAAGATTGTTAAATCATCAGAGTGATATGAAATCGAAATTGCTTTAATCTTTAGAGTCCAAAAGTTATGAGTCTGAAAATTATAAATAGGTTTGAAGAGTTAATTAAAGAAGCTAGACAATTAGATGCTTTAATTGATTCAAAAATTACTGTTGAAGGTATAGTAGATGAAAATTTTTCTGACAATAATGTAGGGAAATTTTTAGAATGGAAAATTAAGACAAAAAATATTTTTCTTTTATCTTGTGGGGATAGATCCATTCATTTTACTGAATTTTTGAAAGCTGAGAAAATTCAATATTATGATACTAATGCTAAATTATTTAAACGTTTACTACCAGTTTTACTTGCTACTTATGATGATTTGAAAAATGGTTTTTTAATATCTTTCAAACAGATAGTGCAAGCTGAGGTTTTTGAGACTGAACTTGAACAAGCTAAATCTCTTTTAGAAAATGGCTATAAAAACGCTGCTGGAGTAATTGCTGGCGTAGTTTTAGAAACAGCAGTCAAAGAGCTGTGTTTGAACAACAATATAGATATCGAGAGAAAAAAATTAACTCAATTGAATGATGAATTAGCAAAGGCTAGTGTCTATAACAAACTCCAGCAAAAACAAATTACAGCCTTAGCTGATATAAGAAATAACGCTGCCCATGGAGATTATGATCAATTCACGAAAGAATACGTAGAACGAATGATTGATGATATAGAGAGGTTTTTACTAAATCATTCATCTTAAATTTAACCTTGTGTAGGATCGACTGATACGCAAGTCGAGTAGCGGTCTGATTTCTGCATAACTTATATTATGTTACTTGGAATACTCAGCAACGTGAATTAAGATCGTAGTGATTCACGTTGCTGAGCTGTAGCTACAAACAGTGTTGTGTAGGCTACAGTCTTAGATATTCTATTTAACATAATATACATTATACGCACAGGTCGAATAATGATCAGATGTAAACCTTTGATATACAAAGGATTTTCTGTATTTATACTGTTGTTCTTGGTGCAGTTGGTAACTTCACATCAACAACAACGTACTTCATAGCTTTACCAGTTGTGACCATGTCAAATGTGATATCAGCCTCGATTGGAAAGTCTTTTTGTTTGAATTGTCGTAACAAAGCCATGTTGCTAGAATCTTGCCAATTGAAAGTCTCACAACCATTACCGATTGCCGTACCTTGAGATAGATCCATTGGAATCTCACAGTACAAAGCAACATGATCATAATGACGACCCGATTTATCATCAGGTTTGAAATCAACAGCCTTAGCACCTAAGATTTTTACTTTTGATGTATGCATTACATTCTCCGAGCAGTTAGAAGCACATGATCAAGTCGCTTGGGAAATGCAAGCGGATCAGCACAACAGATTAAATTAATGAGTTCTTCAGGTTCGAATACGTCTTTAAAGACGTTGATGTATTTACCGTATTGATGCTTAATGTTCTCAATAGCGGTTTGGAAATTGATTTGAGCAGTCTTTGTAATTGTTTCTATGCGTTCAGGCTGTAAATGCTCAGCTAGATCACGGAAACATGGATAAGCAGCTATGAAGAATTCTGATGGTGCAAGTAGCATGTCGAATGGCAAGATACGGTCAATAGATTTAAATTCGACCTCTGCACGTTGCCAATTGTCGTTAGGATCACCCTCCGCACGACCTTTTTCGTACAGTCTCAGATACTTACCTGAATCACGACTACCAATACACAAGGTACGTCCTTTACCATTTGGTCTGCGCCAATTGCCTTTATGTTCTATGTTTGGAGCACGATTTCCAAGTTGGAAGCCACCTAGCCCATCTTGCATATTGCCCCAATCGACACTAACGTTTTTACCTTCAAAGTCATCATGTGCAATATCTACACGAGTTAATTTCGCTCGTTTAGCTTGAGTAACTAAGAAGTTATAAAGTCTTAATTCCCAACCACTTTTAGCAAAGTTGCAGCCACGTCCATTGATCATAATTAAGATCGTATTACGTTGACCACCGATGCAGACAAAGCCAAAGTCTTCGCCTAATACATAACTTTGGTTATAGAAATTAAGACCATTGTTACGACATGAAGTCGTTGAAAATCCAAAGATATGTTCTAAAAGTGGGTCAAGTACGTCCACCGCAGCAGTACAACGATGTGATTCGAGAATGAATTCATCTTCTTGCCAAAGACGATCTCCAAGTGACTCTAAACCGATAGTGAAATTTACCCAGTCGATAACTGCAATCTCATTATCGGCAGGCATTCTGTATTCAATGTGCTTCACGCCATCGTTTGTCATGATCATGTGACTTGATGGAATTGTGTATAGCGAATTGTGTTGGTACGGGATATCGGCGTCTTGTGGACGAGTATCGAATTTCTTTACCCCCATCTTATTAATGGGGGTTCCAACTGCTTCCTTTTTCATTCCCCCCGATAAAACAGTGGGGATTGGTTGTTTTTTGTACTGAATCTCTGTGCGTATAGAATTATCGCCATCCTTGGGATAAGTGCGAACAAGACTACCCTTTTTATACTTATCCATTAGCAAAGCCCCATAGCTCTAAAATTATCGTTTTCTGCTTTGATTGCGTCACAGTAAGCAGCAACCTTTGGACTCTTATAACCCCAAGCCATCATTGTTGATTCGATATAGAAAAGGACAAATTCAGTCTCAAATGCAGGATTACCACCAACAATCAACTCCACTCCTCTATCGTGGATGATCTTGGCTACAGTCTCGAAAGCTAGTTCTTTTTCCATAAAAGTTACTTTTTAACTTTGTTTAACGAATTAAACATTTTTTTAAAGTAAACTTGTCAACCTTTAAATCTTGTTAATATGAAAAAAATCTACTTGGTAACTTAGTTATGAGCAAAGTCTATAAATTAAGATCAGATGAAGTTGAAGACATTAAAGAAGCTTTAATGAAATTTGTGGTTAATAAAAAAACCATAATGAAAGAAACTGATGTAATTCACGCACTGATAAAATATCATCTAAAAAATCTGACAGCAGATGAAGTAATGAGATATAGAAGCGAAGTATTAAAAAAAGAAGATTAATTATTTTTGTTGACCCTGAATATTAGGAAGAAAAAATGGAAGGCATACTATATACAGTA
>NZ_GG665952.1:49684-60790 GCF_000156555.1 Acinetobacter sp. ATCC 27244
AGTACTAGCTGCTTCGATTGTATTAATGATCATATGCATAGTAATCATAGTTAAAATCATAAATTACTATAAAGACAAAGACATACAGTTTGAATTTAAATATTCTGAAAAGAAGAAGGAAGATAAATAACTATCAGGGAAAGGTAGCGCGACAAGTCGCTGCCCCCTTTCCCTTCCTCCTCCATTGCGCATAATGAGCATTGATGTTAAATGCCTGCAAGTGCGCTGGAAAGCTTAGCACCATTGACAAAAAAGCCGATTCTCAAATGAAAATCAGCTTTTTAATCAATGGCAACGGCAAGTAACATAATGCGTTGATTATACGCAATTTAACAATATAAGATATTGATATTTAACAATTTATTCATGAATAAAATTGCTAACATATACTATAAAACCACTATTGTTTTGTATCGCTCAACCTCTCTATAAAACTTAGGTGTAACGTTCGTCCATTTTTTAAATGCACGTGAAAAATGAGAAATATCTGCGTATCCTAATCGCTCTGCAATTTGTTCAATAGATAGATGTTGTTGTTTTAATAAAAATTCTGCTTGTTTTCTACGAACCTCAGCAATTAACAACTGAAATGAAGTTTGTTCTTTCGCGAGTTGGCGCTGTAATGTTCTCTCGGACAAATGTAATCTTTCAGCAACCTGTTTAAGCGATAGAAATCCAAGTGCTTCATCATATAGTTCTTCTTTCACATTTTTTGCCGCACTATCTACATTTTTCCTTTTTAAAAATAGCTTTTGAATATCCTGTTTACACTGCTGAATTGTTAATCGCGCAACCAATGCATCGGCTGTCTTTAATGGTAAAGATAATACATTTTGATTCAATATTAAGCAGTCATTTTTTGCGTTGAACTCACCATTTAACTGATTAATATTAAATATTTTTTTGTAGAAATCTGGCTTATCTTGCTGGAATTCAAAACGGATATCTAACCGCTGTTGAGCTAAATTTTCTACTATCTGAGCAAAACCAAAAACCAAGAATATAATCGCATGTCTGTTAAACCTAAATTGTTGTAAAGGTTGATTAAAATACAAGTATGCTTTTCCATCATTCACCTGAAGTTTGGGCTTAAATACTGTACAATGCAATCCGATAAATTGCTCCAAAACTTTAATCGCTGAACCAAGATCTTCTGAAGCTGTTGCAGCGACTCCGATATGTCCATAACAAGAAATTTTCATTTCTTTTGCAAGATATACACTGATTGCTGGTTCATCGGTAATGTGTGCAGCTCGTTCTAACAAGTAATTGAAAATATTAAAATCCACATACCAAAAAGGTGCATTGAGTTTATCAATTGAAATACCTGTTCCAGATAATAGTTGTTCGGGTGCAATACCCCGTTTTTTAAGTACATCAACTAATAAATTCACATAACTACCAGGAAGTTCAGGATTCATATTTTTAGATCCTATACAGCTAATATTTTGGCGTAAATTGGTAAAAATTGGCGGTTTATGAACTATGCCACGATTTATCATTAAGGCATAGTAAGTTCGTAAAAAATCCAAGGTTAAAGGTTTATTTTCCAATGAATGTACTAATTGTTCACGCGCATCCTGAAAAACGATCATTTACAACTGCTATGAAAACTACGGTTCAACAGACTTTTGAACAACTTGGACATACAGTTGAAGTATCTGATTTGTATGAAATAAAATTTAATCCTGTTGCATCAGCTGATGATTTTAGTGATTTTGATGAAACCGAATATCTAAATTATGCCCTCGAGCAACGTAATGCATTAAAAAGCAATACACTTTCGCCTGATATTGCCGTTGAAATCGAAAAAGTTAAACGTGCTGATCTTGTGATTTTTACTTTTCCTTTATATTGGACATCTGTACCAGCGATCCTCAAAGGCTGGATAGATCGAGTATTTGTCTCAGGACTATTTTATGGCGGTAAACGTTTTTATAATCATGGTGGTATGACTGGCAAAAAAGCAATGCTTTGTTTTAGTCTTGGTGGACGAGATCATATGTTTGGAGAGAACTCAGTTCATGGTCCAATTGAACAATATTTATCTTCAATTCAACGTGGTTCTTTGGCTTATGTTGGTTTTGAAGTTATACCGCCATTTATTGCATATCATGTTCCATATATTAGCAATGAAAGCCGACAAGACATTTTAACCAACTTGGAACAATACCTTCAAAATCTGGATAATCTTAGCCCTCTAGAATTTCCTCATCTTGAAAATTTTGATGAAAAAATGAATCCTAAAACCTAACCAACAAATGTAAAAAAATTATAAAAAAACTGCGATCCGTCCCCAAGCTAGATCGCAGTTTTATTCTTTGTATTATCGATTCGCTTGCTGAATTTTGTAACACTCATCCAATGCAAGTTCATAATACGCTAAACCTTCTTGTGCAGCCAAAAATGCTTTTTTCTGCATCACAGGATCTTGATCACATAACCGTTTGATAAGTTCCATCGCTTCATACGGATGCAGATCATCATAATGCGCATGTGCTCTCAACCAAGCCAATGACCGTTTATTAATCGTTACTTCTGGGTTTTGAGTATAACTTTGCACCCCCTTGTAAACTTGTATACTCCAGTCCCCTGTCGCCCACTCGATTGCAAGATTTGTGGCTGCAATACTCTCAGCTAAGCCACCTCGGTAATTCACATCCCATAAGAAATGATTAACTGCATTCATCGCTGCTGGCGGCCGAACATTATTTAGCATGTCGACCGTAAGTCCAAAACCACCTGCCCAATCCTGATACCAAGTAAGATGGCGCTCCTCAACTTTAATATTTTGAATCAGCCAATCTCGTGTTTCGGTTACACCAGATAAGGAAAACGCAGTAGCTTTGGCTAGTGTTCCAGCCATATAAGAAGGAAAATGAGCGACTAAAGGATAAAAATTCAATAAGGCTGAGCGAAAACACTCCAAGCTTAATGAACCACTTGCCATATCCAAGAATAAAGGGTGTTTGCTAACTCGTTCTTTTGCTGGCAAAAGTTCATCCCAAAACCGTTGTGACCACTCAGAATGAGCCGTAATTTCCAATTTTTTTTCGTATTGATTCATAGCAGTCATTGCGATGCATCCTATTTCGTATGACTTAATCCAATCATATTCCATGATTGCTGCTTTTTCTAGATTGTATCTTATTGCAGCAAATATACAATTACCATTCCTCGGTTTGTACTACTGAGTTATTTATTGAATATCATCCTCATTTAATCCATATATTATCAGCATTAAAAGCGATATAAACCTTTAATCAGCATAAGTTTTGAACAACAAAAAGATGATTATCACAAAAAAGTGGGATTTTTTGATTATCTAATACACATTTTATTTAATTCAGTGTAACGTAGTAAAAAACAATTCCAATATTAGATGACTTACATAAAAACATTAGGGAGTGGTAAGCGATAAGATGAAGTTGAAAGCTTCCAATATATTGGGACAAGATCAAATCGACTTGCTAATTTCTCGCGGACTAAATTTAGTTTGGTTTCCTAAAGAGTTAGAAGCGATCTACCGAGATCAGTATAGAAATGAGGCCGCACACGAATTCCGTTATCGTGCGCCAATCATCTTGGGCCTATATTTATTTCTGAGCTTTGGTATTTATCAAGTCCTACCACCAGATATGCGTCTTGAGTGGATTGCTTACTATGGCTGGGTTGGGATTATTATCCTTCTCGCATGGTTATTGTCTTTTGTTCCGATCATGAATCGGTGGTTCGATCATTACGTTTGTATAGGATCAATGGGTGCTGTAGCCATTACTTTCACCCTCATTAACGTCCTTGCACAAGGTCAACATAACATTTTATTCTATGCTGCAATGATGTATGCGGTTGTCATTATTTATGGCTTTGTTGGTATGCGTTTTTATACAGCAATGTTTGCAGGATGGATGGGAGGTTTAATTGGTATTGCAGCAAGCACCTGGTTAAGTGGTTCTATTGATTGGACTTTTTTACATAGAACATACACATTTAGTAGTTTTTTGGGGATGGCGTTAGCGTATGCGACGGATCGACAGCACCGCGAAAATTACTTGCAAAACTGCATGATCGAACTTAACCGATTAGAGCTCATGCGACAGGCACAACAACTCTCAATTCTTTCACAACAAGATGCTCTAACGGGTTTGGCGAATCGTCGTTATCTCGATGAAGTACTTGAAAATGAATGGAAACGAGCCATGCGCCATGAAATGCCCATCACGATTATGATGATTGATATTGATTTCTTTAAACTCTATAACGACACACTTGGTCATATTCAAGGTGATCAATGCTTAAGACGTATCGCTATTTTATTGGGGTCAATAACTTCACGCAGTGGTGATCTAGCAGCGCGTTATGGTGGGGAAGAATTCTTGTTACTATTTTCAATGACAGATCAAGATCAAGCACTCATCCAAGTTAAACGGTTAATGGAGCTGGTGAGTAATATTGGCATCAATCATCCTAAAAGCCAAATTTCTAAACATGTAACGATAAGTGTTGGTGTTGCGACGATGGTACCAAGTTTAGGTGATAGTCTTTCAGAATTTATTTCTCGTGCCGACCATGCCCTTTATATTGCGAAAAGTAATGGTAGAAATCAATATCACATCGCCTCTTCTGAAAATATGATTTCTGAAGCTTTATAATAAATATACAGAAGATTATTATTCAGTAAATTAATTGAATATTACATTAAATACAAGTCACACTTATAATAAATTAAAAGTGTGACTAAATATGATTATGCTTCGATTGGTTTAAATGGAGGTACGACATCTGCATTTTGTGCACGATGTCTTAAAAAATGATCCATTAATACGATCGCCAACATCGCTTCTGCAATTGGTGTTGCACGTACGCCCACACAAGGGTCATGACGACCTTTGGTTAAGACATCGGTATTTACACGGTTAATCGTAATTGTCTTACCTGGTGTTGTAATACTAGCTGTTGGTTTCAATGCAATTGCAACACGAATAGTTTGACCACTCGAAATCCCACCTAAAATTCCGCCAGCATGATTAGCAAGGAAACCGTCTGTAGTGAGTTCATCACGAGTTTCATGACCAAATTGACCCGCTACAGCAAAGCCATCACCGATCTCCACCCCTTTAACCGCGTTAATACTCATCATTGCATGTGCAATATCAGCATCTAAACGATCAAATACAGGTTCACCCCAACCAACAGGAACATTCTCGGCAATGATCTCTAGTTTTGCACCACAACTTGTTCCTTGTTCACGTAAAGACGTAACCAATTTTTCAAAACGTGGCACCGCATCAGCATCACCACAGAAAAATGGATTGTTAGGTACTTCGTTCCAATCTAATTTCTCTGCAACTTCGTTACCAATTTGAGTGACATGTCCACGAATATCAATCCCAAATTTTTCAGCTAGATACTTTTTTGCAATCGCACCCGCTGCAACACGCATCGCAGTTTCACGTGCACTTGAACGTCCGCCACCACGATAATCACGGAATCCGTACTTTTGTGTATAGGTATAATCAGCATGACCAGGACGGAAAGTTTGAGCAATATTGCCGTAGTCTTTAGATTTTTGATCTGTATTACGAATCAATAAACCAATCGAAGTTCCTGTGGTTTTCCCTTCGAAAACACCAGAAATAATCTCGACTTCATCTGGCTCTTTACGTTGAGTTGCAAATTTAGATGTACCAGGCTTGCGGCGATCCAAATCTTTCTGCAAATCAGCTTCACAAAGTTCAAGACCAGGTGGCACACCATCAACAATTGCCATCAAGCCAACACCATGTGACTCACCACATGTTGTCACTTGAAAGAGTTGCCCAATACTATTCCCTGCCATGTTCTAGCCCCTTAATTTTGAATAGATTGCTGAAATATTTCTTTATAGCGACGGCATTGTTCAGCAGTCAATGCAAAAATACCAGAGCCACCTTTCTGGAAAGATAGCCAATGGAAGTCAATCGTATTGAAGTTCTGGCGCATTGCCCACTCTGAATTACCGACTTCAATAACGATCAGGCCATCTTCGGTTAAATAATCAGCTGCCTGAGCTAGCATTTTACGTACTAAGTCCAAACCATCTTGCCCTGCTGCAAGCGCAAGTTCCGGCTCATGAAGAAATTCTTCTGGTAAGTCTGCCATATCTTCGGCATCCACATACGGCGGATTACTTACGATCAAATCATATTGATTTTCAGCAGGTATTTTTGAAAATAGATCAGATTCAAGTAGTGCAACTTGATACTGTTTATTGTGATGTTCTGTATTGATCGAAGCAACTTCTAAAGCTTCTTTAGAAATATCTGTAGCATCAACCTCTGATTCTGGATATGCATACGCCAATGCAATTGCAATACAGCCTGAACCCGTGCACATATCCAAGATACGTTGTGGTGTTTTCGGTTTAGGATTTTCTGGTAGGCTGTTTAACGCTTCAAGCATTTGACCATTTTCATCTAAACAATATGGTGCAAAACGCTGTTCAATTAACTCAGCAATCGGTGAACGTGGGATTAAGACACGTTCATCAACATAAAATGGTTTATTAAAGAAATATGCAAGATTTAATAAGTATGAAGTTGGGACACGCTCATTAATACGACGTTCCAATAAGCTTAGAAATTCTGCTTTTTCACTTGGTAATAGCTTCGCATCTAGGATTTCCGCATCAGCCTTCCACTCAAGAGAAAGTGTTTGCAAAACCAATGCCGAACTTTCAGCGAAATAATCTTCTGTGCCTTGACCTAAGTGCGCGTCGTATTGGCGAAGTGCTGTGACACCAAAACGGATAAAATCTCTTATGTTTACTAAGTTTTCAGCCGCTTCTTGTAAATGTTCAGGGCTGATCGTTGGTCGCTCCACTTAGGCGTCTCCAAAAGTGCTAATTGCAAAACGGTTTATTTTACCTGAGCCAAGAAAAGCAAAGCAACGCTTTAACCAGTTTCTAGCTCTCTTGAAGCTTATTTAATAAGAAAAAACCGCTTCAGATCAAAGAAACGGTTTTATATCGGATTTATTTAAATTTTAACGAGACAAATAACGGGTCATATCCTCGATCCCTTTCAAAGTCATTGGATACATATGATCTTCAAATGTTTCTTTAATCCACTGAATAGTTTGGGTGTAATGCCAATAACCCTCCACTTCAGGATTGAGCCAAGCCGTTTTATCAAAGTGCTGACGTAAACGTCTTAACCACACTTCCCCAGCCTCGTCATTCATATATTCAACTGAACCACCAGCAGACTTGAGTTCGTAAGGCGCCATACTAGCATCGCCCACAATGATAACCCGATAATCACGTCCGTAAGTATGCAATAGATCCCATGTGTTCATACGTGTTGAGCTACGACGGTGATTGTCTTTCCAAACATAATCATAAAGACAATTATGGAAATAAAAATATTCTAAAGTCTTGAACTCTGACTTAGCAGCACTAAACAGTTTTTCACATTCAGCGATATAGGCATCCATAGAACCACCTACATCAAACAACATCAATACTTTGATTCGATTACGGCGTTCTGGAACAAGTTGCACATCCAAGATACCTTGCTTCGCAGTTTCACGAATCGTGCTATCAACATCTAGCTCTTCGGCAGCCCCTTGACGCGCGAATTTCCGCAAACGACGTAATGCGATTTGCATCTGACGAGTTCCGAGAACCTGATCATCGTCAAGATTTTGGTATTTACGTTGTTCCCATACTTTTACCGCTGAGCGTTTACGACCCGGCCCACCGATACGGACACCTTCAGGATGATCACCAAAAGCACCAAAAGGTGAAGTTCCACCTGTACCAATCATCCGGTTGCCACCCTGATGTTTTTTATGTTGTTCTCGCAAACGCTCTTCCAACATCTTCATCAGTTCTTCCAGAGATCCTGCCTTTTGTAATTCAGCACGTTGCTCTGGGGTTAAATGCTTTTCTAGCAGCTCAAGATCAAACCAATCTTTTGGCAATTTATGAACGTGTTTGAGTAGCTCATCTAAGTCAAAGGTTTCAATACCATCAAAATAATCTTTCATGGCACGATCAAACTTATCGAAGAAACGTTCATCTTTGACTAAAACCGTTTTAGCCAATTGATAAAACTCTTCTTGATCTGCAAAAACTAGACCTGAAGCCACCGCTTGATTCAGATCAATCAGTTCACGTGTCGTAACAGGTACGCCATATTTGCGTAAAGTGTAGAACAGTCGTACAAACATATACGAGCACTCTTAACGACGTGACATAAAGGCTAAACGTTCTAGCAACTGTACATCTTGTTCATTCTTGATTAACGCACCATACAACGGTGGAATCGCTTTTGATTTATCATGATTACGCAACACATCTTCTGGCATATCATCTGCCATCAATAAGCTTAACCAATCAATTAATTCAGACGTTGAAGGTGGCTTTTTCAAACTTGGTACTTGACGTAATTTGAAGAAGATCTGTAAAGCCTCACTCACCAAAGTGTTCGAAATACTTGGGAAATGAACTGCAATGATGTCACGCATCGTTGCTTCATCAGGGAACTCAATGTAATGGAAGAAACAACGGCGCAAGAACGCATCTGGAAGTTCTTTTTCATTATTTGAAGTAATAATCACGATTGGACGCTGAGTTGCAGTAATCGTCTCACCTGTCTCATACACATAGAACGACATTTTGTCGAGCTCATGCAACAAGTCATTTGGAAATTCAATATCTGCTTTATCAATCTCATCAATTAATAATACACAGCGCTCATCGCTAGTAAATGCTTCCCACAATTTACCAGGCTTAATATAGTTTTTAATGTCATAGACACGGTCATCACCTAGCTGGCTATCACGTAAACGCGAAACAGCATCATATTCATACAAACCTTGCTGTGCTTTGGTTGTTGATTTGATATGCCAAGTGATCAGTTTTAACCCAAGACTTTCTGCAACCTGTTCAGCCAGTAACGTTTTACCTGTACCCGGCTCACCTTTTACCAATAATGGTTTTTGTAGAGCACGCGCCGCTTTTACAGCAAGCTTTAGGCTATCAGTTGCAATATATTGATCTGTACCAGTAAAGTGTTGATTATCAGCAGACATTTAAAAAACCTTATTTTTCTGTATCTAACTTTGTGTAAATATTTAAACTGAACGAGCAGCTTTTTTATTGGCGGTATATTTTGACCAGCAAAAACCAATCGATAAACCAATCCCTATGACAAAGAGAATCAAGGATAAATTGGCCCACACCAACACATGTTCTTTGGTTAATACACCAAAAATCAACCCAAAAATTGCAGGTGCGATTCCAGAATTCGGACCTTCAGAAATTGTTGGTGTTGCTAGGACTGCAAAAGCAATAATCCACAAGATACCACCAATGGGACTCGGTAAACGCGTCATTAAACGATACCAACACCACAAGGCAATGATTGTTCCAGTAACATAGACTATGATCGCAACATTTTCCTCAGGAAACTGATCCAGTACTGAAAGAATATTTGCCCATACCGCTGTTAATGTCTCAAGCACCTCGTAAGCCCTCAGGTTCTACCGCATTCGGATTGATTAATCCTTCTGGTGGCATTTGAATAAAAAAGCCTTTGGTTTCTAACGAATCCATAACATGCAACACATTTGCACGTGCAAGTTTACGCTCAGCATGAAGTTCTAAACGCATAACAAAAGTGGCTTTTCCAAATGCTTGTAAAACAGTTTCTGGAATACCGTCAAAAGGGTTCTCAGACTCATTATTCTCAGAAGAGTTCGGACGAGCAATATACATATACATTTCGTCTTTTTTGCTCGATCTATAAATATCGCAGTGCATGTTTACTCACAACTTTTGTCAATTTTAGTGACTATCAAGCCAATTAGACCTCAATAGACACTAAACAGGATACATGAAAAAAACCACAGGTACATTAAGGAATGTTAACGCTAGAGTCGTATTTTTTTGCAACCGTATTTTTACCGAGTGACTTTCATTTGCATTGCTAAATATTCACTATCTTGATGCAAAAGTGCGATCAGAGGCTTAGTTAAAAGCTCATAGCGCCAGCCTAATAAATAATCTGGTAAAACTTGTTCGTCCAAACCAAATACGACATGCTCATAAATCGCATGAAGCCATTTCTTTCGTAACAACACCTCTTTAGGTATAGATGTTTGATTAACAATACCATCAATCAACTGATCAACTTTCGGGGCTAACTCTTTTGAATTATTCTTAATCGGACGTGCAATCCTCAACGGCCACTCATCTTCTGGCGGCAAAAATTTCAAAAGTTCTAAAATCATTTTGCCGTGCTCACGCACAACATTGGGTCGAATATCTTTGACTTGAGCAAGTTGAAATGTATTGCGCGGATTTTTCTCTACCAAATCAATCATCGTTGCGTTTTTAAGAATAAAACTACGCGGTTGATTCATCGCTTTGGTAATTTGCTCACGCCAGATGCTTAATTGTTGTAATTGCATTAACTCACGGCGTGAATGGCGATAATTACCGATATCGGTATACAGCTCGGCGAGTGGAGTATCTATTCCAATTTCTTTGGTTAAATTCTGACAGTCTTCCAACACATAGTGATATATCCCTTTGCTCTGCAAATCGCGTTTTAATGCTTCAGCAAGTCTAGGTAAATAAAGTACATCATTCGCAGCATAACTGATTTGTTGTGGTGTTAGCGGACGTGCCAACCAATCTGAGCGTGTTTGATCTTTCTCTATCTCAATATCTAAATAAGTCTTGAGTGCGTTTTGATAGCTAACCTGCAAACCATTCCCAAGAAAAGCCATCGCGACTTGTGTATCAAAAATATTATGCAATGGTTTTTGATCAGCATAATGATAAATTAATCAATATCTTCACTACACGCATGAAAGATATTCTGCTGAGCATTGAACACTTTGTCCCAAAAATGTGTGAGATCTAATACCGTACCATCAAGCAATGCAACCTGACCGTCTAGATTAATTTGGCACACCCCGAGTTTTGGATATAAGGTATCAACCTTAATAAACTCAGTATCAAGTGCATAGGTGGAACAATGTTCCATTTTGTGGAGGAGAACAGCTAAATCTTCTTGCTGCTGGATAAACTGAAACATATTTGCTCAAATACAATAA
>NZ_GG665952.1:61188-68876 GCF_000156555.1 Acinetobacter sp. ATCC 27244
TAAAAAGAACCATTTGCAATCAAACTGCAAAAACACAGTGATTACTCAAACAAAATAAACGCAAAACTCAATCAGTATTCCACTTGCGCATGAAATTACTCCTCTTCCCTATAATCAAAAAAACGAAAATCCTTTTCGCCTGCTAATAGTGCCATACATTGCGCTAAATAGATCTAGAATAATGTTAGACAAAATGTAAAAGTTAATTATTTGTTTAAATTAACAGCATGAATTTAAAATAAATATCCAAAAATGATTATTTTACTGTTATTTCATCCGCATTCGATTATGTACAGCTTGACTTAAAGTATGGCTATCAACATATTCCAACTCACCGCCTTGTGGTACGCCCTGTGCAATGCGTGTCATATGAATCGGTAAATGCTTGGTTGCCTCTACCAAATAATGCGCTGTCGCTTGACCTTCTACTGTTGCATTAGTTGCCAAAATCACCTCTTGAACCTTCCCTTCACTCAAACGCTGGATCAAATAAGGAATTCCAATTTCTTCAGGGCCAATTCCGTCTAAAGGTGATAAGTGTCCACCCAAGACATGATATTTACCTCTAAAACTACCACTTTGTTCAATCGCCATCACATCTGCAGGCGACTCAACCACACAAAGTAACTGCTCATCACGCTCAGTCGATGCACAAATATCACAGATTTCATTTTCGGTTAGAGAATGACAAATATGACATTCATGAATATGACTAGAAGCCTCATGCAAAGCATGTGACAAAGCAAATGCTCCTTCACGGTTTTTCATCAATAAATGTAATGCCATACGCTGCGCAGACTTTGGACCAACGCTCGGTAGGATACGCAATGCTTGAACTAATTGTTCAAATCTTTCACTAAACACAAATTAACTCTCAGAATCTCCGCCAATCCCTCTTTAATAAAGAAGGCAGCCCCTCCCCAAAATGCGATTAGAGTATCGCAAGAAAGGGAGGCTGGGAGGGATTTAAAATAAACCAGATAGACCTGGCGGTAAGCCCATACCAGAATTTGCACCTTGCAACTTCTCTTCAGAAATCGCTTCAGCTTGACGCGCCGCATCATTCATTGCCGCTGCAATTAGATCTTCAATCATATCGGCTTCATCTTGTAAAAGATCTGGACTAATCTCGATACGTTTCACCACATTACGACAAGTCATCGTTACTTTAACTAAACCACCACCCGCTTCAGCATGAACTTCGGTGTTCGCAAGCTCTTCTTTGGCTTTTTTAAGGTTCGATTCCATATCCTTTTGCATGCGTTGAGCTTGCTGCATGAGCATATTAATGTTCATAAGTTTCTCTCGTTAAATTAAATCTAAACCGCGTGATAAATCACGAATAATATCATTAATGTCCTCTAAACCGACAGACACACGAATTAAGCCTTCTTCAATTCCTGCGGCTTGTTTAGCTTCAGCCGACATTCTACCATGTGAGGTGGTTGCTGGATGGGTAATTGTTGACTTAACGTCACCTAGATTACTGGTAATGGACAAGAAACGAGTATTATCAATCACCGTCCAAGCAGCTTGACGCTCACCTTTCACTACAAACGATACCACGCCACCAAAACCTTTTTGCTGTTTCTTGGCAAGCTCATGGCCTGGATGATTTGGTAAACCAGCATAATAAACTTTTTCCACTTTATCATGCTGTTGTAACCACTCAGCCAATTTCTGCGCATTTTCACAATGGGCTTTCATTCGAATGCTCAGCGTTTCTAAACCTTTTAAGAAAATCCAAGCATTGAATGGACTCATTGAGTTACCTAGAGTACGAATAACCCCATTAATCTCTTCAAGCAGGTCATGCTTTCCAACTACTGCACCCCCCAAAGCACGACCTTGACCATCGATATACTTCGTTGCTGAGTATAAAACCAAATCTGCACCGAACTTAATTGGTTGCTGTAATACTGGCGTACAGAAACAGTTATCTACTGCAAATAATGCACCATGCGCATGTGCAATATCCGCAATTGCCTGCATATCCCCCACTTGCGCCAATGGATTCGATGGTGTTTCTATAAATAATAAACGCGTATTTGGACGAATCGCCTGTTTCCAGCCGTCAAGATCGCCCAAATCAACAAAAGTCACTTCAACTGCGAATTTAGCAACGTATTTTTCAAACAAAGCGATGATTGAACCAAATACAGCGCGTGAGCAAATCACATGATCGCCTGCTTTCAGATACGCCATACAGATCGCATGCACTGCCGCCATACCTGAACTGGTCGCTACAGCACGTTCTGCGCCATCAAGCACCGCTAAACGCTTCTCAAATGCCTGTACAGTCGGATTGGTATACCGTGAATATGTATTCCCCGCGATTTGCCCAGAAAACTTGGCAGCAGCATCGGCAGCACTCTCACAGACAAACGATGACGTTAAAAAGATAGGTTCACTGTGTTCACCTTCAAAGGTACGATCATGCCCAGTACGAATGGCCAGTGTTTCAAGTTGGTATTCTAAATCATCGCTTGGATTCATCGTTTTGTATGCCTTATGATCAATGGTCTCAATCTTCCTTTATAAAAAAGTAATAATTTTTATAAAGGGTTATCAAATCCTGTCTAAATATGCCAATATTTTGATCGCCTAATGTATTTAAGGTCAAGGCATAAGATGAAATTATCGCTTAGACTTCGTGCAATCTTGACTCATGATGAGACTTTCATAGATGAAATCGCTTGTGGAACAGCAAAAAATAAATTTTAAACATCTCGCTATGCGCGTATTTGAATCTGACAAACTTGTGCTGTCCCAGTCAACACCCTATCAAGTCATTGCTCAATTTAAGCAAACTCGTGTTCGTTTTTATGCCTCAGAAAATAAACTTTATAAAGAACCGCTTGTATTTGTAGCACCTCTGGCAATCAATATGGATATTTATGATCTCTATCCATATCGTTCATTGGTCAAACACTTTCAAGATGCTGGTTTTGACGTCTATCTGATTGATTGGGGTAAGTTCACCTATAAAAACTACCAAATTAACTTTCTATCATTTCTCGATAAGTTTATTCCACGCTGTATTGAAGCCATTCAAAAGCATTCTAAATCTGAAAAAATTTCACTACATGGTTGGAGTATGGCTGGCATTTTTGTCACGCTTTATACCGCACGACATCAACCTAATGCTGTCAAAAATCTCGTGGTGCTTGGTAGCCCAATTGATAGTTATGCATCTGGTTATATCGGCAAACTCTATAAAACACTTGCTTATGTGACTTCACGAAATGAAAAAATTAAAGATTACATTTATAACCGCTTACCCAAAGTAATGATTCATTCTCCGGGTTTTTTAAACTCCCTTGGATTTAAACTTCTTGATCCTAAAGGCTGGATTGATGGAAATATCCAATTATTAAAAAACTTGGATAATCTTAAACTTGTCCAAGAAGATGCGACACTGAGCCATTTCTTAAACAACATGATTGATTATCCGGGTGGTATTAACCAAGACATGCTGTTTAATGTTTGGATGCAGAATCCTCTTAAGAACGGCGCAATTACCCTCAAGAACAAAACCATTGAATTGAAAAATATTAATTGTTCACTTTTGGTCGGTGCAGGGAAAAGTGATCAATTGGTTACAGCAGATGCCGCTTTTCCTTTAACTCAACTGACCAGTAGCCAAGATGTGACGTTTACCTTGATACCGGGCGGACATTTAGGTTTAATGTCTAGTCAAAATAGTTCAATTGAGTTCTGGCCAACACTTACAAACTGGCTGTCAGAACGATCAACGCTAATAAGAAGGTAGACAATGATTCAATCTGTTGCATTTATCGGTTTAGGCGCTATGGGTTATCGCATGGCGGCACATTTACCCAAGCATTTCGATACGGTCTTGGTTTGGAATCGAAATTTCAGTAAAGCTGAACAACATGCAACAGAATATGGCACCACAGCAGTTGAACTATCCGAAGCTGTACAAGCAGATATTATCTTTTCTTGTTTGCCCACGAGCCAAGATGTTGAAACATTAATTGACAGTGTTGAAATTAAATCAGGTGCGATTTGGATCGACTGTACCAGTGGAGTGCCAGAGGCTGCTCAGCGGTTAGCTGAAAAATTAAAACTTCGAAATATCGATTTTCTTGACGCTCCTGTAAGTGGTCAAACGATTGGCGCAGAAAATGCAACTTTAACTTTTATGGTGGGTGGCGATGTTAATGCATTTGAACGTGCATACCCAGCGATGGCGGCATTAGGTAAGTTGATTCAACATGTTGGCGATTCTGGCGCTGGTTTTGCAGTAAAAGCAATTAATAATATGCTACTCGCGGTAAATTTATGGTCAGTCGCAGAAGGCTTTTCTACTCTAAAAGCACATGGTGTAAATCTCGATGCAGCATTAAATTGTATCAATGCATCGAGTGGTAAAAGTCTTGTCACAGAAAATATTTTTCCGCAACGTGTGTTAAGCCGTGAATTTCCTGTGACCTTTGCTCTACCATTGCTA
Source organism: Acinetobacter sp. ATCC 27244 (assembly GCF_000156555.1). Taxonomy (NCBI): domain Bacteria; kingdom Pseudomonadati; phylum Pseudomonadota; class Gammaproteobacteria; order Moraxellales; family Moraxellaceae; genus Acinetobacter; species Acinetobacter sp. ATCC 27244. The sequence continues at coordinate 65,663 of NZ_GG665952.1, forward strand.
GCGAAAGATACTGGAATTGCTTTAGATTTAGTTCATGATGCAAAACTACCTGCACCAATCCTCTCTTTGACACAAAGTCTAATCCAAGCGGCAAGTTTAACGGCTGAGCCTAATAGTGACTTTTCGGCTGCCGTGAAAATGTATGAATCATGGAGTAAAATTACATTGGAATAAATCTATAACTTAAAAATTCCATTTAATTATTACGTTAAAAAAACAGCTATTTTGAGCGGTTTTTTTAACGTAATTCAGAAAAATCGAATAATAAACTATTTATTAATCACAAAAAACCAATATATTTAGGGTCTGTTGACATTTGCTGTATAAAAAAATAGCGAGTAAGTAAAATTCAATCGCCAAACCAAATTTACTACTCGCTATGCCTCGCACAATGCTGAATGATCAACACTGGTCAAAGTTAGAAACTATTTTGCGTAATTTTAATATCTATCTCAAACGAAATCTTAGAAATTTTATTGAAGCCATTCTTTATCGAATTAGAACAGGTTGCCCATGGCGAGATTTACCACCAGATTTTGGTAATCCAAATTCAATATTCAAAAAATATAGTCGATGGTCTAAACATAATAAGTTAATGAAAATATTTAAATTAATCAGTAAATCTACAGATAAAGAGTGGATTTTTATCGATGGTTCCCATGTCAGGGCACATCAACACTCTGCTGGATTAAAAGAACAAGGCATATCAAAAAGCATTGGTGGAAATAGTTCAAAAATACATTTAGCCGTTGATTCTTATGGCAATCCAATTGAGATTATAATCACAAATGGAACAACACATGATATTAAGGTTGCCCCTGAGTTAGTCGCAAAATTAGATTTGGAAGAAGCCGAGATTGTATGTGCTGATAAGGGGTATGACTCTGAACCACTACGAGAGCAAATAAGAGCGACAGATACACAAGCTAACATCCCACGAAAATCAAATACTCAATCCAACAATCAACATATGGATTGGAATTTATATAAAATTAGGCACTTAGTGGAAAATACCTTTGCTAGATTGAAGCAGTTTAGAGGAATAGCGACCCGATATGACAAGCTAAAACGTAATTATGAAAATGCAGTTGCTTTAGCTTGTATATACATTTGGTTGCCATTATGAAATGTCAACACACCCTAAGCAATTAATTTTATATTTTTTAGTTTATTATTTCTCTTAACTTCAAAATATTTGAATAATTTATTTTGGAATTTTTTCACTTAAATATATTAAATTTCATGTTAAATATAACATAATTCATATTGGGTTTAGTTGCAGTATTTACCTTAACAGCTAATCACAGCTACTAATTTTAGATGTATCTTGGGTTTACATTCATGCTTAATAAATTTCCTGTACCTGAAGATCTTCCATATGATCTGACTACAATTTATTATCGCCTTTTTATGCAGCTTCCTCTAGGGGAACTAAAGGATACTATAGACTTACAAATGGCGCTTAATCAAGTAAATGCAGCTGATATTTATGCTTTACAGGACTATCCAACACATAACCTATCTGCTTACACTGGTTGGGCTATTAGTTCAGAATTAACTCAAGCTGCAAGTAAACAACGGCCAGTATTAATCGATAACCTGTACTGCTGGGGATCACAACTCTATCGTTCAGTGAACCCATATAAACTAGATCTGAGTGGTAAAAATCTACTCAGGATTCCACAATATACGAAATTACCTGAATCTGTTGATGCTGTTATTGCAGAAGACGATGATCGTTTAGATATTTCTGATTATGATAATAAAAAAATTATAGCACCTGTCTTAACAATGCAAGGCATCATCCAGCAAGGCAGTGTAATTAAACGAGGTGATCTAATCTTAGCTAAAAATGAAAAAGTCTCACCAGAAAAATTGATTGCACTCAGACGTGCTGGAATTAAAGAACTCACAATTTATAGAAATCCACGAATTCTAGTTGTGAGTATGCATAGTTTTGATGAGGAGCATTCACTTTGTGAAGAAAGCGTGTACGTTAAAGACGTTTTAAAAACGTGGGGTTACGATCATGTCGAGATAAAACTGCTTAAACCACAGCGTTATGATTCAGCTTTCAATAGCCTTAAGAAAGAAAAAGACCTTACTTTAGATGAAACATTAACAACAGATTGGGAAAGTTATAATCTTTTTTTGAAGAACATATTCCTAATTTTGATGTCATGATTCTATGTACACATAAGAATGTTGGTGGTTCTGTATTTTCAATCGGTAGACTTACGACCTTTGATCCTGGCAGTATGCCCTCAAATTTCCAAACACGCTCTATCCCTGTTGCAGAAATGGGCATTATTAGAAGTATGCCTAGAACTCCTCAAGTACGTGAAATCGTACCGCTCTTTGATGATCAAGGTAATCCGAGAGGCTCTAAAACCGTTATCACCGAAGATAAAGCGACGATCATTAATCTACCCGGTGATATGCAAGACATTGCCTTACTCATGCATTTCATGGTGAAGTATATCTTAAATAAAAATGACGTCGATTTTTTCAACAAAACATTTATAAAGGGTTTCACCAAACAAAAAATTGAAACAGATTCCAGTCAAAAGAAATTGTTATGGGGCAAATATCAACTACACGATGATGGCGAATATTCCTTAGAAATGATTGAACAGCAGAATTCGTATCAAATCCAACCATTTCTTACCGCGAACTGTATTGCAATCATCCCTTTTTCTGAACAGCCAATTCAAGCAAATGAAATGATTTATTTTATGAAGATTGATTAAATGTAAATTTATAACAAAGGTTATACATCGCATAAAAACCATAACTTAATTTTTGTCATGGTTTTTTATTAGCAAAATTATTTATTATTCACATCAATTTTAAATATCTTTCCATTACATACCCAAACTGTATAAACCTGCATATCAATCTCATAAACATATTCTGTTGCACTGCAAAAAGATCGGCCATCTCTATGTTTGAAATATCTTGGATAAGACTTCCCCATTTTTCTAAGTAAATCACTTTCACTATCTCCAATGCTAACAAGCTCATAGGCGGAACGCATTGAATTTGTTTCTCTGGCAAAAGTAGTGACTGACATTAAAATTGAAATTATTGCGAGTATTAAGTATTTCATTCTATAAAACTCTTATTATTTAATTCACATAATTTACTAAACAGTAAAAACAAAGTCATTACAAAAAACTGATGCTTTACTTTATCGTTGCATAGAACAGCGGAC
>NZ_GG665952.1:69442-72723 GCF_000156555.1 Acinetobacter sp. ATCC 27244
AGACTCATAATCCGTTGGTCTAGGTAACTAAATTTAGTATTTCTCTGACCTTGAACCCTAAAGTTCAAGGACTTTGTTATGTAAAATCTCTAACTAATTTTTTACTCAGAAGCTTATCGTATATTTAGTATTCAGATCTGCATGTTCAGGTAAGTTATGTACATCCTGATCCGTAATAACGCCATGCTCAGGCATTTTAAAGGTATTGTAAGCTTCGTTGTTAGGGACAACTGGAGCTTTATTTATACTTTCATAATTCGAAGATACACAACCAACAAGACTCAACCCCAGTGTAAACGCAATTAAAAATGTCTTCATAATTCCATTGATTACTACAAAAGTCACATAATCTAACAAACTATTCCGCGAGTGTCTTATGACTAAAATTTATGAGTTATAAAATCAAAACGTTAACTAAAAATGCAAAATCGCTTGAATTAAATTTAAAAAACCAGAAAACAGACCAGACAAATCTGTCTAAAAAAACCAAAGAGTCTACCATGTCAAAATTTCTCAAAAGATATTGATATAAAACATTTTTTACTATAATTAAGAATAAATTATGGAGTAAAATTACACTCGAATAATACAGTTTCATTGAAATTTCATTAATAAACCTTATATTAGTACATGCGCTAAGTCCGACTTAGTGCTTACTCATAACGAGAGGAATACCTCATGAAGAAGTTTACAGTTGCAGTTTTTGCTGGATTTGTTGCACTGACAAGTTTCAGCATGCAAGCTTCAGCATCAGAGCAAGAATGTAAAAAGTTACAAGATAACTATAACCTTATCTATGCGTCTAAAGGCTTCTGCTTTAAAGATGCAGATGCTAAAGCAAAGTACGGTAACGAAAACTGTCATACCACTAAGCCTAAGTTTTCTGAAAAAGAACAACAACGCTTAGATGAAATTAAAGCGCGTCAAAAAGAATTGAATTGTAAATAAGCATATTCTCTAGGCTAATGTCGATAAAAATTATCGATTCGCTCCATGAGAATTATTTTAAAGGACTAATCATGGCATACGATGACCAAAATATTTTTGCAAGAATCCTGCGTGGTGAATTACCAGCGATAAAAGTTTATGAAGATGAACAAGTTCTTGCTTTTATGGATATCATGCCTCAAGCCGATGGTCACACCCTAGTGATTCCTAAGACACCAGCAGTTACCTTACTCGACCTACCTGCCGATGCAGCTGCTTATACGATTCAAATCGTCCAAAAAGTTGCTCAAGCGATGGAAAAAGCTCTAGAAGCTAAAGGCATTGTACTTATGCAGCTCTCAGGTGCTGCTGCTGGTCAGACTGTCCCTCATGTACATTTTCATCTGATCCCAAGTTCAATCCATGAACTAGGTCGTCATGCAGCACAAATGGGCGATCAAGAAAAGATTAAGGCCTTAGCTGAAAAGATCAAAGCTGCACTTTAAGCTTTGATTTGACTAAAAACGGAGTGATGACTCCGTTTTTTATTTTCATTTATTTATATAAAAATCAATAACAAATAAAACTTATACCCAATGTAAATCGTCATTAAACTGTCATTTTTCTTTCACTTCTCTGTCACAAAGTTTGCCGATACTGCATACAAGTTAGTGAGCTATGTAACTTTTTGTACACAAGCAAACTTATAACAGTAACTAAGGCAATTGCCATTTACAAAAAAGTGTTTTGGAGAAATCTCAATGAAAAAATTGCTTCTTGCTGCTACTGTAGCAACTTTAGCCATGAATGCAGCACAAGCAGCACCAACATTGTATGGTAAGCTCAGTGTGACTTTGGACCAAATTGACAAAAATGGCTTTAAAGATGAAAGCGTAACAAAAGTAAATTCAAATGCCTCTCGTATCGGTATTAAAGGTGAAGAAAAATTAACAGAAAACCTTTCTGCTGTTTACTTAATCGAATGGCAAATCAATGCCGATGGTGATGGTGAGCAATCATTCACAAACCGTAACCGTTTTATCGGTCTTAAATCAGAAGGCGTGGGTACGTTAAAAGTTGGTCAGTATGACTCTTATCTAAAAACAGCCGCTGGTAATAACCAAGATATCTATAATGATCACAACGAATTGGATATGACTGCTGTTCTAGCTGGTGAAGATCGTTTAAAAAATGTGATTGGTTTTGAAACAGATAAAAAATTATTAGGTGGTTTGGCTTTCAACATCATGTTCCAACAAGGTGAAGAGTCTTCTGCTAAAGAAAATGCGGCTAATGGCTACAAAGGCAGTCGTGATGGTTTTGGAGACGGTGTTTCTGCTTCGATCACTTATGACAATAAAGATTATGGTTTAGCTGCTGCAGTAGCTGGAAACTATGGCATCGCTTCTAAATATGGCGCATATGGATTATCTGGTATTTATACAGATGCTATCCGTGTAACAGGTTCACTTGATTTCACGAAATTAGGTTTTGATGGTTTTGTTTTGGGCGCTTTATGGCAAACTGCTCAACCTACAGATGATACTGTGACGACAACCAGTGGTTCTGATGTAACCTCTTATAAAGGCCTACAAGAAGATGCATATGGTGTAACAGCAGCATACAAAATCCCTTCTACTCCGATTAAGTTAAAAGCACAGTATATTTCTGCTACGACAGAGTCGAATGGTCGTGATGATCGTAAACAAGATCTTTATGGTCTAGGTGCTGATTATCAAATCAATAAACAAGCACGTTTCTATGGCGTAGTTGGTCAGCAAAAACGTGATTGGTTAGTGAAAGATGATAAGAAAACAACTATTGGTTTAGGTATGGAATATAACTTCTAATTTGAAGCTTATTTCCTAATCAGTAAAAAAGGGCTTTATGCCCTTTTTTCATTTTGAGAATAGATAAATCGTTGCCACTACATTCATGAAAACAATTGAAATAAATGAATACCATAAAATTTTAAAAAATGATCCTTTCTGAAAACATAATAAATTAAAAGTATGATCAGCAGTATCGTGGAGAAAAACAGCCAAATTATTCCAAGTAATTGGGAGCTTCCCCAAATATTTTTTCTACTACAAAATAAACATCTTTGTATAAAGATGGTATAAATAAAATCGATAAGAGAGATGAAAAGATAAATAACTTTTGTCGGAACTCTTTAATAAAAAAAGCAACAAGTATCAACATCGGTAAAGTGATGACGAAATAGATAAAAATATTAAAAAGAAGCCCACTCTAGAACCTGCTACAGTCATTCTATCTCCTAAATTTAAACTCTAAAAAAACAAAGCCCATATTCAAATGAGCTTTATCTTATAAATCTATTACGTTTAATATTT
>NZ_GG665952.1:73705-86937 GCF_000156555.1 Acinetobacter sp. ATCC 27244
ATTTACTTCTTCAAAAAACCACTCACTAGATTCAAAACATTTTGAATATCATTATTTACTTCCCGAGAATTGGTATTGCTGCCTTGTGGTGTTAAAGAATCAATCACCTGAGGTAATACCGATGCAATCGCACCATAAATCGCTTGTTTAGGTGCCTGCGTTTGTTGTGCAACCTGTTCCACATCTTGATCATCAAACAAATTTTGGATGTTTTGTGTGGGAATATCTTGTACATTTTGCTGTTGTGGATCGACCCAGCTTTGCACTTGGTTTGTCAAACCTGCATTTTTAAGTTTATCAAGTGCACCTTGTAGTCCACCCTGTTTTTGAATCCACCCCAAAATTAGGGGCAAAACGGCTATAAGCAAAGTTTGGGCTGAATTTCCACCTTTGGCGCTACTTTGTTGATTACCACCATTCAATTGACCCAGCACAGAACCAAGTATTCCGCCCAAACCGCCTTGTTGATTGGAGTTGCCCGGTTGTCCACCCATTTGTCCTAATACAGAACCAAGAATACCACCTAGCCCACTACTCGATTGTTGCTGACCGCCTAAAGCTTGTTTTGCTAACATTTCAACAATATTGCTTAAATCTGTCATGACGCGTATGTTCCTTTGGAATATTTATCCAAAAAGCATACGCTGCTTTGAAAGTATAGAACAAAATTGAATTGTTAAATTTTGCAAGAACTTGAACACACCCTCAATCAGATGATAGCGATCAAATAGTTCAACAGTTCATGATATTTACCAACGGAATTTATCCCAGTTTTCTGGGTTTGCCCAAAACTTGGAATTGAACCAATCTGGTACATGCTTATAGGTCAAAATATTAAACTGCCACAAAGCAAAATTGCTTTCATGTGTTGTTTTATCAATTAATTGAGTGAAACCAAGTGAACGTAATAACTTTTCGTCATCAATTTTACTCACGACCACAATTCGTTTTGCCATAAGGTCACGTAACTTTACCAATAACTGTGCTTTTTGTGTTTCTGTAATATTTTGCATTTCTTCGGTGTCAAATAATACAAAACCTAAATCATAACGCTGAGTAAAAGGCAGATTTAAAAAGTCAGTTACGTTAAAATGATGCCATTGAATTGAAGCATTTTGGTCAATCTGTTGACCGATACAAAGTGCAGTATGTATGGGCTGTTCCTGAGATAAATCGTCTAGCATAGAAGTGATGACATTTTGTTCAGCCATAACTGCAACCCTTGATTGAGAAAGATGAGAGTTTATTCATGGAACTACAAGGCATTTGTCATAAAATGCATGCAGCACTCACAGCGCATAGTGTAACTGATCAATCAACGCGCAAGGCAAATGTTGAATATAAATTTATATTAGATCGTTCAGAAACTGATCTACCGTTTAATCTAGGTCAAGAATTAGAGATCGAATGGACAGGAAATATTTTCTGTACATCTTGTGGTGCGAAAACACCAAAGTCATATTCACAAGGACACTGCTTCAAATGCTTTAAAACCAAGGCTGAATGTGACTTATGTATTATGAAACCTGAAACTTGTCATTATCATCTCGGTACTTGCCGTGAAGATGATTTTGCACATCAGGTCTGCTTCCAGCCTCATATCGTGTATTTAGCAAATTCAAGTGCGCTCAAAATCGGAATTACACGTATCGTAAATATGCCCACACGATGGTTAGACCAAGGTGCGACTCAAGCACTGCCGATCATGAAAGTGGGTTCACGTCGATTGTCTGGGCATTTGGAAACCATGTTCGGGACACAGATTGCAGACAAGACTGACTGGCGAAAACTCCTTAAAGGTGAAGCAGAACCACTGAACTTGGTTGAACAACGTGATCAAATCATCGAGGAGTTTGCTCCAAAAATTCAAAGCATTCGTGAGGAGTTCAGTCAAAATCTTGAGTTTGATGAGGGTTTAGAGTTCTTAGACAATGAATTGCCACATGAATTCATTTACCCTGTTGAACATTATCCTGAAAAAATTAAATCCTTGAATTTAGATAAAACCCCAAAAATCCGTGGTGTATTACAGGGTATTAAAGGTCAGTATTTATTATTGGACATTGGTGTCATCAATATTCGTAAATACACAGGTTATGAGTTAATTCTACGTGCATAAGTAAAAAGGTGGCATTTATAAGCCACCTTTTTTTAATTCGACTCTGTTTCCAGACAATGCAAAATCGCTTGAACTGGATCTTCAGTATCTCCAGAAATCAATCGTTTATGCATACTCAAATGTTGCATCATTTGAATGTGCGCTGTTTCATGATCCATCAATCTTTCAATTTCAGCAGCTAAATTTTGTGGCGTGGCGTCGGCTTGAATAAGTTCTTCGATTACTTTCTTACCTGCAATAATATTAGGTAATGAATAATATGGAATTTTGACCAAGAATTTTGCAATAAGATACGTTAACCAATTCAACTTATAAAAAGTTACCATCGGTCGATGTAATAGCATGGCTTCCAGCGTTGCTGTACCCGATGCAAGTGCCACAATATCACTGGCACTCATCACCATACGGCCAATTTTTGATTCTGAATCAATGTTTTCCAGGATATGAATTTTCGACTTGAGTGTGATATCTAGATTTAAAATGCCCTGTTCAATTTGATGTTTACGTGCTTCATTAATGGCAGGAATCAGAAACTCTAACTCAGGATATTTACGATGTAAAATCTCGGCAGCACCAGTGAGTAAAGGTAGTAAACGTTCAATTTCACCACGACGACTACCAGGTAATAACGCAATATGTATTTTATCCGCAGATAAGCCGAGTTGATGTTTTGCTTCAATAATTGGATTTTTTAATGGCAATTGCTTGGCGAGCGGATGTCCAACGAATGCAGCCGCAACCTCATAATTTTCATAGAATGTTTTTTCAAATGGAAATAGACATAATACAAGGTCAATACTACGTTTGATGCCATGAACACGACCCTGACGCCATGCCCATACTGATGGGCTTACGTATTGTACTGTTTTGATCGGTAGATTTTTTTCCTTGATCGTTTTCGATAAACGCAAATTGAAATCAGGCGCGTCAATACCAATAAAAATATCAACTGGATGCTCTGTCCAACGTTCAACCAAACCATCGCGTACTGCAAACAACTTTTTCAGATCTTTTAAAACTTCTACAATCCCCATAACAGATAAAATTTCCATAGGATAATAGCTATGAAAACCCTCTGCGATCATTTGTGGACCGCCAATCCCCTCAAATTCAGCATCAATTCCTTGTTCGCGAAAACTCCGCATGAGTTTTACCCCTAGCGTATCTCCTGAAACTTCCCCGACAACGATGCCAATTTTTAGTTTTTGCTTTAACAAGACCTGCGCCCCATTCAAAAGTTTAAAAGATTCTAACAGAATGATTTTACATCGAATCACTGTAAATACTGTAATTTGTTCACGATTGGTGAAAATGATCTCAATCTAATAAACCATTTTATAGCAAAAAAATTATCTAGAATTGCGATGAATTACAGATTGCGTGTGCATACATGAAACATTAATATAAACAAGAATCATTTTCACATGTGATTCTTTATCTCTCCCTTTTGCTTTACAAGTATACTTATGGCCAAGTCAGCTTCCCTTTCATTCGTCTATCGAATAAGTATTTTCTCTCGTTTCGCTTTGGTATTTGTACTGGGCTATTTGTGTACGCTGTATCTGAGTTTAAGTCTTACCGAATTATTTACATCCTTATTATTCGCCAAAGCAGAATCTATCTTTTTGGCAGCGTTTATCTCTATCCTATTTTATGTTTGTTTCGTCCTCATCGGCTTCTGTACCAATTCTTTAATTAAACTTACTTTGATTAGCTCAATTTTATTGGCCGTATTGTTTGGCTTATCAGTAGGTCTAAGTTAATGGGAAATAAAGGTGTTCGCCAATCAATGGCATGGTTGCACGCATGGACTGGATTAATTTTCGGATGGTTATTATTTGCCATTTTTTTAATGGGAACGAGTTCCTACTATCGCCACCATATAAACCTGTGGATGCAACCACAACTGGCTGAATATCAAATTAATCAAGACACAGCTATTCAAACTGCAACGCAGTATTTGGAAAAAAATGCTTCCGATGCGAAATCATGGTTTTTCAGCGTCGCCAATCAGGAACAACCCGTAAATAAAATTTATTGGGAAAAAGCCGACGGTGCTTATGAAAGTCGTACTTTAGATGCAAATACAGGACAAGAATTACAGCTTTCAGCAACGCAAGGCGGAGAGTTTTTCTATCGTTTCCATTATCAATTGTATGGAATGCCTGTTTTGATTGGGCGATTAATTGCAAGTTTAGCGGCTTTTGTAATGCTCATTGTTTTAATTTCAGGGATTATTACTCACAAAAAAATAATTACTGATTTTTTTACTTTAAGAACATTCAAGTCACAACGTTCATGGCTTGATTTCCATAACGTATCTTCTGTTGTAGCACTACCTTTTTTCCTGACCATTACCTTTACAGGTTTAGCGATATTCTTTTATCTGTATCTACCCTTAGGGATGAAAAAACTCTACCCAGATAATCCTTATCAATATTTTACAGAAATTCGAACCATTACCGAAAGACAGAAATCCAATGCAGCACCTCAGCCATTAGAAGCGGTAACCGTAGCTGAATTATTGAAACAAGTCCGCCAGCAATGGGGAGATCAAGCACTAGCCACCATTGAGGCAAAAAATCCCAATACAGATCAAGCAATCATTACCTTTAAGCAACTTGAAGATCGCTCAATTACGCTTGATCAAGCCCAAATCAGTTTTAACCATACGGGTAAAATTCTAACGAATACGAGAAATAACAGTCCTATTGCAACTTTGAATTTTGGCGTTTATAGCCTGCATATGGCGACTTTCGCTCAACCAATACTTAGACTGGCTTTTTTCCTTTCTGGAATCTTAGGTTGTTTAATGATTGCTTCAGGTTTGTTGTTATGGAGCTTAAAACGTCAGATTCAAAATAAATCAAATCAGTTCCATTTCGGTTACTACTTAGTTGACCGCTTGAATATTGCAACTTTTATCGGCTTACCTATCGCTATGCTGAGCTATTTATTTGCAAATCGTTTCGTACATATCTCAGAAAACACGCCAAATTATGAAATCTATACGTTTTTTAGCGTTTGGCTCTTCAGCTTTATCGTGGCTTTATTCACAAAGAAACAGTATTTATGGAAATCTCAAATTGCTGTTTTCGGCTTACTCGCGATCAGTTTGCCAATGTACAACCTTATTTATCTAAGTAATAATCAATTAGTTTCAAATTTAAATAGTTATTGGCTGTTTTTACGAATAGATCTATTTTTCATTTTTTGCGCATTGTTCGCCTTATTTATATATCGCAATATCCAACCTATTCAAATGAAAGCAACACAAAAGATCAAAACAAAATTAGCTAAATCAAAGGTGGCAATATGATTGTTATGGGTTTATTTCTCATCTTGATCGGTATGTTCATCCTCTATGAATGTAGTGATAAACGAATCAATAAATCCCCATATCAGCATCGCATCAAACAATTTAGATTGATCTTGAGACTTATTGCTTTCTTTAGTTTGTTCATCGCTGGTGCTTTGTTATGTTGGAAATATGGCCGCTCTATAGGTTTTATTAGTTGGTGGATCTTCGCCACGCCTATTACCTTCTTTTTTATTTTATGGGTCAACGATGTCAGCAAACCATCATTAAAAGGCTGAGTCTAGGATAGCTTCTTTATCTTTTTTTTGTATAAGCAAATCATTTTTCATCACAACACCTTATACAAAACAAGCATAAGATATGCTGTTTTCTGTATAAGTTAGGCATATCAGCAATGTTTGGTCCCATTGAATTTATTTTAGCTGGCGTATTGGTTGGTTTCTGCGTAGGAATCACAGGTGTCGGCGGTGGTTCTTTGATGACTCCAATCTTGATTAGCTTATTCAAAATTGAACCTCATATTGCGATTGGTACAGATCTGCTGTATGCCTCGATCTCTAAATTTTGCGGTTCTTTGGTTCATGCAAAAAAACTTAATATTGTCTGGCCGATTGTCATATGGCTTGCATTGGGTAGCATCCCTGCTTCCTTCGCTACAACATGGGTACTTGAGCATCATCTGAGTCAATCTACCCACTATAAATCGGTACTCACGATGGTATTAGGCGTGATGCTGACTTTGACGGGTATTTCAATTATCTTTCGTGCCCAGATTGAGAAATTTTTTGATCGCTTTAGAAATCGTGAACAAGCCGATATGGAAAGTGAACAACATGCTCTCCAACACAAACGCCGCTATATTTTGATTATGGGGGTTGTTTTAGGTGTATTAGTTACCCTCTCCTCTGTTGGTGCAGGTGCTTTTGGTATCATGGCATTGGTACTCATGTTCCCCAATTTACCTATGATTCGCATTATTGGCTCGGATGTCGTGCATGCTGTTTTATTAACTGCTGTTGCGGGTCTAGGCCACATGTCTTCTGGCAATGTTGATTTCAGCTTACTGATGTGGCTATTGGTTGGCTCAATTCCTGCTATTGTTGTGGGTACACTGATTAGCTCACGATTGCCTGAAAGATTTATCAGAAAAATATTAGGTATTACTCTCTTCGCACTCGGTTTAAACTTTATTGTGAATCCTGTGAAAGCAAAACCGAAACCTGTTGAAACAGCTCAAGTGGTCATGAATCAACACACAACTCATTCTACGACAATAGTTTAAGCCCCAAATAGCCGATTGTTTATACACAATTTGTTTGAATCGCTAGTTAATCAATCGCTTTTTCGTGCTATATTCGTAGACAAATTAACCTCTTCTTTCGATTGAATTTGTGACAGCAATGAATACTCTACAGTCAAATCCAGTTTCTCAGCCAGATATCGACGACGTTAACATTAAAAGCATTCAGACTTTGATTACGCCTGCAGAACTCAAACGCGATCTTCCTTTATCAGAAATCGCCTCTCAAACTGTACTTAAAGGACGTAATACCGTTCGTAATATTTTGGATGGTAATGACAAGCGCCTGTTTGTTGTGATTGGACCATGTTCGATTCATGATCCTAAAGCTGCTCATGAGTATGCTGACCGTTTAAAAGTATTAAGCGAAAAAGTAAAAGATACACTTTACATCATCATGCGTGTGTATTTTGAGAAACCACGTACGACTGTTGGTTGGAAAGGTTTAATTAACGATCCTGATATGAATGACTCTTTCAATATCGAAAAAGGTCTACATATTGGTCGTGGATTGCTGCTCGAATTGAATGAAAAAGGCTTACCATGTGCAACTGAAGCACTTGATCCTAACTCACCGCAATACTATCAAGACTTGATTTCTTGGTCAGCGATTGGTGCACGTACTACAGAAAGTCAAACACATCGTGAAATGTCTTCAGGTTTATCTTCACCTGTCGGTTTTAAAAACGGTACAGATGGTGGCTTAACAGTTGCAACCAATGCAATGCAATCCGTAAAGCATGGGCACAGCTTCTTGGGTCTAAACGAAAGTGGTCAGGTAGCGATCATCAATACCAAAGGTAATCCATACGCGCATGTAGTTTTACGTGGTGGTAATGGCAAACCAAACTATGATGCAACCTCAGTTGCAGAAGCGGAAGCAGCTTTAGCCAAAGCTAAAGTCAGCACCAAAATCATGATCGATACCAGTCATGCCAACTCAAACAAAGACCCATACCTACAACCATTGGTTTTGAAAAACATCACAGAGCAAATTCTTGATGGCAATAAATCAATCGTGGGTATCATGGTTGAAAGTCACTTAAAAGGTGGTCGTCAGGATATTCCTGAAAATTTATGCGACCTAGAATACGGCAAATCTGTAACCGATGGTTGTATTGATTGGGAAACCACTGAAAAAGCATTATTAGAAATGCACGAAGCCTTGAAAGATGTTTTACCAAATCGTTAATCTTTAAATAGATGTAAAACAGGCTCTCATGGGCCTGTTTTTTTTATTGATAAATCAAGTATGTTTTGAACTGTAACATTTTTTTATTTATACTGCTGCCACATTTCCCCCTACGACGTCTCGTTGATATGAACTCCAGTTTTCGTCAACATTTGCAAAAGTGGCGTGCCTTGATCGGCGCGGTAACTCTGCTTTGTTTACTCTGGCATATCTTATTACCAACCATGGTACATACTGGCGTCGTACCCGCACTTTATGCAATGCCATCGCATTGCCAAGTCACAGAGATTCAAAAAGCCACGCTGCTATCAGCACAAGTGCACAGCAACCATCATAGTGAACATCATCACCATACGATGGAGCAACATAAACATCACCTTGAGCATGCTCAACATGGTTCGCAACTCAGTGAATATGCACAACAAGTTTATGCACTGGCTAGCCAGATCATGAAACATTGTCCACTGTGCACCTATGGCTTAGATGCAGCCGCAATTATTCCATTGCTTGGCTTGATACTTATTTTCTTATTGGCTTGGTTTAGTCGTGTACGCTGCCTATGCCATGCGTGGACAAAAGATCTGCACATCCCACGTATTTTCTATATATTCCCGATTAAACAAGCACCACCTTTCGCTCTATAAATCGCAAACTTTTACATTCGTATCCAGTGAATCACTGTGATATCGCTCGTTTATTGCTTTTATAGAGTTTCAAAATGACAACTTCTTTTCGTTTGTCCGTCTTAACGGCTGCGTGCCTGTCTGTGACTTACAGTTCATTGACGAATGCCGAAGCAAATCCAGCTCAAGACACCAAAACCTTAGCGACTATTGTGGTCACAGCAAGTCGTGAGGGGGAATCCATCCGTAATACCCCTGCTGCAATTAGTCAAATTAATAACCAGACTTTGGCCGACAAAAATGCCACTTTTATCGGGCAATTGGTCAATCAAACCCCTGGCGTTTTGATGAATGACTTGGGCAATGAACAACATATGATGTCGATCCGACAGCCAATCACGACCGCAGCAGTTTATCAATATCTTGAAGATGGTATTTCAGTTCGTCCCGTCGGCGTATTTAACCACAATGCACTTTATGAACTTAATCTTGCAGGCATTGATCGAATTGAAATCTTACGTGGTCCAGCGAGTAGCTTATATGGAAGTAATGCCATCGGCGGTACGATAAACTTTTTAACTAAAGCGCCAAGTCAAACGCCAACTGCTGAGATCGGTATACTTTCAAGTACGGAAGGTTATCGCCGTCTGGATCTAGGTGCATCAAACACTTTTGAAACTGAATTTGGTGAACATGGTCTACGTTTATCTGGATATGCAAGTGATCGTGGTAATAGCTGGCAAGATCACGCTGAAAGCAATAAGCAAAGTCTCACGCTTCGACATGACTGGCGTATTTCTGATGCCACCCAAGTCAAAAATATTGTGAGCTATAACCATCTCAGAGCAGACATGACTGGCAGCCTGAATAGTAAAGACTTTAGCGAGCGCTCTGGTTATAGTTACCAAACCTTTACCTATCGTGAAGTTGACTCTACTCGCCTGTCTTCACAGATTAGCCATGCATGGAATGACCTCAATCAAACTCAAGCAACCTTATATTATCGAGACAATACCACAGAGCAAAATCCAAGTTATAGCATCCGTACAGATATGCGAAATGGTGTCCCTACAGGAACTTATACAGGACAAACCACCTATAATCAGTTTAAGTCTTATGGTTTAAATTTGCAGCATTCTACGAGCTTTGATCAAGTGAAGTGGATTATCGGGGCAATGGCAGAACATACGCCAAATAAAGCCAAAACTAATGATATTGAGGTATTTCGTGATCCAGAAACACGTATTTATACGGGTTTTCAACCAAGAAAATTGCTACGTGACTTCAATGTAGACGTTGACAATCAAGCCATTTACACCCAATTCAATTGGCAAACATTCGATAACTTAAATCTAGTTGCTGGCGCTCGCTACGACTGGATTAAATATGACTATCAGAATAATTTAACTCCATCAAATATTACGGGTGCACCTAACGAAACACGCCGCTTCCATAAAGCCAGCCCACAACTGGGCTTCATTTGGAATGCTCATCCTTTACTAGATATTTATAGTAACTGGTCACAAGGTTTTGTTCCTCCTGAAGTCAGTAGTTTATATGGCGCAAACTTAGTAACTCCCAATCTCACAGAAGCAACGTTTAATAATATTGATCTTGGAATACGCTTCAAACTTTTTGATGAACGTTTAGATGGTGAAATTACCCTGTATCGCTTAGATGGCGAGGATGAGGTGATTAGCTATACCAAACCTGATAATACCCGTGAACCACGTAATGCGGGAAAAACACGTCATCAAGGGATTGAAATCGGTGGAACTTGGAATATTTCTGATCAATACGATCAACGCTTGAAATTATCGGGAAGTTGGGCAAAACATCAATATAAGCAATTCCAGCCATCTGCGAGCTTAAATTATAATGGCAATCGTATGCCGAGCTCTCCAAAAGCTTTTGGTACTGTTGAATATCAGATTAAACCCATTCCTGAGTTGCTGTTATCGGCAGAAGGAGTTTATGTTGGCTCATACTGGATCAATGATGCCAATACCGAAAACTATGATGGGCATACGGTATTAAATCTACGTGCAACCTATCGCCGTAATGCATATGAAATCTATGGTCATATCATCAATGCAGCCAATGTTCATTATGCAGAAAGCACCTCATTTAGTAATAATCAAGCCAGCTTTACACCTGCTGCACCACGTACTTATTTATTAGGTTTGCGTTATCATTTCGGAAAATAAGCCATGAATGCCAATCAACTCAAAAAGTTACTCAAGTTTCATCGTAGCTTTGGGATGGTGTTGGGCATTTTGGTTTTATTTTGGGCTTTAACTGGTGTGTTGCATCCAATTATGAGTGCAACACAACCGCAGCCTTTGAAACGAATGCCTCCACCACAACAACTAGATTTAAACAATGCTTTACCAGCAAAAATGGTCTTAGAGCAAAATCAGATTGAGCAATTTTCTGCTCTTCAAGTGATTCAAGTGAATGCCAATCAGACGGCATACCGTGTATTAGGCATAAACCAAAATATGGCTGAATACTACGATGTGCATTCGGGTCATCGTATTGAAAATGTAGAGCTACAATATGCTAAACGCTTGGCTGTTTGGTATACAGGTCTTACAGAGGAACGTATTGTTTTCGCGCAACTGGTTACAGAGTTTAGTGATGATTATCCGAGTGTAAATCGCTTATTGCCAATTTGGCGTGTCGATTTTGATCAAGGTTTACGTGCTTATGTAGATCCTAGCCATTCACGGCTTGCTACGATTTCAAATGATCAAAAGATGTGGATGGCACGGATTTTCCGTTTGGGTCACACATGGACATGGAACAATCAACAATGGTTTGGTCAAACACTTTTGATGCAGTTTGCTCTGATTGGCATACTCGTCATCACATGTATGGGAATTGGATTATTTTTCAAAATTCATAATCGAAAAAACCATCGTTTACGTAAAAAACCAACTCGATTCCTGCATCGCTATTTAGGCATCAGTCTGAGTGTCTTTATTTTACTTTGGGTGGTCAGTGGTTTTTACCATCTTTGGCAAAAGAAGCCTGAGATCAAAAATATTCAGCCTATTTTCAAGACACAAGATTTAGATCAAACGTCGTGGCAACTAGCAACAGCTCAGTCGATACAACGATTACACCTCGTACCTATTTCATATAGTCGCGAGCAAACACGAGCTGCGTGGATGATTCAACTCATCGGTAAAAAGGACCTTCAAGGCAGTATGACTGCAGTTAAAGAACATGATCATCATGGACACAGTAAAAATCGGACGCCTGCGATCCAATGGATTGATGCTGAAAAAGCCAAACCCATTGACGTGCTTGAGCAAAGTAGATTTTTTGTTGCTGATTATCTCAATCTACCGATCGAGAAAATCGGACAAAGTACTTGGGTCACAAGTTTTGGCGGAGAATATGGCTTTATTAATAAACGTCTTCCTGTGGTTAGAGTTGACACTCATTTAAAGGACCAATTGCGACTCTATATAGAACCAAGTAGTGGTGTTATTGCTGCAAAAGTTACTGCACAGGATGTGCTGGAAGGCAAAAGTTTTACTTATTTGCATAAGTGGAGTTGGTTACCGATTGATAAAATTGTTCGTGATATTTTATTGGGCCTGATCGCTGCATTGATTGCTGTTTTGGTGATACTAGGCTTCTGTACCTACCGTAAAAAAAGATAATATTTTTTGATCCTCTCACAAACAATGAGAGGATCAATATCTATCGAGATTCAATTTCTTGAGTCTAAGGCAGATAATAAAATGCTATCAAGAAACTCATCAATACACATAACTCTGATAACTCAATCGAAGCACCAATCGTATCACCAGTAATCCCACCAATTCTTTCAATGAACTTCGTACGTAGATAAAACAGCAGCAGTAAAAATATTGCTAAACAGAAAATACCAGCCCCCTCAAACACACAAAGAAATGATAATGTAATGACAAATACAGTCCACGAGCATACCTTCGGTATCAAATCAGCAATAGAACGTCCTAAACCTTGTTTCCGCACATAGCTTGTAGTGAGAAAAAGAAATAAAGCTGAACTTCTGCCAATTGCAGGTACTACAATCAGAAATACTGATAATTGTTGTTCTAATAACACATAAATAGCGACAAATTTAAGCAAGCAAAGCATGATCAAACTTAAAACACCGATAGGCCCGCATGCTGGATCTTTCATAATTTTAAGTGTACGTTCAGGATCGCCGAAACCACCGACCCATGCATCTGCAGTATCTGCTAATCCATCTAAATGTAATCCACCAGTCAGCCAAATCCATAATACGAGGATAATACTTGCCAGCAATAAGGTTGGCAGTTTGAATAGCAATATTGAACATGCAAATAAAACTAAACCAATCAATAGACCAATGAATGGATAAATCAAAATGGCTTGTGCATTTTGCTTTGCGGTTGGCATATTTTTTAATTGAATCGGTAAAACAGTTAAAAATTGCAAGGCAATCCAAAAAGGTGTCATGCTAGAAATCTCAGCCAAGCTATATCTTTTATTCACCCATTATGAAGAAATAAAAATGGGAATAGCAACTCTATTCCCATCCTAAAAAATTATTAAATTAGATTATTGAATTTGATAGCATTGTTTAAGCTTCAAATAGTCATAATAAAAGCTATTTGTACGGTATCTTGCATAATCACAAGCGGGTTTAAATAAGG
>NZ_GG665952.1:87161-112221 GCF_000156555.1 Acinetobacter sp. ATCC 27244
TAAGGTTTCTTTTTCATTGTAGAGCATTTTGACTAAGGTAGCTCCTTGCGCATTTTGATAGATATCCCATTGTATATTCGCAGCCATTGGAGAAACTATCTCACCTCTCCATGGGCTATTGTTATAATTATAAGTTTGATGCAATGCTAAGGGTTGCATCATATTAAACAACTCCAAGCTCGTTGCTAAAGGAATAATGATTTCAGCATGCGCAAAACGTAAAAGTGCACGATGTGATTGTTGTTTATCGACAACCGCGTCGACCTGCTTAAACAGATCTTGTGTCAATCCCTGTGCAATTGCACTGGTGACTTGATTCGACTCGCTAAAACTTGGCCCTTTTTCATAGAAATCATTGGCATCATTGAATTCTGCATAGAACTTTGCTGCATCTTCAGGCATATATTTATCAAAATCGACACCTTTGAGTTCACTCTGCATACCTCCCATGATTGAATAAAGCTCATATAAATAAGCGGCTGCATCCACAACACTAGTAATGCTATTTTTACCCTTACCTTTTTCAGTGATGGTTTCTCCATTTGGCGCAATTACACTGTACGAACCACTATTACTAAATGTATAAGCCTCACTGCTCCCCAACTTTTGAATGAATTCAGCTTTGAAAATAGGCGTGAGTACTTGCATTGCAACAGTCTGAGCACGAGTATCACTCTCTAACTCTTTGAGTTTAAGTGCTAGATCCTGATCTTCTTCAGCAAATTTCTGATAGGCCTGACTTGCATCATAAATCGCTTGTTGCTGTTCTGATAGAGATTGCGTCAAATCCTGATCTGCCGTCAATTTATGGAAATAGAGCTTAAAGCGGTCTACTCCATTATCTTCAACTGTTGGCCCACTTTCACTCGTCAAACTGGTATATGAAATCGGTGTAATTTGGTCTTTAAGCTGAGGTTGCTGTTGAATCAATTCATCGGTAAAAAACTTAGCACTATCCACAGCACGGTCAACACCTGAGCTCTGCACCAAAATAGATGACT
The DNA here is from genome assembly GCF_000156555.1 of Acinetobacter sp. ATCC 27244. NCBI lineage: Bacteria > Pseudomonadati > Pseudomonadota > Gammaproteobacteria > Moraxellales > Moraxellaceae > Acinetobacter > Acinetobacter sp. ATCC 27244. The sequence goes on from NZ_GG665952.1 coordinate 88,163, forward strand.
GTTGGTTTTCTGCTGCTTTAAATAAACTCGGTAGACGTTGTAATAATCGATCAGCAATTCCCCTATGCTCTAATATCCCTGTCAAACTTTCATTGCCATAACCAAACTGGCGAATACCATCTACGCCATACCCCAGTAGAATATTCGCCTTCATCATACTTTCTAAATCGGCACCGAGTTTTTCACCCAATGGTGTCAAAGCATTTTCTGCTTTAGCTTGTTTCCAAAGGTTATAAAGTGCTAAATCATATTTGATACTGGACAAACCGCGGGAACCATGACGTGCAACTAATTCAGTAAAAACTGGTTCAAATCCTTGTGGAATTGGCTCATATTTTTTTAGATCTTGTAAGGGCTGATAAGGTGTTTTAGTTTGATAATATTTTGATGGCGTATTATTTTCAGGCGTTGTTTGTGATTGTTGATGATCATCATTATTACATGCGGCCAACAATACACTTGCGCATAACATACTGCTTTTAAATAATATATTCATGAATTATTTGCTTATAGATAAAGAAGTGCCATGTATCATAGACAGGAACAATGACAGTTCTATTACACCATTCAGTAAAAAATTTTAAATACAGTCGTATTTCGAAGCTAAAGAATAAGTGACTTTTCCATAAAACCAATCTCACTTTCACCTTTAAGCAACTCTAATCGATACAGTTTTCCCAGCTCAGCAGGCATTTTTAACAATTCATTTAAGTCATGTTGTCTTGCTAAACAGGTTAGTAACTTTATTACTCCGCCGTGCGTAACAATCAAAGCAGTTTTCCAACTGTTCTCATGCATTTGCTGATGAATTTGTTCAAAACCTAACGTAACTCGTTGTTGAAATCGTGCAAATGATTCACCATTTGGTGCTTGATATTGAGTCGGGAATTGCCAAAAATTTGCCAGTAACTCAGGAGTCGTTTCATAAATCCTTTGAGTTGAAACACCTTCCCAATCACCAAAATACATTTCTTTGATATTTTCATTGATCAATAGCGGGCGTTGTAATTGATTTGCCAAATTTTCAGCAAAAAGACGGCAACGTTGCAGAGGGGAACTAATGATGACATCCCAATACTGCTGAGCGTCAAGATAACCTTGAACGGTTGTTTGCATCTGTAACCAACCCTGCTCGGTCAATTCATCATCAAGGTGTCCACGTAAAGTATGACTTTGCGTTGTTTCACCATGACGCAATAGATCAATCTGCAACTTTATCACCTGTGACGGCTGCTTCTGCAAAGGTTGCCATCTGATTATGTAGCACACAAGCAAGTTGAATCATTGACAACGCTGCACTCGCACCGCTGCCTTCACCTAATCGTAAATTCATATTTAAAATAGGTTGAGCTTGGAGTTCTTTTAGGATTCGTTGATGCCCATACTCAGCAGATTGATGACCAAACAACATCCAATCTCTCACACTAGGTTGAATACGCACTGCACATAAAGCCGCCACAGAACTAATAAAGCCATCAACCACAATTGGCATACCGATCTGACCACAACGAAGATAGGCGCCAGTCATTGCGGCAATCTCTAGACCACCAACCGCTGCAAGTATTTTTAAAGCATTATTGCCAATATTTGGTACATGAAGTTTTATAGCTTGATGAATGACTGCAATTTTGTGCTGAAGTTGTTGATTGTTAATTCCTGTACCGACACCGGTTAATTGCTCAGCACTTTCATTTATTAATAAACTTGCCATTGCAGATGCGGAACAGGTATTTCCAATACCCATCTCACCAGCAATAAAGATATCTGCTGCTTGAGATTGTGCCAAATCAACACTATGTTTACCTAATTCCATTGCGGCAATGCATTCCTGCTCAGTCATTGCAGCGTGTTTAGTGAAGTTCGCCGTACCAGCTCGAATACAATGTCGTTCAACACCAACATAATCATAGACATCGCCCACCGTACCGCAATCAATTACTTGCAAGTGTGCCTGGTGATATTGGGCGATTACGCTAATCGCAGCGCCACCAGAAGCAAAGTTTTGAAGCATTTGCCGTGTAACCGCTTGAGGATAAGCAGAAATATTTTCTTCAACTACACCATGATCACCAGCAAAGATCGTAATCCACGGCTTCTGAATCCGAGGTTGGATTGTTCCTTGTAAACTCGCAAGTTGAATCGCAATTTGCTCCAACTGACCTAATGCACCTGTTGGCTTAGTCAATTGCGACTGACGATACTCAGCTTGTGATTTTGCTGCTAAATCTGGATGTTTAATTGTTTCTAACCACCAAGCTTGTTCTGACATTTTATTGCTCATCTTTTAAAATCATAGGAAATCCCGCCACACAGAACATCACTTTGTTTGCTAATTGCCCTAAAGCTTGATGTAAGCGCCCTGCTTCATCGACAAATCGACGACTGATTTCCCCCATTGGAACTACACCAAGCCCTGTTTCATTGCTCACTAAAATAATTTGTGATTTAAGTTTGGGCAGCACATTTAATAACTGATCTATTTGTTGTAAATATAAGTTCGAATCTTCAGCGAACAAGAGATTGGTTAACCACAAAGTGAGACAGTCAACCAAAATAATTTGATTCTCCTGATCTATTTGTAAAAGCTGATCTGCCAGAAATATTGGCTCTTCACTTAATTTCCAATGCTGCGGTCGTTGCTGTTGATGGTGCTGAATACGCTGTTGCATTTCCTCATCTAAAGGCTGTGCCGTTGCAACATAGGCCACCACTAGACCACTTTCTGTCGCAATTTTCTCAGCTAAACGGCTTTTACCTGAACGCGCACCACCTAGAATTAATTGCAAAATATTCAACCCAATTTGACTTGATGATAAGGATACAGTAATCCTTGTAAAATCTGAGCGTTATAATAACCGAAAGTCAACTGATTGACCTGAACTTTAATTTTTTGGATTGTTAAGGCTTGAATACGCTCTAGAACTAATTCGCTTGACCAAGCCTCGCGATAAAGCCCCAAGGTGATATGTGGGCAATAGATCGGCGCAGCAATTTCGTCCTTAACTTGATACAAACTCTTTCGTATCTTATCTAATGTATTTTGAGAGTCTCTAATCTGTACAAATAAAGCGCTACTAAAACTATCAATATGTGACAGTTCCAGCTCAAAATCATCTAATTCTAATGCTTCTAATATGTTGATTTGTTGATTGAGCTGAATAATTTCAAAATCATCATTATGCTGAGCTGGTTGCTCTGTCAAAAAACCAGCAACAAACAAAGTGATATGGTATTGACGTAGATTAGGCGTTATCAATAAATCCGCAAAATGTTGTTGTAATTGGTCTAAATGTTGGATCAAATCAGGTTGATTGATTTGGATATACCACACACCATAATTACAGCGTCCACGATGCCATTCAGGATAATCGTGGTTTTCGGTTGCCATCAGTTTCGTTGATGCTTGTAATAACACAACATTTTGAACAAAGTTAAAGTTGTGTTATTCAAGCATAGATTGCTCTAAACTTTAAACAGTTTCTGTTTGAATCTCAGAAAAATGCTTAAGATTTAGTACATCTTGATCCTTCTTTAAATATGCGGTAATTCCATCGTAAATATCAGCCAATAAATCTTTATATTGGCTTTCTGATATATCCAACTGTTTAACGTGCTTTTGTAAATGCTGCACAATCTTCATTTCATCTAAATCTAAAAATTTTATCGCATAGATATAGCCAAACACAGCACCTTCAACAAGCTTCTGAAATGGAATCTGTTGCTGTATATGCGTTTCAATACTTCCAAAGACACGCTCATTAAAGCTTAATTTCCGTAAAGGATCTCTTGCTACACGCTCACAAGGATCTTTGTAGGCATAACGACATGAGTTGAGAAAACTATTTGCCATACGATCTAATTGTTTCGCTTGATTTGGCACTAAGTTGGTTAAACCTAATTTCACCTCATCCACTAACCTTTCGACAAAAACCTGCATCTGTGGGTCAGCCATCGCGATCCCAATCGTTTCATGCCCATTTAAACTTGCATTCCAAGCGAGGATGGCATGGCAACCATTCCATAAGCGATTCTTAATGATCTGGATATCAGAAATTTGATCCACTAAAACCATTTGACGCATTTTGACAAGTAATGGGCTTCGATTTTCGACATAGATCGGCATATCAGCTTCTCCATGAAATAAAATCAAATCCATATTTTGCAAGAACTGACCTGCTTGAAATTGCTCCCGCATGTCTTCTAAACATTGTGTCAATTGCTGCTCTTGTTTTTCACTCAGCGCCGTTTCGTCCGAAAGCTCAATCGTTTCATCATTCAAATCAGATTGGTATTGTTGGTATAAACGATGCTTGATTTTTAATTGACGATATAAATCCTGATCGGTCAACTTTGAAACCATCCTGTTTACAACGGTATCACAGAAGTAATGCTCGCTCAGGATATGTTCGGCAATGTCCTCATCGGTGATTTCTAATAACGCATCACGAATATATTTAAGCACCAGATATTTTGCACAGACTTTATTTAAAATAATGAGGAATGTAATTGGTTCATTATTCTGAACGTCTTGTGACATAAAACGTGCTAACAAACCTTTAGCAATAATCTTCGATTCAGACTCAATTGCTTGTTCAGGTAAACACAATGCGATTAGACTTGACTGCATATACATTTCTAACATCTGCTGCTCATTATCAGCATCAATCACTGTTAGATTTTCAATTCGTTCATCATAAGAACACTGTGGATAGCGGATACTATAACTACCAAAACTATTTACCGCTTCGCGATATAGACGATTTCGAGTCGATGCTAAAATACGTTTTGGACGAGTAAAACCATCCCAATGCGATAATATTTGGGCAATGTAACCACCGCCAATTGCACCAAAACCATGAATCCCGACTGTAAGCTGATTTAAACTTTGTGGAAATGCTTCTTGCAACTGCGGCATAAGCATTTCAGGAATATGTTGATCCAATGCAATCAAATATTCATACATATCAGGATAATAGAAATTTGCTTTTGCCAGCATGGCATCATTCGGTTCTTTAATATCTTTGAATAAAACAGTAATGCCTCCTGCATCAAATGCAGAACGAATACCATTTTCAGAGTCTTCAAACATTAAACATTGTTCAGGCTTTAAATTAATTTTTTCTGCTGCCTGTAAAAAAATCTCAGGATGAGGCTTTCCTTTTTCTACCTCATCGCCACATACAAGCAAATCAAAGAACTTGTATACATTTGCATTAATCAAATACTCTTCAGCGATCGCTCTGCGACTTGATGTTGCCACAGCTATTCTAAGTCCAGACTTTCTCAGTCGTTCTAGCACTTGTACCAATCCCTTTTTAATCGGTACCCCCTGATTTCGTACAAACTCAAGCTCTAATTCGTCTGCACGTTTACGAATTGTCTGATAAGGAACTTCTGTTCCATAAATTTTTTGTGCGAGTTGTTCTGCTGTTTTTGCACTTAATCCTAGACATTGCATCAAATAATCATCAGAGAATTCCTGTCCAATGAGTTCTTGAGAGGCTTGTTTTAATGTTTGAAAGCGTAATCGCTCAGTATCAAACATTGTGCCATCCATATCAAAGATCGCCCCATGGACAGGATAATCATGAAAAATCAGCATTATTACTCCTTGATTGTTATCACGATCTTTAGCATACCGAATAAAATTTGCGATAATTCAAGTTGTAAATAAATGAAATGAAAATGATTAAATTTTAATCAAAAATCTAAAGGATTCTCTCAATACTATCAGTATTGATCAAAAAACTTGCATTGTGATAGATATTATGATTGACATTTTTTATATATGGGTTTTATGTTTTTCTGTCTTAGCAAATCCCTTTGGATAGAAAATGTGAATAAACTGCAGAATGAATATCCATACGCCTAGATCAAACGTCCAACTAAAAATAATCATCTAAGAATTGATTACGAGACTGCAATCATAAAAATTTAATATTCTCTGTCTTTCAAGCATATTTGATTTAGGAGTTAACCTTATTGCTTATCATCGTATTCTGATTTGAATAGGATATGATCAACAAGTAGATCGCCACAGCAATCATCAATATTAAGAGTAAATAAAAAGGTAATTGAATGCCGAACTGATATAGAAAAGTGCTCAGTAAAGGCGCCACAATGAGACCAATCGCTTGAGTAGCTGTACAAATACTTGCCATTTTGACTTGAGCAGTTTGCGGAACAGATTGAGCCGCCCCTGTGGTAAATGCAGGCAAAAGGCTTGCCACCCCGACCCCATAAAATAAATAACTTATTTGAAACATCCAAATATGGATTGCACTTAAAGATAGGATGAGTCCACTAACCATGCTAAACGTACCCACCAATACCAAAGCTTTTAGTTTTAAATGAAGTACTTTTACAATCAGGATCTGAGTAATCACTAAGCTAAAACCAACAATGAGCATACATTGGGAAAAATAAATCGCACTTTGTTGTGAGCTTAAATGAAAATGGTCTTGAATATAGAATCCTGCAGTCATATTGAGCGTCACGATAGCCATATAGGTAGTAAATCCTAAAATAAGCCAAGGCATAGCTGGTTTTAATGAAAATGAATGTTCTACGTTTACAGGCTGTTTTTGATCCAATATTGTGCTTTGTTTACCCTCATCATGTTTAAAATACATTGTGATAATCAAACTAAAAATCACTAACAAAATAACAGCAATCCACATTGGCAATAGAATGCCACCGAACAATAACACGGACGTCAGAAATGGACCGACGATCATACCTAAGCTATTCATCGCACCATACATTGCCATTTTTTGACTGCGTTGTTGTTCCTCTGTGACATGTTGCATGACATAACTTTGTAGACCAATTTGTGGCATAGCCATAAAACCACCAGTACTCGCTCGACTAATCACCAACAAAGCAAAAACTATCATTACGGGTAATGTTTGTTGTATTCCCCAATAAAGAATCGCTGTAAATATAGCCCAAGTAATGGTCATGCCCCAGAAACCATAATTCATTAATTGATAAGGAGTCTGTATTTTTTCCCCTCGGGCAATCAGAATAGAAGCAATCGCCATACAAATTGCACCCGCTGAAACAATTACTCCGCCCTGTACTTCTGTTAAGCCAAGCTCACGAATTAATGGTGCGAGTAAAGGCAAAATCATTGAGAAACAAGTGCCGTTGGCTAGAGTTGCCCAAGCCAATAATTTAAAATTTTGTTGCATAGGTAATATTCATCAAAAGAAAAGGCATCTTAATCAGATGCCTTTATGATTGGATTAGTATTTAAGTGTATAGCTTAGACCGTATGTACGACCTTGAGCTGGTAGACTAGAAATTGGACCATAAACTGCTTCAGCCGCTTGGCTATATACCGTTTTATAGTCTGCATTCCAAACATTATAGACACCAAAACCTACAGTTCCAGGACCTGCTTTGGCATTGGCAATCACATCCATGACTGCATACCCCTTGATTTTAGTTGCCGCATTGGGGCGAACATTTTCATCATATTTGGCAACGAGGGAATCTTCATATGCTTTATCAGTACCTTTCACGGCAAGCATCTGAACTCTTAGACTATTGCCCTTGTCATCATTCCACTCACCGAATAATGTTCCTTTGATTGGGGAAATTTGAAAAGCGTTCAGCTCTCGCCAAGAACCACTCGCGTCTTTAAATTGACCTCGAGTATAAGATAATGTCCCACCGACACTAAATTGATCCAATACTGGCATGCTTGCATTCGCTTCAAGACCATAAATACGTTGGTCTGTATCTGCAACAGTTACAGAACGATCAGCTTTAAACTGGATGACTTTATCAGAAGTATTGTAGAACGTTGTTAATCCAAGATTTGCACCAAGGTCATTTTGCAATCTCCAACCCAATTCGTAACTATTGACAGTAATTGGATCAACATTGCCTGATCGAACTACATAACCAGCAGAAACATCGCGTAATACACGTTGAATATCTGGTAAGCTAAAACCTTGAGAGAAGTTTGCAAATACTTGTTGCTGGTCATTTAATTTGTACACAGCACCTAAATTAAATAATGTTTTGTCGTGTTTAACAGAACCTGCAGCGACCATTCCAACCGGCTGTCCGGTGATATCACCTTGAATAGCTGCAACAGTGGGTTGAAATGCACTGGTGTCGCTTTCAATACGTTGATAACGAATGCCCGCTTGAACATTCAATGCATCCGTTAAATCATAATTCCCCTGAACAAATGCACCTAAGTTTTTAATGGTTGCATCTGGGCCAAAGTCATAACTCCGCCCTGTATTTTGATATTTCAGACCATTGTGGGTAAAACTATATAAATCAGCTGTTTGCTTATCTTTCTCACGGTCATAATCAATACCATAAGTCAGTTTTAGATCACGATCAGCAACATTCAACTTTGATGTCATTGCAGCACGAATACCGGCAACATCAATATCAGACTCAGATTGGTAAGCCAAATAATATCCAGCAGGAATAAAGTTAGCTAAAACCGTCGGGTAAAAGCGCGCTTTTTCATTGCGATAATATGCTTCTACATTCAGCTCTTGCCCAAGTAAATCCGTGTTTTGATATTGCGTATTTACAGCATAACGTTTGGTGAATGGCTGATCATCGATTTCAAAACCTTTGAGTGCTTTTAAACTCGGTGGATTGCCTTTTAAAACTGCGAAGTCTGGACCATAATCTGGACCATACTCTGAATCTTGTTTGTCATTATAATACTGAGCCCCCAAACTTATTTTTTGGGTATCAGTAAATTGCCAGCTTAAACGACCATTCACATCAACCGTTTCTGTATCTTGGCGATCCGTTTGTGCAATCTCTGGTCCAATGCGATTACCATGACTGTCTTGGATTTCACCACGTTTGGTATAGCCTGCCCCTAAGAAACCACTCCAATCACCTTGATTAAACCCAACTGATTGATAAGCTTCATAAGCTAGTGCATCATTTTTAAAATTATCGCCAGATGTAACACCAAGTTTTGATTCAAAATTTACACCATCACCAGTCCCTTTCTTTGTGATGATATTAATAATACCGCCTGTTGCACCGGAACCGTAGATACTACTTGCACCTGAAACCACCTCAATTTTTTCAATTGAATCAGGGCTAATACTATTTAGTTGGCGGGCGGCATCACGTGAACCTGTTTGGGCAACCCCATCAATAAGGACAAGCACCTGACGGCCACGCATAGTTTGACCGTAATTAGTGGTTGTTCCGCTACTCGGGCTGAGTGATGGAACCAGTTGAGCTAGAATATCTGCCAACTTTCGTCCAGCCGCCGCTTGCTGTCCAATTTGTTTCTGTTCGATTGATTGAACTGTCCCTGCAATTTCAGCGATACTTTGTGCCGAACGAGTTGCTGTCACAACAATTGGCGCAAGTTGTGTTGGTTTTTGGACTTCTGCTGCAACATTATTTTGAATCGTGGTATCGATCTCAGTTGTTTGAGCATAAAGCTGGGCACTTACTGCCAAGCTTAGAAGTGTTAGTGTTGTCGAAAGTGTATGAACTTTCATAAGTAGCCCCTAGATAAGTTGTTTCGATTGTTTTGCTTTAGAAATCAAAACTTGACTGAGTAAAACGCTTAAAATGGATGCAGCGGCGAGAATTAAATAAAAATTTCCATAGCCAAACGCTTTAGCTAAGAAACCTGACATCGCACCACCAATGAAATAAACCAATAATTCAAAACAGACCAAAATCGTAAAATCCGTTCCTGCTTGATCTTTAGAGCTGGTCTGCATGAAATGTGCATATAACGCCGTCATCGCGATATAACGAATTGCAAGAATGACAACTACAAATACACCAAGTAATCTGTGCCATTGATCAAACCAACTGAGTAGAACAGCTGCACCCAACAAGGCATAAATCAAAGTACGTGCCCAGCCTGCCCAGATCAGTAATTGTGTAGCTGCTATTTTTTTCAAGAGAAATGCAGCAGATACAGCAGCTAATAATCCAATACCCGCACCGATCACAGACATCAACACTCCAATCTCTGCCAAAGACCACTTTTGATCAATTAGCATCGGATTCAGCATTGCCATTGCAGGTGCTTCAACGAAGCGATAACACACGATCAAAGCTAAAGCCCATAACATTTCTGGACGTTTAAACGCACGAATCAGACTTGGTGGATGTTTAGCGATTTTCTCAGAAATTGATTTTTCTTTGATTTGGAAAATCGCAAACATAGTCAGTGCCGTCATTGCGGCTAAGGAAATCAATGCAGTTTGCCAGCCATAAAGCTGGTAAAGCCATAAAGTTGCTGCTCCACCCACCATACTACCGAGCGCAACGCCGATGCTTTGTGCCATGCTTCCTAAGCGATATTCAGACTCTGAAAAGGTTTCGACGGTATAGCCATCAATGGCAATATCTTGAGTTGCTGCAAAAGTTGAAATCCATAAACCAACAATGACAAATACACCGAGGCCATAATCAAACTGTGTTAATGCCAAAGCAACAACACCTAGCACCAGTGCAATTTGTGTAAATAGCAACCAAGTCTTACGCTTTCCTAGTTTTTTTAAGTAGAAACGATCAATTAAAGGCGCCCAAAAGAATTTGAATGCCCAAGGAATATAAAGCAACGACAACATGCCAATCCAACGTAAATCTACACCTTGATGGCGCAGAATCGCTGGTAATGCCACGTTGTAAAAATACAGTGGTAAAGCATGCGCGAGGTATAAAACCACCACGACACTTAGGCTTAAGGCTGAAACTTTCTGAATATTTAATGAATTTTGACTCATAAATACCTCTGCATCGCCCATTGCATGGCTTCAGATTTATCTACGCTGACAAAATATGGGACTTGCCAAGCTTTGTGTAGTGCTGGTGTATCCAATCGAATACGATCTTCGTCATCCTGAGCAATACGCGCAAAACCTAAGCAATATTGGTAAAAATCTTGTTTATATTGTTTATACCACTTGCCTTGGATTGCTCTATATTCCTCCGGAAATTCTGTATTTTCATCAGTTTGCATGATCAACACAAAATTTCGCTGATGTTCAAAATAGTGCTGAATTCGTGCTAACCATTGTTCAAATTCTGCAACAGAGACATTCGCCGCAAAGCGCATGTCTAAGATATGCATTTCATTGATATATAAGCTCATGTAACACTCAGGAGTTTGGCTGGCCGATCTGCTAGCTGTTGTTGTGATGTTTGGTAATATTCCCCAAACTTGTGATAAAAAGTTTCTCTAAAGCAGTAATACAACATTGCAGTTTTTTCAGGCATCGGTATTAAACGTTGACTTTCATAGCAAAGCTCTGCCACCACAGCTGCATAAGGTTTAACGGTATGATCTGGCTCACCCACAATTTTTTTCGCTTTAGAGTGCTCAAAAATATAGAAACTGAGTAAACGAATAGTTGGGCGTAAAAAACCTTTACCAAACACTGATTTGTCACCAAATAGCAAATGCCAACCGAGATCATTGTCATCACCATCGTAATAACGGCCTAAACGATCTCGTTTACCCTCATAAATTTCGGTATAGCCCACATCTTTGCCATCAATTCCGACGATCAATAAACGGTGATGGTCATCTGCAAGCATTTTGTCGAAGTAAACTTGTAACTCCAGTTCCGATTTATTTAGCTGCCACTGTGGAATCACATGTGGTTCATGCATCCATTTGTGTAATAAAGGAATATCCTGCGGATATTGCACTTGGCGTAAGTAGTACTGAGTTCCATCCTCAAAGTATTCAAAATAATCGGGTAATTGCTGAGAGATTGTTTTCATATCGAACCTATAAAATGACGAATAAAATTAGCCCACTTTCGCTTGGCGAGGTTGTTGTGCCCATGTTTTCAATGTTTCTGGGCTAACTGGATTTGCAATGGGATCAAGAAAGACAGGAACAGGACGCTCTGCTTCATCGTTATAACTTGTGGTAAATAAACGCACACGGTTTAGGCAAATTTTGGTGTAACTTGGACGCAGCATGGCGAATTTATCAGCACGTTCAGCCAATTCTGGATGTTTGTGGTTAAACTCAACAATCGTATTTGAAATGGTCTGCCAAAAATCAAGCTCAGAATATTCAGGATAGTCTTGCAAGAACACATTACAGATATAGCGGTAATGCACCATGAACAGACCTGTGAAAATAAAATGGCTTAGATCAGTCGCTTCGTGACGGAGTAATAAATCTGCTTCAGATGGTAACTGAGCCAACTCAGGAAAATCCTCATCCACTAAATTGATGTCATCAATGAAGTCTTTTAATACCATAGCTTTCGGCACACCATTTTCATGTACCAACATCGTGTTTTCGCCGTGTGGTGAAAATGCCAAACCATAGCGATACAAGCAAAGTAACAATGGACTCATGCTTACTTGAGCAAATTGTGCTAACCAAGCCAAAGGACTTAAACCTGATGCTTGAATCAACACGCTCAGGATCGATTGACCTGAAATATCACGGTGTAACAATGCTGCTTGAGATAACACTTGATGAGATGGATCAACATAACGATCAACACTTTCACGCCATAAACAACCGAACAGCTCTTTAAATTGATACGGTGCACCGTCAATGCGGTCAAAACACGGCTGATGGATAGTTAAAGTCGCAACTTCACCTAAGAAAATCACACCTGTATTTTGTAAGTCTTGATCTTGTTGATGAATTCTTTTTAACCATGCGTTCACTGCTGGAGCTGCTAGATTACGCTTTGAGGGTAATCCACGATAAACAGCGGTATTAAAAATACTGACAGGCAACTTAATGTAATGGCGTTGTAGGTTTGACGTATTGCATAATGTGCGGATTGATTGCATCGGCACATAGCTATCTTGGCTGATATTTAACTCAATAATTTTCTGATCCACAATCTCATTGGCATAAGTCGGAACAAGCCATTGATGCCATTGCCAAGCATGTACGGGAATCAAAAAGTAATTTTGTGGATCTAGGTTTTTTTCTTGGAGAATATTGATGAACTGCTGTAGTTCATTGGCATCAAATTCATGTTGATATAAACCGCAGGCACTCCAATCTTCAGTACTTCGATACTCTGCCAAATCACGATGTACGGCTAACCACAACACTTTAACTTCAGGTGAAAGCTCTGGTGCAGCGCTTAAATAATCATCATAACCAAAACCCATGCGCCCTTTACTCATGATGAGCCAAGGATGACCACGTAGCATGCCTTCAACTTTGTAATGTGGCTCTGTCAAAACCGCTGTACTTGGCAAACGTGTTTCATTGAACAAATGTGCTTCTGCAAGCCAAGTATTATTCATTTCTTTGATCAAATACGCTTTAGTAAATGGCTTTACATTAGAACTGTCAGACATTGCGACAATGAACTCATGTAAGTTCCAAGCAGGTTGATCATTTTCCTGACTATGAGTCACATCACGTACCGAAGCTTCCTGGATATTCCAGTGTCCGAGTAGATATTGATGTCCTTGAAACTCATACTGACGGTTGCCTAAATCTAATCGATAACGCCCTGCTGACAATGCTTTAACTTCAAGAATTTCTTCGTATAGAAACTCTGCAATCGCCATTTCAATAAGACGTTGTCCTGCGGCACGCCATTGCTGCTGATTAATTTTTAAAGTTGCAAAGTTCATATCAGTTTCTCATATGTTGAATGTACAGAAGCCGTTTGTGTACGTGTGTTTGCACCACGACGATTAGGATGCGTCGTCATCACGTTCTGTTCTGTTTTCTTGAAAATTGAATGGTTTTTATTGGGAGAATTTTCGCAAAGGCACTCGTTTGATTGTGCTTTGTCATCTGCCATACAAATTTTTGGATTTTGAGAGAGATTAAAGTGTTGGAATGTCTGCGCTTGATTGCCTAACTCATAAAGAGGCTCAGCAAGCAATTGATTAATGATCGTTGCTGCACGATAAGCACCAAGACCTAAATCAGGTGTGCCGACACCATGACTATGCATTTCCTGATTTTGAACAAAAATATGACCATTCAGCCGATGTACAACACGATAGTCGTCTGTAATCTGCCAACGCTGCTTATGATCAAACTCGATGTATGGCTTGAGCATTTGCATAAAACCAAAATCAGGTGTGAAATAACCCGTTGCGGCTACAAGAAAATCACAGTCGAGATGAAAAGACTGAGCTGTAGCACGATGCTGGAAATGCAGTCGGATTTTTTGTGTATCCAATGCTTCTGCATCTTTCAAATCACATTGACTATGTAAATGTGTCTGTAAGCTTTGACCTGCAATACTGCGATGATAAAGTTTCTGATAAATCTCACGAATGGTTTTTGCGCTAATTCCCTTGTATAACAAGGCTTGTTGCTTTAACTGCTGTTCCTTTTGCTGCACAGTCAAATCATAAAAATGCTGAGCATAATCTGGACTAAAATGTTCCAAACCTAATGGCGCATACTCCATCGGGAAGAAACCCTGAGAGCGCGTAAACCAATGCAAATCAAACTGATGATTGACAGTATCTTGCTGTTCATCAAATAAGTCGATAAACACTTCAGCTGCAGATTGTCCAGAACCAAGTACGACCACATCGCCATGTAAATCTGTATCGGCATGCGTCATATACTGTGCTGAATGCAGACATTGTTGTGGACGGATTTTCTGAATTTTTGCCAAACATTCAGGCAAATAAGGCACATTGCCACTACCAACCACCAAATGACGGCATAAATAACTTTGCTGAACACCGTTTGATTCAACGACTACCTTAAAACCAATCGCTTGAGGTTCAATCTTCAAGACACGAGATTGATATTGGATACAATCGAGTTGTTCTGCAACCCATTGGCAATAATGGTTGTATTCACAACGTGGAATATGTGGCTGCTCTAAAAAGTAAAACTTATACAAACGTTGCTGATGACGCAGATAATTCAAAAAACTAAATGGACTGGTTGGATCAACCATCGAGACCAAATCTGCCATGAATGGCACTTGTAATACCGTATTAGGTAGTTGCATACCTGCATGCCAATCAAATTGCGCCTTTTGCTCAAAAAACACGTAATTGAGTGAGCTTTTGTTTTGTAGCAAACTAGCAAGACTTAAATTAAAAGGCCCTAGACCAATTCCAATAAAATCAAGCATAACTGACATCCTTCTGTGAAATACGCAGCGGATTTGGCAGTTGCACGTAAACAGATTGATTTTCTACAGGTGCGATCAACTCGTCTAATTCATGCAAACGTGTCAGCAAGTTGCCTTTATAAGGCAGCGTTGAATTGAACAGTAGTCCTTGTATTAAGGTACTCTCAGGATATTGCTGTAATTGCTCTTCTAAAAATCCAGTTAGATGCGCTAACAATTCATCTTCAGTGATATAGCCTGTTGCACCGATGGCATTAATAATCCCGAACAAAGTATTGCCAAAGAAATAATAACTAAAACGTTCATCAACAAAATCTTTCGGACCTACCGCAAAGGCTTTTTCTTTCAGTTCAGGCAGTGCTTGCAGAATTTCAGTGGCAAATTCTTCAATATAATAAAAACCTTGGTTATCACGCAGCCATAAAGTTTTTGGGAAATGATTTTCCAGTTCCAACAACACATTTTGCTGATGTGACTCAAATGCCATACCATAACGATGGTATAGATACATCAAAGGCTGCAAACTGACTTCGAGGAACCGATTAAACCAATCTGAAGCAATCTCTGAAACTTCAGCATCCGGATGGGCTTTCGCAATTTTTGCAAATAAGGCATTAAAACGATTTAAAGGTTTAATCGGGTGATCTTGGCACAAAGATGCGATACAGGTGACTTGTTGTTGTGGATGGAATGGTTGATCTCGGAAAATACAAATACTTTCATTGATCACTTCATCATCGATTTTTAAAGCGATCCAAGCTGGATCATTGACTGCTTTTAGACTTGGACACTGTTTAAGAATATTTTGCCCAAACTCACTATGCCATAAACGATGTGTCAATTCACCACGATGACATTCTTTAGCCAAATTCACTCGAATAGAATTGGTAATCATCACTGAAAGTGACGGCTTCACCATCCAAGGTGCATTGAAGCTCGCTAATGTGCGTATGGAAGTGGTTGGAGAGAATTGCCAACCACGTAAGCCCAAATCAATCAGTTGCCCTGTTTGCTTTAATCGTTCAAACCAAGCTTTGCCCTGTAAATAACGCGCTTGCCATGGATGTAAAGGAAGTAACTTATATTCCGCATGTGTCTTTAATAAATTGAGATCATTTTCAGATAAATACCACTGTAACGCGGTTTTTAATTGCGCTGAAATAGGTTCATCAGTCGCACTACCTTCTGCAATATAATCTTGGTGCACTAGCCAATAATGAAGTTGAGTCTTACCTTTATTTTCAGGAGAAAAGTTTAACCAATCTTCATGAACAAAGCCTGTCCTACTTTTTGGCGCGGGATGCATACTATGCCCTAAAATCAAAGCTTGCTCTGTTTCAATAAAGCTTTGCCCTGCTTTTACTAAATCATCAAATTCATATTCACGATTTTGTAAAAACTGTTGTAGCGCATCTCGACTTTGAATCCATTTTTCAACTAATGAAGCAGCATCTAGATGAACAGGGGCTTCTTGAACAAGTTCTTCTAGCAACAACCCAACAATTGCTACAGGACTAAATACCTTAATTTTTTCATCGATAATAATTTGCGGAAGATCTGCTAAGCGATGTCGCCCCACACAGCTCACATAAGATAAAGGGAAAAAGCAACGTGCTTGAATAGAGGTAATCGGTATTGATAACAGCGTCAAACCTTGGCTAAACGTCTGTAGTTGAAGAGATTGCTGACTTTTATGAAGCAAGTGACCTTTGCCAGTTTCTTGCGTATATGCATTGACGAAATGTTGTAACGCCAACCGATTAGCAAGTGATTGCATCTGTCGATATCCTCTTTCAAAAGAGTTAATTTGTTTTTCGAAATGTTTTAGGCCTGAAACACATCTTAAGTACAAGGGAGTTTGTAGTTAAGATGGAACTAATGATAATTATTATCATTTACTATTTCAATTCCATAAAAGAACCTAGAAAAACAGCACTAAATCATTGAATTTATTTTGTTTAATAAGGAATATTGCTCAGTAAAGATACAAAAAGATAATAATAATTCTCATTAAATAAAATGATCAGCTTGTAGCCATCAATAGTTTTTATAGATGTATAAAATTTTTAAATAGTCTCAAATGTAATATTTCCCCACATCAAAAATCTAATATGTCAAAAAATGAAGCATTTAATAAACTTGCCAAATCTTGCGGCTTTAGTCCAATATCAAGTCCACGCTTTCCACCACTAACGTAAATTTTATCAAATGCTTGTGCACTTTTATCGATCACAGTTTTTAAGCGTTTCTTTTGACCCAAGGGGCTGATTCCTCCAACCAGATAGCCAGTCAAACGCTCAGCGTCTTTCGGGTTTGCCATTTGTAATTTCTTGCACCCCACTGCTGCCGCAACTTTTTTTAGATTGAGTTGATGATTCACAGGTAATATCGCAATAAAGAAGTTTTTTTCATCAGTAACCATCAACGTTTTAAATACTTCTTCAACATTCAAATTTAGTTTTTCAGCAGCTTCTAGACCGAAACTTTTAGCATTTACATCATGCTCATATTCATGAATTGAAAAAGGTATTTTGTGTTTTTCAAGCAATTTACAAGCTGGCGTCATGATTACTCAGTGATGTTATAAAAATTTTAAAGTGGGAATAGTGTAGCATTTTAGGTTAAATGTTTAAATTTACTTAGGCTATTTTTGATATAAATCTATTCTTGATAATTACTCAACTACCCGCATATATTCTTCAATGTGGATCAAAAATAGGACCTGCAATCAAATGAGCTACAAACATAATAATCTAATGGCAATGCGCCAAAACTACTGGAATGATGAGTCTTCAAGTATCGTACAGGCTGAAAAACAATTGCTTAAACACACCTTAATTGAAGAAGGTATCTTTAAAGACGCGACTTTAGAAGATACCAAATATTTTTTCTTTACTCTGCCCAGTATTATTATTGTTAAAGCTCATGCATTAGGTTTTCACCATAATTCAGTCAAACAAATGTTAAAGCAGCACATCCAAAGTAACCGTACTTATTTGATGAAAAAATCTGAATTAAAAATTCAGTTTAGAATTTAATGTAGAGATCCATTAGCGTCTAAAAAATTCTATTATCTGCTTAGGCTATTTTGTAAATATTGATCTATTTCACAAATTTAGACTGATAATTCAAGAGATTGAACTATTTTAATACGTTCAAACGCTGTAATATCCACTACAATTTACGCTCAGCTTTCAACCCTCCGATTTCAGCATAGGATTTTTCTTTCATGTCAGATCAGAACGATAAGCTCAAGAACCTAAAAACCTCGTCTGTGGATCGTCGCTTATCTATCGCTAAAGCCTCATTACTTGCTGGAACACGTTGGGCAACCGCAAGTGCTACTTCTATGTTTTCAAGTGAAGAAGATAAAGAAAAGAAACGTAAGAAAGCGATGGCTGAACAAGCTCATTATTTGGTTTCTGAAATTGGAAAGTTAAAAGGCTCGATCGTAAAAATCGGGCAAATGATGGCCTTATATGGCGAGCATTTCCTACCTGAAGAAATTACTCAAGCATTAAACACGCTGAACAACCAAACTGTTGCTTTGGCTTGGCCTGCTATTAAAGCACATTTACAAGAACAACTAGGTTCTAGAATGGACGATCTGACCATCGACCATGAGCCAATCGGTACAGCTTCATTAGCTCAAGTACATCGTGCTATCCGTAAATCGGATGGTTTAGAATTAGTGCTTAAAATCCAATATCCAGGTGTAGCTGAAGCGATTGATTCAGATATGAATCTGTTCAAAAACATGCTTAAACTCACGCGCATGGTTCCGCAGACCCGTGAATTTGATCAATGGTTTGATGAAGTTAGAGAAATGATGCATCGAGAAGTTGATTATGGCATCGAAGCTGCGACCACACGTCGCTTTGCTGCACGTTTAAAAGAAGATCCTCGATATATTGTCCCTCAGATTGTCAATGAATTCTGTGCTGAAAAAGTGCTCTGTATGACTTTCGAGCGTGGTGTTCCTGTAAACAGCCCTGTCATGCTCTCTTTGCCACAAGAACGTAGAAATCAATTGGGCGAAGCATCATTAGAGATCGCAGTACGTGAATTATTTGAATGGGGTGAAATGCAAACCGATCCTAACTTCGGTAATTATTTAGTCCGTTTAGGGAACGGTACTGACGTCCGCGATAAAATTGTATTACTTGATTTTGGTGCGATACGTCAATTCGATGAGAATTTACTGTCTGTTGCGCGTAACCTAATTCAAGCGGGTTATGATCACGACAAAGCAGCCATGGTCAAAGCGATGACAGGCTACGAATTTTTTGATGGTATGCCAGAAAGTATTAAACCAGGCATGGCAGATGTTTTCTTAATTGCAACTGAAGCATTTAGTTGCCCTGAAAACAATCCAGACATGCCTATTGGTATTATGGATGATCAAGATCGCTATGACTGGAAGAAAAGTCAGCTTCATAGTCGAGTGATGCAACAAGCAGCGCAATCAATGGCTTCTCGCTACTTCTCGGTTCCCCCAAAAGAATTTATGTTTATTAGCCGTAAATTTATTGGTGCATATACCTTTATGACCGTCATTGATGCAAAGACAAACGTCCGTAAAATGATTCGTCAATTTGCATAAAATACCTATACAAAGTCATCTTGACCAATCTGATTTGTCAGATTGGTCAATTTTTTTTATTTTTTATTTTTCATCATTTTTTTAAAATTTTAAAAAACAATAAGATAAATCCACTTAGGTATTCACATTACGCTTTATCGTTCTCAATTCAGCGTGTCAAAGAAGACATAGTTTTTTTAACTGGGGCATGTCAGCATGAATTTACAATCATCCCCTAGGATAAAGTCATGTCTAATATGATGAATAAGGCTCAAGGTTTCGGGCTATCTCTAATCACAAAAATCGCAGGAAGCGAAATGCTTGATCAACTCAAGCTACGAAAATTTGTTGAAAAATCGCTATATCAAGGTTCAAAGACTGGCTTTAAGGTGCTGACTAAAACACAAAAAGCCTTTAAACCGCAAGCAATAGATAAACAGCGTCTACCAAATCAAAGCAATAAAAACCTATTTGATCTGAGTTTAACTGAAGAGCAGCAAATGACCTGCGATGCCATGTCACAATTTGCTGAAGAGGTTTTATATACTTTAGCGCATGATGCAGATCATCATGCTCAATTTCCAGAAGAACTTTGGCAGCATTTAACTGATCTTGGTTTAAATTACTACGCATTACCCGAAGCTTTGGGCGGTGTTGCGGCTGAACAGAATATTGTCAGTAATATTCTAATTGCAGAAAGTCTTGCTAAAGGTGATTTCAGTTTAACCGCAGGCCTATTAAGTACCTTTAGTGTGATCAATGCAATGACTCGTTGGGGTTCAACCCAAGTTCAATCTATGTATTTACCTGTGTTTGCAGAAGATCCAGATGTCACTGCAACTTTCGCCTTCCAAGAAGCAACCCCAGCATTTAATCCATTCCAGTTAAAAACAAAAGCAACTGAGCAAAATGGAAAATTCTATATCACAGGTGAAAAGACTCTCGTTGTTTTAGGTGATACAGCAGATGTCTTTATTGTCAGTGCTGAATGGAACGGAAAACCCGATATATTTGTGGTGCAGTGTGATGAAACGATTGCAATCAAAGCAAATCCCGCGATGGGTTTAAAAGCAGCAGAGACTGCAACACTTCAATTCAATCAAACTCCTGCTCTTAGCTTAGGTGATACAGACTTCGATTACACTGCGTTTGTGGATTTAGGTAATTTGATGTGGTGTGCAATGGCTATCGGGACTTGTGAAGCCATAAAAGCGTATTGCATCAAATATGCAAACGAACGTACTGCCTTTGGGGAGCCAATCTCACACCGTCAAAGCGTTGCATTCATGATTGCTGATATGGCCATTGAAATTGACGCGATGCGTATGTTGGTACTTAACGCAGCAAGTTTGGCTGAAGCTGGACAACCATTCCACCGCGAAGCGTATTTGGCACGACTACTCTGTGCTGAAAAATCAATGAAAATCGGTACGGATGGCGTTCAAATCTTGGGTGGGCATGGCTTTACCAAAGAGCATCCTGTTGAACGTTGGTATCGTGATTTACGTGCGACCGCAATCTTGCATTCTGGCTTACACGCTTAATTTTGGAGAATAATAATGAATTTACAGAATCCGAAAAAATTTAAAATGCTGGTTGATCAAGCACACGAAACTGCCATTAATGTATTACGTCCAATTTCTCGTAAATATGATAAAGCTGAACATGCCTATCCAAAAGAACTGGATATGTTAGCTGCCTTACTAGATGGGATGAATGAAAGTGGCGAAGGCGTAGGTGCAGCAAATGCTAGCAAGCGCGGTACAGCCAATCCAGATTCGATCGTAAATGGCGGTAATATGTCAGCAGCACTTGGCATTATTGAAATGTGTTATGGCGATACTGGATTATTACTCAGTATGCCACGCCAAGGCTTGGGTAACTCTGCCATTGCTGCGGTTGCCAATGATGAGCAACTTGAACGCTTCAAAGGCACTTGGGCTGCAATGGCAATCACTGAACCGGGTTGTGGCTCTGACTCAGCAGCTATCCGTACGACTGCAACCAAAGATGGCGATGATTATATTCTAAACGGTGAAAAAATCTTTGTTACTTCAGGTGAACGTGCTGATTCAGTTGTCGTTTGGGCAACTTTAGATAAGAAACTTGGACGTGCTGCGATTAAATCCTTTGTTGTGACTAAAGGCACACCGGGAATGAAAGTCGAACGTCTCGAACATAAACTTGGAATCAAAGCATCTGATACAGCAGTCATTAGTTTCATCGACTGTCGTGTGCCTGCTGTAAATCTATTAGGTAATCCTGATATCGACGTGGCGAAGGGTTTTGCTGGAGTAATGGAAACGTTTGATAATACACGCCCACTTGTTGCAGCGATGGCAATTGGTTGTGCAAAAGCCTCTTTAGAACGTATCAAAGAGATTTTCAAAGACCAACTTGATCCTGACTATCAAACACCGTATTTGCAAAGTTCAAATCTGGCTGCACAAATCTATCGTATGGAGGCTGAGTGGGAAGCCGCCCGTTTACTTATGCTTAAAGCGACATGGATGGCAGACAATAAAAAGCCGAACTCTAAAGAAGCTTCAATTGCTAAAGCCAAAGCTGGTCGTGTCGGCAATGAAATTACGCTGAAATGTGTAGAGCTAGCTGCAAGTGTAGGTTATGGTGAAGATGAATTGCTGGAAAAATGGGCACGTGACTCAAAAATTCTAGATATTTTTGAAGGTACACAACAGATTCAGCAATTGATCATCGCGCGTCGTGAATTGGGTAAATCATCGAGCGAATTAAAATAATTTCCTCTTCTGACAGGCTAAAGGACGTTTTTATAACGTCCTTTAGCCTTTACATTTCATTAATACTTTATCTCATGGTCACAAACTCTTCGGCAGAAGTTGGATGAATCGCAACGGTATTATCAAAATCTTTCTTAGTCGCTCCCATTTTTAGAGCAACAGCGAAGCCTTGCAAAATTTCATCCATCCCAAATCCAATACCATGAATCCCCACAATTTTCTCATCCTTACCCACGCAAACTAGCTTCATCTTCGTAGGTTGACGATGTTCAGTAATTGCACTAAACATAGCCGTAAAAGAGGTGTTGTATACCTTTACAGCTTCCTGACCATATTGATCTACCGCTTCATCTTCGGTGATCCCAACAGTACCTATAGGCGGATGACTAAAGACCACTGTAGGAATATTTTCATAATCTAAATGTTCTTCAGGTTTATTATTAAAAAGCCGTTCTGATAATCGACGTCCTGCCGCCACAGCAACAGGTGTAAGTTCCATTTTTCCAGTAATATCCCCTACAGCATAAATGCCCGCTTGCAATGTATTCTGGAATTTATCAACGCAGATATAGCCCCTATCATCAAGCTCAATATTCGCTTTTTCTAGAGCTAAACTTGCTGTATTCGGTTCTCGACCTGTTGCCCAGATAAGACAATCGATCGTATGACTTTCACCATTTTCTAAATGGAGCACCACCGAACCATCCCCATTTTTTGTGACTTTTTTGGGAACAGCTTGCGTGTGTACCGTAATACCATCTGTTTGCATCACAGTCATAAGTGTTTCACTAATAAATGATTCAAAACGACGTACTAGTCGATTCTGACGGATAAATAGCCCGACCTCGGAGCCTAATGTATTGAGTACCCCAGCAAGTTCAACCGCAATATAGCCAGAACCTATAACAGCTACTCTTTTAGGTAAATCAGATAACTCAAAGAAGCCATTAGAGTCAATCCCATATTCAACCCCTTCAATATCAGGTAATGATGGCTGTGTCCCTGTAGCTATTAAAATATGATCCGCAGTAAGTCGATTACCATTAACCTCAATCGTATGAGTATCAATAAAGGTCGCCTCACCTTGTATAAGATCCACTTTATTACTGCTTAGGCTATTTTGATAAGACGTATGAATTCTTTGTATATAAGCTTGCCGATTTTTAATTAAATGCTGCCAATCAAATGATTCAACATGTGCATTAAATCCATAGTCTGGTGCATATTTCTGTATCGTCTCCGCAACATGTGCTGCATACCACATCACTTTCTTAGGCACACATCCCACGTTTACACACGTCCCCCCAATTTCACTTTTCTCAATCAATGCACATTTCTTTCCATACATTGCAGCACGATTAACTGATGCAATCCCGCCACTACCGCCGCCAATCGCAATATAATCATAATGTTTTGTCATCATCGCCTCGTAAAATCGATTGTAAGTGCTGTTTTGATTCTAGGTTATATAGATATACAATAAGAATTTGCAAAAACCGTGGTTTTTTAATTTTTTAATACAAGAAAAAAGCACTGATCATTTCTGAACAGTGCTTGGAACATGATGAGCGTCTGTAAATATTAACAGACCTCAAATTTTAGTATTAGTCTGTAGTTTTCGTAGACGTTTGTACTAATGAT
>NZ_GG665952.1:112873-183303 GCF_000156555.1 Acinetobacter sp. ATCC 27244
TGATTGATCAACCCCGCCAAATTTTTTGAAAAGTTTTGCACGACGTTTTGGATAAATGTTCGCTTTGTTTAAATCACCTTTGTAGTGATCAACAACACGTTTATCCATCATTTTAAACCATAGAGGTGGAATCAATGCTGGTAGAAGCATACTTGCATAACCACTTGGCAACTCTGGTGCCTCATCAAAATGACGTAAAGCTTGGAACGGACGAGTTGGATAAGCATGATGATCCGAGTGACGTTGCAATTGGTACAAGAATAAGTTCGTTACGATATTATTGTTGTTCCAGCTATGCTCTGGCATTGTACGTTGATACTTGCCGTTTGCATCTTTTTGACGTTTTAAACCATAGTGTTCAATATAGTTAATAATTTCAAATAAACTAATGCCATAAAATGCTTGAGTTGCTAAATATGGATTTACACCTTTTCCAAATAAACCAACCATTGAACCATGAAATGCAGCACTCATGCCCCAACCTTGTAACAACTCATTCTCTGTAGACCAGAACTCTTTGCCTTTACGTTTTAAACGATTGGTTTCAATCTCAATTGCAGATTTTAAAGAACCAATCACTGTACGTGGCCAAAATTCGTAAAAAGTTTCCCCCATTTGTGAAGACGCTGGATCTTCAGGAGTTGCGGCACGCTTATGATGACCGTAAGGATGTTCAACACGGAAATGGTTATAACCTGTAGGTACCAATGCTAAGTGAGAAAGAATATGATCAATACGATCATGTTTATGACTCAACTCATGTGCCGTATTAATGGCGATACCATTGATCGCACCCATTGAAACACCAAGCAAAATTTTATCAAGAAAAGAGGTTTCTTTTCGGCTTGTTAAATAACATGCATATAAGTTCGCTGCATATTGTAATGGAATGAAGCTTTTTACTAAGCGAGAATAATACGGATCTTTTTCCAGCAATTTAATATCTTCGTCGCTTGGATTATTCGCATCTTTACCAATAATCGTATCAATTGTTGGAATGACAATATGTAAAACAATCGGACCGCCTAAAGCGAAGATTTTCTTTAGGGGACGAGGGGCAAATTGATAACCTGCTAAAATTCCAATTCCAATTACAGGTAAAGCTGGGCTGATGGCCCATAGATAACGTTTACGATCCAATTCAGTTTTTGATTTTGGAATGCTTACTGGCGTAAGTTCTTGACTAACATTTACTGGCGCATTCATCGTCGTATCCATGTCTTCGTATATATGTATATTTTGAAGAATTATGAAGGCGATGACAGTTGCAAGCGTCCAAAAAACCTATGTATAAGTCTTTGGCGTAATCCCCCCTGTTTTTGTCCTAAAAACACATATTGAGTTATTACAATAGCTCTCTATAATTTAAATTACATACATTATATAAAACGCATATGGACGCCTTAAGTAAAATTTTTGCAGATATTCATTTAAATCACACTGAATATATCTATTTGAAAACACAAGGAGAATGGGGATTCATTTGCCAAGATCAAGCTGCTTTGATCGTACATATTGTTTTAGTCGGTTCAGTATATATTCAAATTGATGCGCAGAATAATCTCGTCGCACATGCAGGTGAAATTGTCTTAATCCCATCGGGACAGGCACATACAGGCGCAGATAATGCCATCACCAAGCTTATTGATGCGGTTGATATCTCAAAATTGTTTGATGGTCATCGTGAAGAAGCAGTTGAGTTTGGTACAGAGTCATCTGAAAAAAATCTGATACTTACCATTCGATGTCAAATTGATACGATTATGGCTCGTCCATTTATTCAAGCTCTACCCTCACTCATTCATATTCAACAAGGTGATAATACAGCGCCTGAATGGCTGCAAATTGGATTACATTTTCTGGCATTAGAGACTCAAAATATTCAAGCAGGTCGAGATATTATTATCGATCATCTAGTTAATATTTTACTAATCAAATGTATCCGCGACCATATTCAACAAATTTCGAGTCAACATGGCTGGCTTAGTGCATTAAATCACCCCGAGCTTAGTAATAGTCTCGCAGCGATTCACAATCATCCGGAAGATGCTTGGACTGTCGAATCCCTTGCAGAGCAGTGCTGTATGTCACGCTCGAAGTTTGCGAGTTTATTCCATGAAGTAATTGGTGAGTCTCCTCTCGCCTATTTACAACAGCATCGTATGCGCCTAGCAAGCCAATATTTACGTAAAAGCAACTACTCTATACAAGTCATCGCCAATAAAGTGGGCTATTCATCTGAAACGGCTTTCAGCCAAGCATTTAAACGAACTTTTGAATTATCACCTAAGCAATATCGACAGCAATATGTTGAAGTTGAACCTTAAATTGTACAAATAAAAAAAGACACCGAGGTGTCTTTTTAGATGACCAATAAATTATCGTACGATGCCACGTGTTGATTGTTCTAATGAGTCAATCAACAACTGCGCTTCTGAAACTGAGCCTAAAATCTCATTTCGAATTTGCTCAATTGCTTGTTCAGTTGTCAAACCTGATTTATAAATCAGTTTGTATGCAGTTCTTAGACCCTGAATCGTTTCTCTAGACCAACCTTTACGTCGCATACCTTCGATATTTAAACCATGCGCATGTGCAGGATTACCGGAAGCCAACACATAAGCAGGCACATCTTTCAGGATCAACGCAGCACCACCAATCATACTATATGAATCGATTCGACAGAATTGATGTACACCAGCATTACCACCAACAATGACATGATTTCCCACATGTACATGTCCAGCAATACCCACGTTGTTGGCAAAAATATTGTGATCACCAATAATACAGTCATGTGCAATATGCGTATTGACCATAAAAAGGTTATGACTACCAATTTTAGTCAGACCTTGATCCTGTACAGTACCGCGGTGTAATGTGCAATGCTCACGAATCGTGTTGTGATCCCCAATTTCTAACCAAGTTTCTTCGCCTTTATACTTCAAATCTTGGCAGATTTCCCCAACACTTGCGAATTGAAAAATATCGTTATTTTTACCAATCCGTGTAAAACCACCAATCACTACATGTGAGTGTAATTTTGTACCTGTGTCAATACTTACATTTGGACCCACAATACAATAAGGTCCGATCTGCACATCAGATGCGATTTCTGCAGACGGATCAATAATTGCTGTAGGATGTATTAAATTTTGACTACTCATGCCTGCTCAATTTTCTGGTGTGAAATAATAATCTCAGCTGTTGCCGCAACAATGCCGTCAACACTTGCAGTACAATTGTACTTGTAAATGCCACGTTTTTGCATCACAAGTTCAGATTTTAAGACAAGCTGGTCACCCGCAACAACCTGTTTCTTAAATCTTATTTTTTCTGCACCGGCAAATAAAAATAATGAACCTGCTTTTGGCTTTTGGTTAGTGAGTACAAAACCCAGAATACCAGAGACTTGCGCTAATGCTTCAATGATTAAAACACCAGGCATAATTGGGTAAGCTGGAAAGTGCCCTTGGAAAAACTCCTCGTTGATCGTCACATTTTTATAGCCAACGATGCTGTTCTCTGTAACGTCTGTTACTCTGTCAACCAATAAAAAAGGATAACGATGCGGTAAATATTCACGAATGGTGAGAATATCCATTGGTAATTCAGGCATTGTAAATGCTGGTAATGTAGACTCGGTCATAATAAATTATTTACGTAACTTTAAGGTTGATTCAAGGGACTCTAATTGAGCTTGCATATGATCCAGTCTTTTCATTATTTGGGTCAATGGCACATCTGCTAATTGTCTTAAACGTACAATCGTCTTTTTCCAGTGCTTATTTTCAAAAAGTCCCATTCCTGAAGAATAGGTTCCAGCTTCATAAATATTTTTTGTGACCATTGACATTGCTGTAAGTGTCACATTATCTGTGATTTCCAGGTGTCCAACAACCCCACTCGCCCCACCAAGTATGCAGTTTTTGCCAATCTTCGCACTTCCTGCAATACCACAATTTGCTGCTATCGCAGTGTTTTCACCGATCTGTACATTGTGAGCGATTTGCACAAGGTTATCAATAATGACACCATCTTCTAAAATTGTGTCATCTAAAGCACCACGATCAATGCTGCAATTTGAACCGATACGAACATCATTTCCGATACGAACAGAACCCAACTGAGCAATTCGATGCCATTTTCCTTGGTATGGTGCAAAACCAAAACCTTCAGAGCCAATCACTGTATTTGCATGAATACGAACACGATCACCAAGTTTTGCTTCGCCTGTGATCGTCACATGAGTATCAATGAAACCATCTTTGCCCACTTCAACATGATCATCTAAAAATACGTGAGCTTGAATAATCGTGTTAGCACCAACCACACAGTTTTCACCAATTACAGCATAATGACCAATATAGGCATCATCTGCGATGATAGCTGAAGGATGGATCTGGGCTGTGCTTTCAATTCCACGTTGAGTTATCTTTTTTGCAAAAACATGGGTTAACATTGCGAAAGCTAAATAAGGATTTTCAACAACAATAAAGTTTTTCTTATCTTTCAATTGCGCTTTTAATGTCGGTGTAACGATATAAACGCCAGCAAGACTTGACTCAGCCTGTGCTAAATACTTATCACCATTTACAAAACTTATGTGCTGACTTTGTGCTTGTTCTAAACTTGCTAAGTTAAAAATTTCGAAGTCTTTTTCACCAAAAAACTCACCTTGTACAAGGTGAGCAATTTCTTCTAAACGGTAACTACGTCTATTCATTGATTATTTCATTGCATTGACCTTTTGAATCATTTTATCAGTTAAATCATACTGAGCGTCAGAGGCAATCGTAGAATTTTTATTCAAAATAAAGTCTAAATTGTTCTCTTTACGCAATTGTTCAGCTGCTTGCTTCACACGATTCTCAAAAGTGGTATTCATCGTTTGCAAAGTTGACTGAACTTTAGTCTGCAAGCTTTGTTGTGTCGTATTGAATTCATTCACTTTTGCTTGGTACTGAGCCGAAAGTTTCTGCAAATCCGCTTGATTTGCCGATTGAGCACGTTGCTGTAAAGTCTCGATTTCTTTGCCTAACTGCTCTAACTTCGTCGATGTTGGTTTTACTGACTGACCTAGGCTTGCATTTTGTTGTTTGAGATAAGTGCTGCTTTCTACAACTTTTGCTAAGTCTACCACTGCTATACCAGCAGCATTGCTAAAAGCTGATACAGTTAAACCCAAACCGAATACCAGTGCTGTTAATGTTTTCATGAGTCCGTCCTTTATATATTTTACAAATTTAACCGAGGTCGTACTTAGAAAGTACGACCAATTTCGAATTGGATTGATTTAGTATCATCACCCTTCTTATCATTAAGCGGGTAAGCATAGCTCAGTGATAAAGGTCCAATCATGGTAATCCATGTAAAACCAACGCCTACGCTATAACGTAAATTTCCAAAATCTAAACCGTAATTATCTTTACAGTATTGCTTAACATCGGTAATTTTTTGCCCATTAATGGTCATACCTTGATCACCATAAGCACTGTTTGAAATATCACATTTGGTATCAAAAACTTGTGCACCTTCAGCAAATATGACTGGACGCACTTGGCGTGCCCAATCACCTTTGAATGGCACTGGTAATGCCAATTCAGTACCGAACTGAACAAGTGCATTACCACCCACTTCCTCTGGATCTGGATCATTTCTACCCGTTTCTTGGAAAATCACACTTGGATATCTAGGTCCTAATGAACTGTTATCATAACCACGAACCGAACCATAACCACCTGCATAGAAGTTTTTATAGAATGGTAAATCATTACCATAACCTAACTTTCCGTAACCACGAAGAACAAAGCCCGCACCTAATGATTTAAATGCTTGAGCATCATAAGTTAGTTTTTGATAGTCGACATCACTACCTGGAAGACCAACTTCAAGACCTACACGATGCGACATACCGGAAGTCGGGAATACAGGGCGATTGAGTGTATTATATGACCAACCTAAATTAAGCATATAGGTCAGGAATTCACCTTCAAATGCACTGTTATAGTCCTTAAATCCTCCCTTACAAGTTCCAGGTTTTGGTTTTGGAGTAAGTGGATTCTCTGGATCATCCTCAGTCTCATTTTCGCCACTTGGACACCAAGTAGAAGATCCTGTTGCCTTGCCACCATTTGCAAGTAAATAATCACGAATGTAAGTCGATACACTTGGACCAGTTCTGACTTTAGTCTGATCAATACCAAGTGAAGCACTTAAACTCTGATTTTCATCAATTGGATAACCAAAACTTAAACTACCACCGATACTATCCGTTACGTAGTTGTTAACGTTATAGTTTTCATTCAGCTTTGTCTTACGGTAATAAACATTGTAACCACGACTTACACCATCAATCGTAAAGTATGGATCAGTCACACTTAAGTTGTAGTAATCTTGTGTCTCTGAACGAGAAAGATCTATCGCAACACGATTACCAGTTCCCATAAAGTTGGTTTGACTTAAGCCCGCTTGGAACGTCACACCACCATTTTGTGAATAACCCACAGCAAGCGTGGTTGTACCTGAGTGTTGCTCTTCTACGGCAACATTCAGATCTACCTGATCTGGTGAGTTCGGAACACGAACAGGCTTCACATCTACAGTTTTAAAGAAACCAGTACGTTCTAGACGGATTTTAGACAGGTCAATTTTTTCATTACTGGCTAAAGCACCTTCCATCTGACGCATTTCACGACGTAAGACTTCATCGGCAGTTTTATTGTTTCCTGAAAAGTTAACACGACGAACTGTAACTTGCTGCCCAGGATTCACATAATAATTTAGATTAACAATACCAGTTTCATTGTTAATATCTGGAACGACATTGACTTCAGCGTAGTAATAACCTGCATTACCATACTTACGCAGTAATAATTGCTTAACCGCATTTACACGCTCTTGCGAATAAGTCTCACCGTCTTTATAAAGCTTTAAGGCATTTAACTCTTCTGGTTTATAAAGAGCATCACCTAAAAATTTGGTTTCACCAAACTTAAATTGACTGCCTTCATCTACTGAAACTTCAATAAAGATATTCTTTTTATCTTCACTGATATTAAGTTGAGAGTTAATAATATTAAAGTTGATATAACCTTTATTCAGATATAAAGCACGCAATGCTTCTAAACTCGCTGCCATTTTCTCACGAGCGTAACGGTCATTACGAGTAACAATAGAAGCCCAACCACTTTCTTTTACTGCAAAAGCCTGCTTAATATCACTATCACTAAATACTGTGTTGCCGATAATGTTGATGTCGAAAACTTTTGCTGCAGTACCTTCGTTGAAATTCAACATCAACTCAACACGGTTATTTGGACGTGCTACTGTTTCAACCGTCACATCTGCATCATAACGCCCTTGTTGGGTATATTGTTGCTCTAGTTCAGTTTCAATAATCTGTAACGCAGATTTTTTGAAAACCTCTCCTTCAGCAATACCCATTTTCTTTAAGCCTTGTTCTAAGGCTTCTTTAGGAATGAGTTTATTGCCTTTAAATTCCAGTTTTGAAATAACTGGTCGCTCAACAACGTTGAAGACCAAAACATCATTTTGCTTATATGCCTTGATATCATCAAACAAACCCGAAGCATATAAGCTACGAATTGCTTCCGCGATCATTGGGTCACTTACACGATCACCACTATTTATTGGTAACATCGAATAGATACTTGCAGGTGTTAAACGCACTAGCCCATCAATTCGTATATCTCGTGCAAGAAACTCATCTGCTGCGTATGCTTGTTGTACCACTGCCATCGCACTAACCAGTGCCAAAGGCATTAATAAATGTGTGTGACGCATGCCCATATATTTTCCAGTAAGTTAAATTCCATTTGCGTTTTTATAAACGCATGAAGTCGTTAAATAAAGCCAAAAGCATCATGCTACCGAGCAGTAACATACCAACTTTTAGACCCAATATCTGTATTTGTTCAGAAACAGGTTTTCCACGGATGATCTCGATAAAGTAATAAACCAGATGACCACCATCAAGCATAGGAATTGGCAACAGGTTTAAAATCCCCAAGCTCACACTCATAAGTGCCATAAAGGAAATAAAAGTTTGCCATCCCATTTCCGCACTTTGTCCAGCCACTTTAGCAATCGTAATTGGACCAGATAAATTATCCAGACCAATCAATCCTCGAATCATTTTAACGATCGAATTAAAAATCATCTGTGAAAGTTGCACTGTTTTATCAAAAGCAACACCTAAAGCCTCTAAAGGTGTGTACTGAATTGTTTGCTTATATTCATTTGGTATCGTGACTTTACCAGCATCACTTTTAACACCCAAAACACCTGTAACGTTACCCATATTGTCACGTTGACCACGAGGGATCATCTGTAAATGAACCAATTCACCTTGACGCATTACATCTATGTTCAGCAATTTTTCAGGGGAGTTTTGTACTACATTAACCACATCAAACCAATCATTCATTGCGACATTATTAATCGCAACAATTCGATCACCCTCTTTCATGCCTTGACGTATTGCAGCACCATCAGTAGTCAACTCTTTTACTACTGCTGGAATCATCGGCCGATAAGGTAAAAACCCCAATGCATCCAAAGGAGACTGACTTTGATCTTTAAGGAAGTTCTGAATCGGCAAATTAAATTGTTTTTCAGAACCCTCACGGTCTACAACGACTGAAACCTGCCCAGACTCACCAATACGGTTAATTAATGCAAAATTTAGTTTTTCCCAAGTTGGTGTT
The DNA here is from genome assembly GCF_000156555.1 of Acinetobacter sp. ATCC 27244. NCBI lineage: Bacteria > Pseudomonadati > Pseudomonadota > Gammaproteobacteria > Moraxellales > Moraxellaceae > Acinetobacter > Acinetobacter sp. ATCC 27244. Next base: position 121,603 of record NZ_GG665952.1, read on the forward strand.
GACTGACCATCAACAGCAACCACTTTGTCACCCACCTGTAAATCAACCTGTGCAGCAACAGTATCCGGCATGATCTTGCCAATACGTGTGTTCAATTGTTCCTGAGCTGGTAAAAATAAAATCCAGAACAGTAATACAGCAAAAATCAAGTTAACCAACGGCCCTGCTGCAACAATCGCAATCCTTTTCCAAGGTGATTGGCGATTAAATGCATAAGGAAGATCCTTTTCAGCGACATTTCCCTCACGCTCATCGAGCATTTTGACGTAACCGCCCAAAGGTAATGCAGAAAGCTGATATTGAATACCTGATTTTTTGGATTGCCATTTCAATAACGTAGGACCAAAACCAATGGAATAAACCAAGACTTTGACACCTAATTTACGAGCAACCCAATAATGACCAAATTCATGAATAGCGATAAGTGGACCAAGTAATAAAATCGCTGCAACAATCATAAATAGTGCATTCATACGATTTAGCCCCCTATATCCACAATATACGTCTCTGCAACTTGTCTAGCGATCATATCAGTATGCAAAATGATGTCTATATTTTCTGCTTTAGCGTTTTGTACAACTTGTAAAGTATGTCCAACAACTTCAGGAATCGCTGTAAACCTAATTTTATGCTGCAAAAAAGCCGAAACAGCAATTTCATTCGCAGCATTTAAGATCGTTGGCGCCAAACCGCCTGCGCGCATCGCTTGACGAGCTAAATCCAATGCAGGAAACTTAATAATATCAGGTGCTTGAAAATCAAGCTGTGCCGTATCAAATAAATTTAACGCTGGAACATCTGTTGCCAAACGTTTTGGCCAAGCCAATGCATGTGCAATTGGTGTACACATATCAGGATTACCCATTTGTGCCAAAGTCGAACCATCCACATATTGCACCATCGAATGAATAATACTTTGTGGATGGACAACAACTGTAACAAAATGTTCGGATATTGAAAACAAATGACACGCCTCTATCAATTCCAACCCCTTATTCATCAGGGTTGCAGAATCAACAGAAATCTTTTGCCCCATCGACCAATTCGGATGCTTGCACGCTTGTTGAGGAGTGACCTTGGATAATTGTTCCAACGAATGATTGAGAAATGGACCACCTGATGCTGTTAATAGGATACGAGACACGCCTAACTGAGGTTGTCCCGTTCTTTCAGCATCTAAATAATCATGTGGAAGTGATTGAAAAATTGCATTATGTTCGGAGTCTACGGGCAATAACAATGCATTATGTTGCTTAGCAGCTTGCATCATGATATCACCAGACATCACCAGTGACTCTTTATTCGCAAGTAATACACGCTTGCCTGACTTAACCGCAGCCAAGGTTGGCAAAAGCCCAGCAGCACCGACGATTGCTGCCATCACAATATCAACTTCTGAATGCTCAGCTATTGCAACAAGACCTGCTTCATCGGTTAATATTTCAATATTGTTTAAATTTTCTTGCTTGAATCTTTGTTGTAATTCCAATGCTTTTTTATTTGGAACCACAACAATTTTCGGATGAAATTGTTTACAAATTTCTAAAAGTTCATCTAAACGACTATAAGCAGAAACTGCAAATACTGAGTATTGATCTGGGTGTTGTTGTAATACTCTTAAAGTACTTTGTCCAATTGAGCCAGTAACACCCAATATACATACAGCTTGAGTCATCTAAAGATCTACACCAATAAGTTTTAAAATATACATTCCAGCTGCAAAAATCGGAGCGGCTGCAAGTAAAGAATCAATACGATCAAGCACACCACCATGACCTGGCAACACGCGTCCAGAATCTTTAATACCTGCACGACGCTTAATCATAGATTCAAATAAGTCACCTAAAACTGACGCAAATACAGTAATGATGGAGAGCATTAAAAATAGGATCAACTGTACAATTGTTAGATTTAGATAGAAATATTGAACAACCAACATAATAATTACAGTTGTTGCAATACCACCATACAAACCTTCTAGTGATTTATTTGGACTGACTGAAGGTGCAAGTTTCTTTTGACCAAACTTACGACCCACAAAATAAGCCCCACTATCTGCTCCCCAAACCAAAAGGAACAAATACATTAACCACCATGGCGAACTATGCCAAACCGCATATAGCGCTGTAACCGCAGCTGAAATTAAGATAAAGCCAATAAGATATAATGACGGATTGTACCAATTATCAGATTCGGGATAATTCCTCACCCAATAAATACTACCTAGCCAAGTGAGAATAGATGCAGCCCAAAGTAATAGTGCAACATCATCATAAAACAATGCAAGTGTCGAAACCAGTGCGACAAAGCCACCATACACCCATGCTTTGGGTTTTGAGGCAGTCGTTTGAACACGAGGCATGAGTTTAAACCACTCATAACCTGCTACCCCCGCAGCTAAAATCATAAGCACAAACATTGGATAATGTGATTGCGTTGCAAACATGCAACTTAAAACAACTGCAACTAACACCAATGCGGTAATAATCCGCTCAAACATTATTAATTCTCTATTTTCGCTTGTTGAATTTGTTCAGAGGTTTTACCAAAACGTCTTTCTCGCCCTGAGAAAACACGAAATGCGTGATCTAACTCCTTTATGGTAAATTCTGGCCATAAAGTATCGGTAAAATACAACTCCGCATAGGCCGCCTGCCACAGCAAGAAGTTAGACAAACGATAATCACCGCCTGTACGAATCAACAAATCGACAGCTGGTAAATCATTTAGACTGACATATTTATCAAATAAATCAACATTTATCTGATCTGTTTGGAGCTTTCCTGCAACCACATCTTCAGCAATAGATTTTGCAGCATGTGCCATATCCCACATACCACCATAACTAATTGCAATAGAAAGTGTCATAGAATCAAACGCAGCTGTTTTCTGCTCCGCTTCTTGCATCAAATCCCGTAATTCTTCTGATAATCTAGATCGATCACCAATAAAACGTAATGCAATATTGAATTTTTCCATACGAGGAAGCTGCTCATAGATTGTTTCTTTGAGCAACTGCATGAGTAAATCAACCTCATATTGTGGTCGATTCCAATTTTCACTTGAAAATGCAAAAACAGTTAAAGCACGTACACCTGATCTTTTACAGTGTTCAACGACAGGATCTAGGACATTTTTACCCTCACGATGTCCATCGCCTTTTTGCATTTGCTTTTTTTTAGCAAAACGATTGTTGCCATCCATAATGATGGCAACATGTTGAGGAGGATGATGTTCTTCTGATGAGGTCATAAATCAGACCTTCATCAATTCTGCTTCTTTCGCTGCAAGACGCTTATCAACCTCGGCAACAAATTTATCCGTAATTTTTTGAATTTCATCTGATGCACGACGATCATCATCTTCAGAAATTTCTTTTTCTTTCAATAATGCTTTGATATCACCCAATACATCACGACGAATATTTCGAATCGACACTTTTGCATTTTCTGCTTCATTACGTGCAACTTTTTGCATATCGCGACGAGTTTCCTCCGTCAATGCTGCCATTGGTACACGAATAGCGTCAGCCGTAATAGGATTCAATCCTAAACCTGCCTCACGTATCGCTTTATCAATTGCAGAAACCATTGAACGTTCGAATGGTTGCACGAGTAAAGTACGTGAATCCTCAAGCCCAATGTTTGCAACTTGGTTAAGCGGAACATCAGAACCATAGTAAGGAACCATCACACCATTTAAAATTGATGGGTGAGCACGTCCAGTACGAACCTTGGCAAAACCATGTTCTAACGAGTCAAGTGACTTATTCATACGGTCTTCTGCGTCTTTTTTAAGATCGTTAATCATATGATCTTCCTTACTTATTCATGAGATATTACAAAAAAATTATGCGTAGTATAAAGAGCTTTCAGGCTTACGTACATTAGTTCGTAACGTGAGTTCCTTCTTTTTCGCCCATTACGACGGAAAGCAATGCACCAGATTTGTTCATATCAAAGACTTGTAATGGCACATTATGGTCACGACATAAACAAATTGCGGTAAGATCCATTACACCTAGCTTTTCATCAAGCACTTGATCAAAAGTCAGATTGTCATATTTTACAGCGTCATCATATTTACTTGGATCTTTATTATATACACCATCAACTTTGGTTGCTTTCAAGATCAAATTCGCTTCGATCTCAATACCACGCAAGCAAGCCGCAGTATCAGTTGTAAAGAATGGATTGCCTGTACCTGCTACAAAAACACAAACCTCGCCTTGACTTAAATGGCGAATCGCATCGCGACTAGAATATGACTCCACCACTGTTCCGATCGACAAAGCTGACATTAAACGGGTTTTAATATTGCGACGAACCAATGCATCTCGCATTGCTAGGCCATTCATAACGGTTGCCAACATTCCCATTTGATCGCCAGTTACACGTCCAACCAAGCCGTCTTTTTGCAATTGGCTACCGCGGTATAAATTACCACCACCAACCACGATACCGACCTGAACACCCAAACCAACTAGGTGCGCAATTGAAAGTGACATTTGATCTAGAACTTGGGCATCGATACCCATATCTTTATTTCCAGCTAAAGCTTCACCCGAAAGCTTTAGCAAAATTCGCGCATAACGTGGATTTTTAGACGTTGACATACTGTTACTCCAAACCGACCAATCTCAAAAATTATTCTTTATATCTCATTCAACATTAAGTAGATTTAATCGCAATTAACTTTGCAAATAAATCATATTCATCCGCATCTGTAATTTCGACCTCAAGCAAATTACCGGCTTGAATTACACTCTTGTCGATATCTTCAACAAAAACATTACCATCAATCTCTGGTGCATCAGCATACGAACGTGCGACTGCAACTGGGAACTCTTCTTCCAAACTATCAACTAACACGATCATTCGCTGACCAATACGCTTTTGTAATTTAGCAGCCGAAATTTGCTGCTGAACTTCCATAAAACGTTCATAGCGTTCTTGTTTTACTTCTTCTGGTACATGATCTGGCAAATCATTTGCTGTCGCACCTTCAACTGGCGAATATGTAAAGCATCCAACACGATCAAGTTGTGCTTCTTTCAACCAATCTAAGAGCATTTGAAAATCTTCTTCTGTTTCGCCAGGGAAACCAACAACAAAAGTAGAACGAATCACCAATTCAGGACATTTTTCACGCCACAATTTAAGGCGCTCTAATGTATTTTCACTGTGAGCTGGTCGCTTCATCAATTTTAAGATGCGCGGACTGGCGTGCTGAAAAGGGATATCTAAATAAGGTAAAATTTTGCCTTGTGCCATTAAATCAATCGCAGCATCCACATGTGGATAAGGATAAACGTAATGTAAACGTACCCATATGCCTAATTGACCAAGTGCCTCACACATATCATAGAATTTGGTTTTGACTGGCTGCCCATTCCAAAAATCCAACTTGTACTTAGTATCTACACCATATGCAGAAGTATCTTGGGAAATCACCAAAACTTCTTTTACGCCTGCACGCTTAAGCGCTGCTGCTTCATCGAGCACTTGACCTACAGGACGAGAAACCAAGTCACCACGCATACTTGGGATGATGCAGAATGTACAACGATGGTTACATCCTTCTGAGATTTTCAAATAAGCATAATGCTTTGGCGTTAAACGCACACCTTGCTCAGGAACTAAATCAATAAATGGATTGTGTTTTGGTGGTGCTGGTACATACTCATGCACAGCTTCCATCACATCTTGATATGCCGCAGCACCTGTTACTTTTAAAACATTTGGGTGCATTTGGCGGATTTTATCTTCGTCCTTACCTAGGCAACCTGTAACGATAACTCGACCATTTTCGCTCATGGCTTCGCCAATCGCATCTAAAGACTCTTGTACTGCAGATTCAATAAAACCACAGGTGTTAATCACAACCAAATCTGCACCATCATAATCTGATGCAACTTGATAACCTTCAGTCTTTAACTGAGTTAAAATTCGTTCAGAATCTACCAATGCCTTAGGACAACCTAAAGATACAAAACCGACTTTGGGGGTCTTCATGAATCTGCGCTCCACTTGAATCGGCGTATTGTATGTCTTTTCTCGCCTTACGCATAGCTACAAAGCCATCTCTTTGTGTAATGCACCAAAATACAACCAAAGTTTTGATAAAAATCCACACATGCACCATTTTGGAACATGGTAAAATTATTAAATCATCCTATCTATGTGAAAAATACCGTATAAATGGATGTATTCATCAATAAGCTATTGAAAATTAGCCAATACAAAGTTGGCTTGCATTTTGCATAACGTACATTTAAGAAGTTAATGGCAATCTATTCAAATTGATATTTAATTGCGCCATTTTAAAACAGGACGATTCACAAATGGATCAACATAACACTATCGACTATCGACTACTGGTCGATAACCTAACAACTGCCATTTTATTGGTCGATAGTCAGCTTAATATTTTTTATTTAAATTCAGCATGTGAAGCATTATTTGATATTAGTTTGCTACGTGCATCTGGTCAGCCTGTGTTAAATCTATTACATGCGCATGATGATCCATTTAACACCTATGAAGCTTTATTAAATACCTTGAAAAGCGGACAACATTACACTCGTCGTGAAGCTGTAATAAATGTCAACTTCAAATCCATCCATGTCGATTATACAGTTTCACAACTCAATACAGGTAAAAATCAATCTAGTTTACTTTTAATTGAGCTCAACCCGATTGATCGCATGCTGAAAATTTCGAAAGAAGAAAATCTAGTTCAACAGCATCAAGTTGCTCGTCAACTCGTTCGAGGAGTCGCACATGAAATCAAGAATCCATTGGCTGGAATCCGTGGTGCAACTCAGCTACTCGCGCGCAGCTTAAATGATGATAGTTATGGTGAGTTTACAGACATTATTATTAGTGAAGTAGATCGGCTGACCAACCTCGCAGATACGATGCTTGGTTCACGCCAACTGCCTAGTTACGAGCATGTCAATGTGCATGAGCCACTTGAGCGAGTACGCTCATTAATTACCAACCAAACTAAAAAGAAAATCAAGATCACTCGTGATTACGATCTTTCATTACCTGACGTGATGGCTGATCGTGACCAACTCATTCAAGTCATGCTCAACATTAGTGTTAATGCAGTACAAGCCATGACTGAAAACAAGGATTTCTTTGTTGATTCTGAACCTGAACTGATTTTAAGAACTCGGATTCAACGACTTGTCACAATTAATGGCGTGTTAAATCGATCAACGATCCGAATCGACATAGAAGACAATGGACCAGGCGTACCGGAAAGTATTCTGGAGTCTGTTTTTTATCCACTGGTCACAGGACGTGCTAAAGGTACAGGACTGGGGCTTAGTATTGCTCAAAACATTATGCATCAACATAACGGAATGATTGAATGTCAATCCGTTGCTGGAAAAACCGTATTTAGCTTATATCTACCTTGGGAGTCAAACCATGTCACGAAATAAAATTTGGGTTATAGATGACGATCGTGCCATGCGTTGGGTACTTGAAAAAACATTCAAAGAAGAAGGTTTTGATGTCACCAACTTTGAAGAAGCACAAACTGCACTTGAGCGCTTACATGATGATGCACCAGATGTCATTCTGACCGACATCCGCATGCCTGGAATTGACGGTTTAACATTCTTATCTAAGGTTAAGAACTCACACCCTGATTTACCTGTAATTATTATGACAGCACATTCTGATCTTGAATCAGCTGTCTCTAGTTATCAAACAGGTGCTTTTGAGTATTTACCAAAACCTTTTGATATTGATGAAGCACTTGCACTCGTTAATCGTGCAATCTTACATATCAATAAATTGCAGCAACAAGAAGCAACCAAAACAGCTTCACCACTGCAATCGACCGAAATTATTGGTGAATCTCCTGCTATGCAGGAAGTATTTCGTGCCATTGGACGTTTATCGCAATCCCATATTACTGTTCTAATCAATGGTGAATCTGGTACAGGTAAAGAGTTGGTTGCCCATGCATTGCATAAACACTCACCTCGTCGCGCTAAACCTTTTATTGCACTAAACATGGCTGCTATTCCAAAGGACTTGATTGAAACCGAGTTATTTGGTCATGAAAAAGGTGCATTTACAGGGGCTAACACACAACATCAAGGTCGTTTTGAACAAGCGAATGGTGGCACTTTATTCCTTGATGAAATTGGCGATATGCCGTTTGAAACCCAAACACGTTTGCTCCGTGTTCTTGCAGACGGTGAGTTCTACCGTGTTGGCGGACACATTCCTGTGAAAGTGGATGTACGAATTGTCGCAGCGACACATCAAGACCTCGAAAAACTTGTAAATGAAGGTCGTTTCCGTGAAGACTTATACCACCGCTTGAATGTCATTCGTATTCATATTCCTAAACTTGCTCATCGTAGCGAAGACATCCCTATGCTTGCACAGCATTTCTTAGCACGTGCAGGTAAAGAACTCGGTGTAAGTCCTAAAATTTTACGTACTGAAACCACGGACTACATGCAGCAGTTGCCATGGCCAGGTAACGTTCGCCAACTCGAAAATACTTGTCGTTGGCTTACAGTAATGATCACAGGTCGTGAAGTTTACCCAGAGGACTTACCTGCTGAACTTAAACAAGTTTCGATCCAAAAATCACCAAATGATGGAGCAGCCTCAACAGTTCCGAGCAATCCTAATATTGTGGAAAGAATTGCTGTTCATCATTGGGATGAGTTATTGGCACAATGGGCTATCCAAAAACTCAAAAATGGTGAAATGAAAATACTTGATATTGCAACGCCGATGTTCGAGCGCACACTGATCACAGCAGCTTTACAGCAAACCCGTGGTCGAAAACGTCATGCCGCTGAGCTTTTAGGTTGGGGACGCAACACCCTAACCCGTAAACTTAAAGAGCTTGGTATGGACTCGACTGAAGATGATGACGATGAAGAAATTCGTTCAGCCTAAGCCTTAGAAGTCATTAAAAAAGCGAGCTCAATATCAGCTCGCTTTTTTCTATTTAACAGGAGAAAACAACTTCCTCTAGAACACCATACAACACATATGGTTTTTGCTATAATAATCGCAACCCCACCATCAATAGTACCGAATACAATGGCAGATATTTGTTACCCAAACTGTGAACAGCCTCAAACCCGTCGCGGACAAGAGCGTCGTCTTGCGCTATTACTTTGTGCAACCGATCTATTTCTTGAAAAGGGTTATGATGATGTTTCTTTGGATGACATCGTAAGTCATGCTGGAGGATCAAAAGCCTCTATTTATAAATACTTTGGTAATAAAGAAGGTCTTTTTACTGCGATTTGTGATTATCGAAGAGAGGTTTTTTTTAATGGTGTATGTTTACCTTACTCTCCAGATTGTGTCAGTTTGAATCATTATTTAACTCAAACGCTTCAACGCTTTTACCACCACATTATCAAACCAGAAAATATTGCATTTATGCGCATGTTTACAGAGCAAACCCAGAAAGATGCGCAACTGGCAAATTATTTCTATGATAAATGTGCGGTGAATGTTCAAAATACAATTGCATGTGCACTACATCAATCCCATCTCAAAAATGAAATCATCTGCACACAACCACATTACTCAGCAACAATGTATTTCGGTATTTTACGTGATGTCGAATGGCGCATTTTAATGGGCTTAAAGATCCCAGAAAATGATCTAGAAATCTTTGATTATATTCAATATTCAGTAGATTTGTTTTTAAAAGCTCATCAAAAGGTCTAATTCTTTTGCATTTTCGAATAGCTGTAGTATAGTATTCAATTCTTTTTTATTCACCACCCGTCAAACAGCAATTAATTATTGTTTTTACTCAATAATTATTGTGGGAGTAGCTATGGCGCTTCGGCATTTTCTAACTTTACGTGACCTATCTTCTTTAGAACTGCAACGCATTTTAGATCGCGCACAAGAACTTAAACGCATGCAGCATAGCAATACGTTGTATCAACCATTTGCTGGTAAAGTTTTGGGAATGATTTTTGAGAAATCTAGCACGCGTACCCGCATTTCTTTTGAAGCAGGTATTTGCCAGTTCGGTGGCAGTGCGATCTTCCTTTCCCCGCGCGATACACAACTTGGTCGTGGTGAACCCATCGAAGATTCTGCTCGTGTTATCTCAAGCATGCTTGACATCGTCATGATTCGCACATTTGGTCATGATATTGTTGAACGCTTTGCATCCTATTCAAAAGTACCTGTGATCAATGGTCTCACTGATGACCATCATCCTTGTCAACTCCTTGCCGACCTGCAAACGTTCCAAGAGCATCGTGGCAGTATCGAAGGCAAAACTGTCGCTTGGATTGGTGATGGCAACAATATGTGTAACTCATATGTTGAAGCTGCACATATGATGGGCTTTAAACTCAAAATCGCCTCTCCTGAAGGCTATGAGCCAAAACCAGAATTCCTAGCTGAGTTTGCAGATTGTGTGGAAGTCTTTAACAAAGCAGAAGATGCTGCTGTAAATGCCGACCTGATTGTCACCGACGTATGGGCAAGCATGGGACAGGAAGAAGAACAAAAGCTTCGTGAAAAAGCATTTGCAGATTTCCAAGTCAATGAACAATTGATGGATCTCGCTCATCCTGATTGTTTATTTATGCATTGTTTGCCAGCACATCGTGGTGAAGAGATTTCTGAAAACATGTTAGATCACAAAAATGCGGTCGTTTGGGATGAAGCAGAAAACCGCTTACATGCACAGAAAGCATTGATGGAATTTTTACTCAATGAGAATATGAAAAAAGATTAAGCTTGTATTCGCTTATTTTGATCCTATAAACAGCATCCTCGTGGTGCTGTTTTTATTTATACGCTTAAATTGAACACTCCAACAAAAACACTTATAGTAGTTTATCGACACGATTAAATGCTTGCGATAGCGTACATGATGACTTCATTAGAACAAACACTCACACAAATTCCTAGTTTTTCCTTAGTGCATGAACACCTCTTTACTTCAGCCCAACCTTCTACTGAAGAGTTGCAACTAATTAAAGAGTATGGATGCAGCACTGTCATCAATCTCGCAACAAGTAAATCTGAAAATCATTTAGTTAAACAAGATCAAATTTGTTTAGACCTAGGTCTTAACTATATTCACATTCCTATTGACTGGGATGTACCTTGCTCAGAACAATGCCTACTTGTTTTAGATTTAATCGATCATCTTGTTCAGAATGAAGTGGTTTGGCTGCATTGTGCCAAGAATATGCGTGTGAGTAGCTTGATGTATCTCTATCGTCAATTTTATATGAATATTGATTTACCGACCGCGCAAGCGCTGTTACATGAAATCTGGGAACCTAATGAAACATGGACGGGTCTCATTCATAGTATTGCTCTACAACTACAAGGTCGTAAAGCAACACAAGAACTCCAACAATCCATGATCAATGCAGATCATTTTGCTTGATGTGAAAGTAGTACAACTGCACTCGCCAAAATACCTTCCTGACGGCCAGTAAAACCTAGTTTTTCAGTGGTCGTCGCTTTAATACTAATCTGCGTAATATCCACATCTAATACATCAGCAATACTTTGACGCATTTCTAAATTATGTGGTGCTAGTTTTGGTCGTTCACATGCAACGGTAATATCTGCGTTATTTAAATGATAACCACGATCTAAGATCAATTGATAAACATGCTTTAGTAGAATACGACTATCTGCACCTTTATATTCGGGATCTGTGTCTGGAAAATGCTGACCGATATCCCCTAAGGCAAGTGCCCCTAACAAAGCATCACACAACGCATGTAGGATTACATCACCATCAGAATGTGCCTTTAAACCATGTGTATGCGGTATTTTAATGCCTGCCAAAGTAACATACTGCCCGTCGTCAAAAGCATGTACATCGATGCCTTGTCCAATTCGAATCTGAGCAACCATATGATTTTCCTTTTAGAATATACTGAACTAATCTTGAATTCAGGCTTTCTATTTCGCTATAGTACAGTGAGCAAATTAGACTGAAAGTATAAGTGATTATGCTGTTGAACACTGTAAGAAATCAATTAAAGAAAACGGGCTGTATCATCACATTGAGTTGTTTATGCTCAACATTTGCGTTTGCTAAAGCAATTGACTGCTCTAATCATCGTGCCGACTTTCAGAATGTATGTTCTAAGCAATACGAAGAACAACGATTTAAGCTGAATGATAAATTTTTAACAGCTTATTTAGTAACGGATGCACCTGTGCAACTTTTGCATGCAACCCAAGAAATGTGGTTACGTCAGCTACAACAGTGCAAATCTAAAACTTGCTACTTACAACAGTTTGATGCTCGCATGGATGACTTGAACTTTTACACATCAATAAATCAAACACTTACACAACATTATCTAAAATATGAACACGGCAGCATAGCCAAGCAACCTGTACACATTCAAATTCACCAACTCGATAAAGACCGTCTCAAAATCGAAGGAACGGCCTATCGCAGCCCAAACAATCGATTAGAAACGCAAACGATGTCTCTACTGGCGTATAGTACATCTGATAAAAAAAACCAAATTATCGACAATGAGAAAAAATGTCAGTATCAGTTTGACTTTCAACGTGCCTTATTAGTGGTCAGATCAGAACAAAAAGGTTGCGAACGCTTTACGGGTATTTATCGTTTGTATGATTAAACAAACTAAAAGCCGATGTTAAAACATCGGCTTTTTTTGAATTTTAGTTTGGAAACTTCCGTGAAATCTCTTCACTAACCAATACTGCTGTAGCAGCCGATAACGTCCACCCTAAATGACCATGTCCAGTATTATAAAATACTCGCGGCTGTTTCCCTTGCTTCACTACAGGTAGCATATTCGGCATCATTGGACGCAAACCAGCCCAAGGCACAACATGTTCCGTCGAGATATCGAAGTTTTGATTTACCCAATTGATTAAAGGCTGAATCCGATCTGCACGAATATCACGGTTGTAGCCATTGAACTCGGCTGTGCCTGCGACACGGAATCGATCTGCGCCCAATCGTGAAGTGACGATTTTAGCACTCTCATCCAACAAACTTACCCAAGGGGCATTTTTGACACTTTGCTCATCTTTAAGTTGAACCGTGATCGAATAACCTTTCACAGGATAGACATTGACACTATCACCTAGCAGATCCGCCAATTGATAACTTCCCACGCCACCACACACCAAGACGAGATCAGCTTCAATTTCGGTATGGACATCCGATTCTGGATGCATATTCTCAGAACTGTTTTTACATTGAATAAGGACTTTGTCTTGCAAACATTTGACATCCACAACATCCAAACCAAAGCGATATTTAACTCCATATTCTTGTGTTTTTTCTGCCAAACCCACTGAATACTTGTGAATATCTCCCGTTGCATCTCCAGCTGTGTAATATCCACCATAATAATCACCTGTCAAATTCGGCTCAATCACCTTCATTTCCTCAGGTGTAATCGCATTCCGCTCTAACTTTCCTTCAACCAATACATCGTTGACCTTTTTCGCGATTTCAAAATCTTCTTTGGTATGATACATGTGTAGAATGCCACGTTTTTCCAAATCAAAAGAAATATTTTCTTTTTCTGCAATTTCAAATAAACGCTGTCTTGCCAATAAAGCTAGGCGTACGGTTTCAATGGTATTGGCTTTATAATCTTTGATATGAGTTAAAAACTCAATTAACCAACGATATTTGTGCAGACTGAATGATGGATTGAGCAATAATGGTGCATCTTTCTTGCTCATCCATTTGATACCCTTGAGCACCGTTGCCTTTTGATTCCAAACTTCAGCATTACACGCAGATAATTGCCCACCATTGGCGAAAGAGGTTTCCATTGCTGGAAATAGATGACGATCAATGACAGTGACTTGATAACCTAGCTTAATTAGTTCATAAGCAGACGTTACACCTGTAATCCCCGCACCAATGACAACAACATGTGGCATAGCAAACTCCTAGAAATGCAGAACATTCCTTAATGCATAGCCCCATCTGTCATGGTACCTGAGAGTTTCGGCAGATGATTACCAATTAATCATTAAGCCTTCCCCTTCGGTGAGTGTATATCGTAGATCAGATTTTATAAATTTCTACAAATTGAGCACTGCTCTCCAGATTGTATGTCTATTATTACAGTCCTTCTGCCTGAGAGTTTCCGGGGTCGTTGCTCCTTCGGCGAGTTCATTGAAGAACTTCTCTCCCGCAATAATATTTATATCCCTTCTAAGCAATATATATGCCGTTTGAAAAAAAATCTATAAGAAAATCTTGTAAAAGTTTGTAGGTCAAATAGTGACTTCTAAATCAAACACAAAAAAGCAGACCAATGGTCTGCTTTTAAAAGTTAAAACTTCGCTTGCAAAATTTGTTCAGAAAATTGTCCTTTCCAAAGCTCACGCAAGGTCGGCAGATAGAATTTTTCGCCAATCATCACCAACTCAGCATCTATCAGCGCATGAATCTCATGCATAAGAATATAATCTAAAGCAATCATAGATAGCTGCGGCTGTGTTTGAGCAATATGTTTACGTCGAGCTTGTGCTTTTTTTACCAGTTCATTGGCAAAATTCTTATCTTTGTAGGTTGTGATTGCACTTAAACGCAACTCAATAATTCCCCAACCTTCTAGTAACTTTTTAAATACCTCAAAATCTTTAGATGTTGCTTCCCAAGTTACATTTTCTAGATTATTGTCATCAGGCAAGACGGGTAACAATAAATCAGCTGTGCTTGGAAAAATTTTCTTTAAATTCAATAAAAACTTAACAGGATTTTCATGTGATAGACCAGAATATTGAATATGGGTTTGGGTATCTGTTAAGAAAATATTAAGCATAATAAAACGTTGGTCTAGTCAATCAAACCGATATTGTACGCAGTTCACTTTATAAAAACCACTGATAAAAATAGCCTTTCCTCATGAGAAAAGACTACTTTGCACCACGCGATACTATTTACTATTTGGCGACACCATATTTTCTGGTTTCACCACTTCATCAAATTGCGCCTCAGTGACTAAACCAAGTTCAACCGCGACCTGTTTTAAGGTTTTATTTTCTTTATAAGCTGTTTTCGCGACTTTTGCTGAATTCTCGTAACCAATAACAGGGTTTAAAGCGGTTACCAACATTAAAGAGTTATGAAGGAAATAATCTATCTTCTCTCGATTTGGCTCAATACCAATTGCACAATGATCATTAAAACTATTACAAGCATCACCAAGCAGCTGAATAGATTGCAATAAATTATACGCAATGACGGGCATAAACACATTTAACTCAAAATTGCCTGATGCTCCCGCCACATTGATTGTTGTATCATTCCCTAAGACCTGAGCCACAACCATCGTCATTGCTTCGCTTTGAGTTGGATTGACTTTTCCAGGCATAATACTTGAACCAGGTTCATTTTCTGGTATGCGAATCTCGCCAAATCCGCAGCGTGGACCACTCGCTAGCCAGCGAATATCATTGGCAATTTTATTCAAACTTGCAGCTAATGTTTTCAAGGCGCCCGAAGCAAATACCGCAGCATCACGCCCAGCCAAAGCTTCAAACTTATTTGGTGCAGTCACAAATGGCAAGCCAGTTAATTCAGCTAATTGCGCTGCTGCTTTGACTGCATAATCTGGATGTGCGTTCAAGCCAGTGCCTACAGCTGTACCACCTAGAGGAAGTTCATATAAACCCGCAAGTGCTTGATGCAAACGCTTTAAGCCATGCTCTAATTGAGAAACATAGCCGCTAAACTCTTGCCCTAAAGTTAAAGGTGTCGCATCTTGCAAGTGGGTCCGGCCAATCTTCACAATATCGTTAAACTCTTCAGATTTACGCTGTAGAGTCTGTTTTAATTGCTCAACAGCAGGAATTAATAACTCATTGATTTGCAGACTTGCTGCCACATGAATCGCTGTTGGAAACGAGTCATTGGTTGATTGAGCACGATTGACATGATCATTTGGATGTACTGGCTTCTGCGCACCGAGTGTTTGACCTAATTTTTGGTTCGCAATATTGGCAATCACTTCATTACAGTTCATGTTACTTTGCGTACCTGAACCTGTTTGCCATACAACTAATGGGAATTGAGCATCCCATTGACCAGCGATCACTTCTTCAGCTGCATCAACAATATATTGGCTTAAATCTTCTGGGAGTTGTTTTAATTCTGCATTGGTGATAGCTGCGGCTTTTTTTACTAGCCCCATTGCTCGAATCATCGCGCGTGGTAAACGCTCCTGACCTATTTTGAAGTTCTGTAAACTTCGTTGCGTTTGCGCACCCCACAAGGCTTCATTGGGAACTTCAATTTCACCCATCGTATCGTGTTCAATTCGCATTTGCATAAAACAACCTCTGCTCTATTTGGTTAAAGTTCTCACGGGCTGAAGCAAATAGATGCTTTGGCTAGCGAAATCAGAATCAATCCATGACGGATTTTTGATTAGCTTGACCATTATCGTAGAACAATCAAAATATGTAAATAAGAATCATTATCTAGTTTCCTTTTAGCGTATTGAGATAAAAACGCCACTCATCCTCTAACATTTGGGTCAAAGACCGCTTTGGTTCCCAATTGAGGACCTGCTTCGCCTTCTCAATATTTGCACCTAATCTTGCTAGCTCTTGATGTTGATAAACCGCAGGCTGAACACGTATCTCAGCTTGTGTAACTTTCGCAATTTCATCTAATAAGGTTTGGATCGAAGTCAATTGTTTATGTGCAAGGTTAAATGCTTCTAAGCAGCTATTTTGTGTTTCTAACCAATTCATCGTCATCATTACAGCTTCACAAACATCTAATACATGCAAGAAACTGCGCTCGACAGTTCCATCATCGGTTTCTGCTTGATTCTGTAGATCGATACATTCTCTTTGCATCGCTGCAACTTGTAATGCTAAAGGGACAATGTTTTTAGGTAATTGAACGACATACTCACCGAGTACTCCATGTTCAAATGCACCTACAATATTGGATAAACGTAGGTTTACGATTTTCCATTCATGGTCAACTTTATAAGTATCCGCAATAATATCTTCTACGATTTGCTGAGAACGGATATAAGGGTTCGGATAACTGTAATTAAACGCAGTCTCCTCCGAAAGCAATGCATCAGACTGCCCATATACTGCAATACTGGACAAGTTCACGAGTTGTCGAACACCCATACGCTGCATCGCTCTGAGTAAACTCATAATACAACTTACGTTATCATTGTAATATTCAAGCGGCTTTAAGGTGGATTCTTCAAGAGATTTAAAACTAGCGGTATGTATGACGGTGTCGATGGAATATTGTTCAAACACTTTATTGAGCGCTGGCGTATTTCTGACATCTAATTTTGCAAATGGGATATACATCCCTGAAATATATTCAAGTCGTTCCAAGGTTTGTAACGTTGAATTCGCTAAATTATCGACAATAACAATCTCTTTTCCATGAGCCAGCAAACTCAAAGCAATATGTGAACCGATAAAGCCTAAACCACCTGTCACCAAAATCATTGTATAATTACCTTCTTTTTTAATTATGTCCGCATCATTCGCCTACATGACCGTGAATATTCAATGAGTACATTACTGCTAATTACCTCCGCACCAACTTCTGTCATGGCTTGGCATGCATTTGGTCTGGCACAAGCATTACACAATATGCGTGAAGAATTTCGTGTCTTCTTTTACCAAGATGGAGTTCAAGTTGCGAATGATTTACAGTGGTTTCCTGACGATCAGCGCAACCTAAAACAAGAATGGCAAAAGCTCGGTATTCGACTCCCTGTCTGTGTCAGTGCTGCCCTTGCCCGGGGTATCACCGATGCGAGCAATGCACAACGCCATTCTCTCCAAAACCATAACTTAGCCCATGGCTTTGAGCTAGTCGGTCTTGGCGAACTTGCTGATGCAGTGCAAGATTGTTCTCGCTTAATTCAATTTTAGTTTAAGTTATTTAATAGAGTGTTGCTTTTAAAAGGTATATTGTGTGAAATCTGTACTCGTCATCCTAACGCAGCCCAACTTAACCAGTTTGCAAATTAACGAAAGTTTATCTGCAACTATGGTTTTAGCAACCTTTGGGATTTCTGTCAAAGTATTATTAAAAGATGCTGCACTCAGCTTACTCAATGATCAGCTTACTTTTGATTCTATTCAACACGCCTTTAAAATTGCCTCAAATATGGTGGAAAGTTTCGAGTTTTATGATTTAACCCCCTTGCTCATCGAAACAAAAAATCAACAACTCGATATTGTTCAAAACTCAGAACAAGAGATTGAGTTTATTGAACTCACTCCCGAGCTCATCCAATCATTTGATCACGTACTGTATTGGTAAGGAGCCATAATGAAAGAAGCTACACTTTTTTTGATTCAAGCCCCTTATCTTCATATTGAAAAAATATGGAGTGATTTAACACAAATGGCTCAGGCAAATGATCATATCGTTGTGATGAGCGATGCTGTATTGGGTATCAATCACATGATCATTGAGACGTATCCTAATTTATATTGTTTAGAAAGTGACTCTGCTTTATTGAGTGATGACTTAAAAACACGTGTAAAGTGCATTGATTACGCTCAATTTGCTCAGCTTGCATTACAGTTTAAACGCTGTATTAGCTTGAAATAACATCTTTCAATTTGAAATACTCTTAGGCTATTTTATGCAATTAGATTTAGATCAAGATGGTCATTTAGTTGATTACACGATTTGGAATCATGATGTAGCGCAAGTATTAGCGCAATCTCTAGATTTAGAATTAACTGAATGGCATTTCGAAGTGCTTCAAGCTGTTCGTCAATTTTATCAACAGTTCGGACATTCACCTGCAACTCGACCACTAATCAAGTTTTTAATGAAAACTGTCAGTCCAGAAATTAATAATGCTGTTTTACAACAAAGATTCAATACAGGTTTAGTCGCTCGTCATCTAAGCCGTTTGGCTGGCGTTCCTAAACCTGCAAATTGTTTATAATTTTCTTAAGCAAATTTTTTAGCACAAGTAACACAGGCAATCACAGCAACCGTAACTACAAACATCGTTATACTGACATGTTCATGTAATAAAACAGCTGCGATTGCCAATCCGAATAGCGGTTGCAATAACTGTAACTGCCCCACTGCAGCAATCCCTCCTTGAGCTAAGCCTTTATACCAAAAGAAAAAACCAATCAACATACTAAATATTGAGACATAAATTAGACCTAACTTTGCTGACCATGAAATATCAGCAAAACTGTTTGGCATATATAACCATGAGATCCATAGCATTACAGGTAGAGTTAAAAGTAGTGCCCAACAGATTACTTGCCAGCCACCTAAATGCTTTGAAAGCCTTCCCCCTTCAGCATAGCCAAAGCCACAAAGTAAAATCGCTAGCAACATGTAAAAGTCACCATAATGAAATAGCCAACTCTTGGTTTGAACTAACATATAGCCAAAGACTAAAGCGGCCCCCAAAATTGCAAAAAACCAAAATTTTTGGCTCGTTTTTTCGCCACCCCTCACCACACCAAAAATAGCGGTCGCTAATGGCAATAACCCAATGAAAACAATGCTATGTGCTGCACTCACATATTGCAAAGCGAGTGCTGTAAAAAGTGGAAAGCCGACAACGACACCGATCGCAACATAAAACAATGGTAGCCAATCTACTCGTTTTGGTAACTTCTGCTGCAACAACACCAATAACAGCACTGCAAAAAGACCAGCAATAGCAGCCCTTGCAGCAGTTAAGAAAGTAGGACTAAATTCAAGTACAGCAACACGTGTGGCTGGCAAAGAGCCAGCAAAAATCATGACACCAACAAGTCCATTTACCCATCCATTATTGAAATATTTCATTTAAACTCTCCACATCTATATGAAGAATTTAAACTGTGTTATGGTTAGTTCACCATACACAATACAGTACAATTCCAAATAACTGTACTGTATATATTAACAATACAGTTTAAGATGATCGCAATGAAAACCACAAAAATAGATTTTGTTATACAACATATCCATGAACAAATTAAAACTCGTTCACTCACCCCAGGTTCACGGCTATCTTCGGTTCGCGGCTTAGCCAAGCAACTCAATTTATCTGTCTCTACGATCGTAGAAGCCTATGAGCGCCTTGCATCACAAGGTTTAATCGAGTCTAAGACAGGTTCTGGTTTTTTTGTATCTGGACCAATTCCGCCTCTATCTATCTCTCAAATTCATCCCAAAATTGATCGGAACATAGACCCTTTATGGATTTCAAGACAGTCTTTAGAAGCCAAGCCAGATATGCTTAAGCCCGGCTGTGGTTGGTTACCTGATGACTGGATGCCACATGAAAACATCCGTAAAGCAATTCGTAAAATTTCTAAAGTTGAATCAAAAATTTTAACTGATTATTCATCACCACTTGGTTCTCCTGCCTTACGTGAGCTATTAGCGCGTAAAATTCTAGGTAAAGGAATCGAAGCAACACCTAACCAAATCTTATTAACAGACTCTGGTACACAAGCTATTGATTTAATTTGTCGATATTTTTTAAAGCCAAATGATGTCGTGCTGGTAGATGATCCTTGTTATTTTAATTTTCATGCGTTACTCAAGGTTCACCAAATTCGAATTATTGGCATTCCTTATACACCTACGGGTCCAGATTTAAATGCTTTTTCACAAGCAATCACACAACATAATCCACGGTTATATATAACCAATTCTGGTATTCATAACCCTACAGGTGCAAGACTAACAGCATCAACAGCCTATCAATTATTGCAATTGGCTGAACAATCCAACCTGATTGTAATCGAAGATGATATTTTTGCAGATTTAGAATTAGATCCAGCACCTAGGCTGGCAGCACTAGATGGCCTTTCAAAGGTGATTCATATTGGTAGTTTTTCTAAAACGTTGTCAGGTTCTGTACGTACGGGCTATATCGCAACAAAATCTCAATGGATAGAAGATCTCACAGATATAAAAATTGCGACTGGTTTTGGTGGTAGCCATCTATCCGCTGAAATCTTATACGCTGCTTTAACCGACGGAACTTACCGCAAACATTTAGATGAATTAAAAACACGTTTAGCAAAATCAATGGACTTTACGATTAAACAATTAGAAAAGTTGAAGATTAGACCTTGGATAAAGCCTCAAGCAGGTATTTTCTTATGGTGTGAATTAGCTAAGAATTTAGATACTGCACGTATTGCCCAAACGTGTCTCGAAAATAATGTCATTTTAGCGCCGGGAAATGCGTTTAGCCAAAGTCAAAATTATAAAAACTTTATCCGCTTCAATGTCGCTCAATGTTCCGACCAAAAAGTTTTTGAAGTTCTATCTCACGCGATTCAACAGGAAATAGAACTACAAAAAAACTAAATCATGCACTTTTTTGTTTTTGTTCAATATAAGCAAAATAGCCAGGACCAGCACTTGCACGTACTTCTTTTGCCTTGATCGGTTCATTACATTCTGAACAAACCATTTTAGGGGTCATTTTATTTCCGCAGGTTTTATGTGTAAATTCAATGGGTTTACCTAAACCCATATCCATCCACTTATCTGCCCATTGGGTCATTGAAAGAATAATAGGATATAAATCCAACCCCTTCTCGGTTAATTTATACTCAAAGCGCTCCTGTCGTTCTACGTATGGAACTTTGACAAGAATATCATGCTCAACCAAACGCTTTAGCCGTTCGGAAAGAACATGTCTGGTTAAACCCAGACTACGTTGGAAATCATCAAAACGACGGACGCCCATAAAAGCATTACGCAAAATAAGCATCGTCCAACGATCTCCAAGAATCGAAAGTGTTCTAGCCACAGAACATGGCTGGTCACCAATTTCTTCCCATTTCATTATTATCACCCAATCTTTTTAAACAGATATCGCAGCGATACCTTGAACCGTTATGCTTACAAAATAAGCAAGATATAGTATATACACTAAATCACCTTTCACATCAGTGCAATATCGGAACTTGGTAAAACTCAGGATAATTTTAATTTATTCAAAATTTAATTTTGAATAAATAGACCTGACAACTGTTGACCTGCTTCTAGTTGAATATTGGATGGAACGCGCACCAGACAATTCGCTTGCATCAAGTTACTGAGCATATGAGATTGTTGTTTGGCCAAACTTTGAAGTTTAAGCTGCCCATTTTCAAAATAAGCATGCATTCTCAAGAAACGCTCTCGTGCATCAGGTTTTAGTGCATGGGTTAGCGTTGCACTAAACCACTGTAAGGTTTGTGTTTGGCTTTGCAGGGCATCAAGCAACGCTTTTCCATAAATCTGCATAGCAACATAAACAGCCGCAGGATTTCCCGGCAACCCTAATAAATAACAATGATGAAGACCATCAGCTTGTGTATATTCAGCAAAAAAAGTGGTTTACCCGGTTTTTGCTTCACTTTCCAAAAAACCTGTTGAAATCCTGTCTCAAAAGCACAAGGACGAACAAAGTCATAATCACCAACAGAAACACCTCCTGTCGTAATGATTACATCATATTTTTGTTTAAGTTGCTCAAAACATGCACTGACTTGCTCTGCAGTATCGGCAATATGTATGATTTCAACATCCTGCCCATAATCTTTGAACCAAGCCTTTAGAAGTGGGCCATTCGCATCAAAAACTTTGCCACTTTGCAAATCCTCAGGCGTTTTAGCAACCTCATCCCCCGTAATCACCACAGCGACTTTTGGCTTGCAGAAGACGTCTAAACTTTGTACTCCTGCCATACTCAAAGCAGCGAGTGTACCAATATTGATTTTTTGTCCAACATCTGCCAATTGTTGTCCTTGTTGGACTTCCTCACCCGTAAATCGAATATCGGCATGTGGTTTAATATGTTCACTTAAACGAATTTGATCAGCGCTTTCAAGGATCACGATTTCTTGGCGAGCGACATGGGTCGTTCCCTCAGGTATTTTCCCACCTGTGAAAATCCGAATCGCGTGGTTTTGCTGCAAAGGTAACTCGGAAACAGTACCTGCTTTGATTTCCCCATTCAGCTTGAAGCTAGCATTTTGAAGATCATCAAGCGAGCAGTTGATTGCATAACCATCAACTGCACTTTGAGAAAAGCTCGGTAAGTTAACCTCAGAATACACCGCCTTTGCCAGATACCGATTTAAACTATCTCCTAAAGCCAGCGTCTCTGCTGTTAGAGTTTTAGGTTGGGTTTGAATCAAAGCTAATGCTTCATCAATACTGATTAAACCTTTTTCAGCGCCGCATCCAGACATTATTCATAGCCTCCCGGATGAGGCAGATCACGGCATACATCAAAGATATGTACCAAAGCAGGCAGTATTGCAGCCATTGATTCAGTTGCACCACCACGGCTACCCGGCAAAGTCACAACCAATGAACGATCAATAAACCCTGCCACACCACGAGACATCGCTGCATAAGGTGTACGTCTTTGACCAAATGCTCGAGAAGCTTCCATTAAACCATCTAATTTACGTTCTAATAGCGGCTCCAACGTATCGACAGTAATGTCACGCTTCCCGATTCCTGTACCACCAACAGTCATAATGCACGCATAAGATTTGGTTAACTCTAACACTAGATCCTTTAACTGATCAGATTCATCAGGCAGAATTTGATAATGAATTGGATCAAAACCAGCTTCTGTCAAAGTATCAACAACTGACTTTCCTGCCGTATCAGGTTTTCGACCAGCTGCCACAGTATCTGAGAGAACAATCACTGCAGCAGAAACAGGTTGACGTAAGGTACGTTTAAAATGAGACTTACCGCCCTTTTTCTTGAGCAATTTACATTGATCTAAACATAGCTCATCTGGTTCACAATGTGGCTTTAACATATCGTAAATCGTTAAGCCTGCTAAACTTGCAGCAGTTAAAGCTTCCATTTCAACGCCAGTTGGTCCAATCGTCTCAACCGTCGTTAAAATCACAACATGATCATCGTGTAAATCATATTCCACATCTGCACGATAGATCGGTAATGGATGGCAAAGTGGAATCAGCTCATCGGTACGTTTTGCTGCCAAAATACCTGCTATCCGTGCAGTTTTTAAAGCATCACCTTTTTCTGTGTTTCCATCTCGAAGTAACTGAATACAATGTGGTGGTGCATGTAAAATCGCTTGTGCCTCTGCAACACGATAACTTTCAGGTTTCATCCCAACATTTTTCATCTTAACTTCCTAAAACCTTATTCGTGTGTACGCTCATGTGCGCAATGTTGATGGTCATGTTCATGTCTATGTTTTTCTGGGGCAGTCGTATCTGGGCTGTCTTTGCGAATACAACACCCTTCAACATATTGGCTCGTTCCATCCATAAAAAACTCTTCTTTCCAGATCGGGACTTCGTGCTTGACACGCTCTACGGCTTCTTCACACGCCTGAAATGCCTCACGGCGATGTGCAGCATAAGCAATCGCGATAATCGCCGTATCACTCACATCTAAATAGCCAATACGATGCATCACGCGCACATAAGAAACCTGATATTTATCTTTGATTTCCTGTTCGATTTCACGAATCATTTTTTCAGCGACAGGCGTATAAGACGTGTATTTAAGTGCTTTTACTGCTTTACCTTCATGATGGTTACGTACTGTCCCAATGAAAATATCGATGCCACCACATTCTGGAAAATCTTGGATTGGATCAAAACTGTCTAAGCTTAAAACCTGATCTTGGACTCTAGCAAACTCACGCATTTTATCCTCCCGCAACTGGTGATAACAGCACCAAAGTACATGATGAATCTAAGGTCGTTTGACGAGTCACAATATCCTCACCAATCGCACAGGCACATTTTTCCATCGCATTACTTGATTCTGGATAAAGGGTCACAATCTGTTGCAATACATCTTTGACCGATTGGTGATGAGCAAACTCAAAACTAAGTGCTTTTGGCAAAAGTCTTTCTATCGCTCCAAAAGCTTCAATTTTCACTTCAATGGTTTGCATTTCTTCTCCACACCATTTTATTAAATTAACCACCCAACATGTGCATACTGATTTTACGCACTTGTTGATGTTGAATTGCATGATAGCCTTGAGCTTTTTGCCAGATATAAGGTTTCACCTGCATATCTAGTTGATCAAAATCAGATAATTGTTGTGTTTTTTGCGCTCGGAGTATCTTTAATAAGTACGGTTTGATATTCAAACCTTGTTGGGCAAATAGACAATTATAGAGTTCACCTTGTGCAGTTAAACGAATTCGATCGCATTCCCCACAAAAAGAGTGAGTAATCGTAGAAATGATACCAATGCGATAATTTCCATCCAATTGGTATTGTCTGGCTGGCTCATGTTGCTGCGGAATTAGCTGAATTTCATAATGTGCTTTAAGCTGTTCCAAAATTTCTGCTTCGCTCACCACTGCCTGTTGTGACCAGTGCTGATCACCATCCAATGGCATAAATTCAATAAATCGTAGTGGAATGTCTTGCTGTTTAGCCCATTTGACCATCGGTACAATTTGATCATCATTTTGACCTTTCATTAACACACAGTTTATTTTAAATGGCAGTTGGGCTTGCTTAGCTGCTTCTATACCTGCCAAAACAGGTGCTAACTCTTTTTTAGTCAGCGACTTAAATTGGGTTGGATCTAAGCTATCAAGACTGATATTTAAATCATCTAATCCCGCATTTTTCAATTGTTGTGCATATTTGGTGAGATAGTGTGCATTGGTGGTAATCGAGATACGTTTTAGCCCTTCTGCACGTAAAGCCTGTAACTCAGCAATAAAATGAACCACACCCTGACGCATGAGTGGTTCACCACCCGTAATACGGATGTTTTCAATTCCTTGACTGACCATGTATTGGCAAAATAAAAATAATGCTTCAAAGCTCAATAAATCTTGCTTTTTCATCCATTCAGGATGCTCGGGCATACAATACACACATTTAAAATTGCAACGATCCGTCACCGAAATACGTAACTTACGCTTAATACGAGCATACTGATCTTGCAAGATCGGTAAATTCGTTTCAGGTATTTCATACTTCATCATATGCACTCATATTGTGAATTTTCCCATCATGTTCAGCACAAGTTGTGTGCTTATCTATTTTCTTGAACATATGAGAATTTTACCTAAGCAATTATTATTCCAATTCCTAAAACTGATTCAACTATATGCTCTATCTTTCGTTGAATGAACTTATCATTTTAATCCTAGAACAAAATCTGATGATTTATAGGAGATTATCGTTAAACGAGATTGCACTATTTCAAAACACATATCAATTTAAACGCAATAAAATAGTGCAAATCAACTCAATCCATCCACCATGCCGCAGGTTTCTCTAGTCGTACAGGCACATATTTATGATATGGGGTTTTCGACAAAGGATCGCAATGCTTTAACGAAGTTAATCGGTTTAATTCAGGTCCAATCGCCTGACCTCCGCTATAACGTAAACCATAACCATGCGGCAGCGAAACGACCCCTTTTCGCATTCCCTCATCAATCTCGACAACCACTGTGATCCGACCATGTTCTGAAATACACTGTAATGAGTGACCTGTATCTACGCCAAAATGAATTGCATCTTCAGGATTCATTCTCAGTCGACCTTCTGCATCAACCTTACGCCATGCTGGATCACGGTAGATTTGGTTTGCATTATAGCTACGGCGTTCACCCGCCAATAAGATAAATGGAAACTGTTCACTTGTGCCTTGAGTTTGTTGATTCAGTTGTGCTAATTCAATCAACATTTCAGGGATTGCTAAATGAATCTTTTTATCTTTATAAGCAACCAAATCCCAGACATCATCATAGTTGTGTTTAGAGAGAATAACGCCAGAACGTTTTTGCAATATCGCTTGGAATAAGTTTACGCCTAATGTTAAACGATTCCCTTTATAACCCGCTTGTTTGACAGCTTTATAATGTTGAACAGAATACTGCATACACAAAGGCAATAATAAAGCCGTTGATGCTGCATCATTGGGTAATGTCTGCCCAAGTGTTCGATAAACAATAGATGCCGCAAATGGGACTAACTTTTTATTTCTCACAAAACTAGCAGCAAGTGCAGCAAAATAACCTAGATAAGCTGTCTTCGGAGAATCCTTTTGCGCAATCTTATTCAGTAGAGGAAACTGTTTTGGAATAGCACCCATTGCTTCAAGTAGGCGAGTATAGATTTCCGATTCAGGCAGCGTATTGCCTTGAGCTTTAAAAAGCGGATGACGTAAATGGAAACCATTTTGTGGGAATTCCAAATTAAAGCCGGTAAATTCCCACTTTTCAAATTGACTATGCGCTGGCAATACATAATGGGCTAATCGCGCTGTTTCTGTCATCGCAACATCAACCACAACTAGCAATTCCAATGACTGGAATGCTTGTTCATAAGCTGCGGTATCTGGATAGGTGAGCAATGGATTGCAACTATCTACAAAGACTGCACGTACTCGCTTCTCGCCTGCTTTTAGAATTTCGTCAGGTAAAATATTTGGTGGAAAGAAACCTGATATTGGGAACATCTTATGATGAACCGTACGACGATATTTAGGATTACGCTCATCAGTATTGGTCAAGATCGGAATAAACATGGTGTGTAAGTTATTCGTTCCCTGTTTACCAAAATGTCCTGCAAGCAAATAAAGTAGTTTTTCCAAATATCCGTTTAAGGTGGTGTTTAAAGTATGCTGAATACCTAAATCAATCCGAACACAACCACGCTTAGCTTTGGCAAAATCCCGTACAATTTGATAAATCAGCTCTACAGAGACATCTGCCTTCTCAATATATTCTTCAATTGGTATTGTAGAAAATGCCTGTTTAACTCGCTCAAACCCATGCGTATGTTTTTGAATAAATGCTTGATCATACAAATCTTCGCGCAACATGATCGCAATCATTGCAGACATCAAATAGGAATCTGTACCTGGTTTTAATTGCACATGGATATCAGCTTGCTTAGCCGTTTCAGTAACACGCGGATCAAAAACCACCATTGTTCGGTTTGGATCTTTCTTGATATGTTTTAAAGTATCACGAGCATTTGGAATACCATGTGCTTGAAACGGATTGGTTCCAATAAATAAAACATAATCCGCATGTTCCACATCTTCGGTGGTATGACATGCTTGACTACCAAACAAACGTCCATTTACCCAGAAATCACCAGTTTTTTCTTGAGCAAGTGAGTTATAGGCATAAAAGCTTTTCATTGCATACAATAGTTGGCGACCATAAGCCGCTCCTAGATGATTGCCTTGCCCACCACCACCAACCGATGCAAATGCTGTTCCGCCATGTGCATCACGAATTTTAACCAATTGATCTGCAATTTCTTGGATCGCTTGATCCCAAGAAATTTCTTGAAATGAACCATCAGCTTGTCGCTTCAAGGGATGAGTTAAACGATCTGCATGTTGTTGATAATGCTGTAAACGTGCTGCTTTTTGACAAATGTAACCTTGTGAAAACGGATGCTGATCATCACCTTTAATTTTCTTAAATTGATTGTTTTCAACTTCAACACTTAAACCACAGTTTCTCGAACATAAAATACAAGCAGTCACATCCTGTCTTGCTATCGTAGTCGACATTGGCATTTTATTCTCCCTATGATTTGCAATCTCATCCGCTAAAGGTCTTTTGGATTTTTAAAAGTAAACAAGGTTCAACCTACAAATGATGAAAAAGCACAACAAGCACTTATTTCGATTATTTTTCTGACTTTTTACTTATCCAAACATGATGTTCAATCTTAACAAATCATTTGGACAATGGCTTAAAATCAATCAAGTTCCAAAATAGAACTTATTTAAGTAAAGATCAAGTACAACGATCCGAAATTAAATTAAGATTTGGTTCAACAGAGTTCTTATAAATGAATAAGGTTGTTGATATAAAAATATAATTTTTATTGATCTAATCACTGTAATACATGAATATCTAAAAAGAATGAAATTTCTTCAATTTTTTCTCTCCATAATAGAAAGATCTTATGAGCAGTCTAATGAATTCAAACCAAATTGAAACCCTTGTTGCACAACATCCGATTGTCGATGATCTTATTCAACTTAAAGAAACAATTTGGTTGAATCCCCAAACCACCTCTTTAGCACAAGGTTTGCCCTTTGTAGGACTGACTCAACAAGATATTGATGATGCTCGTGATCGTTTAGCTCGCTTCGCTCCTTATCTGATGTCCGTATTTCCTGAAACTGAGATAAGTAAAGGAATGATTGAGTCTGAACTGGTTTCTATTCCAAAGATGCAGAAAACGCTTGAAGCTCATTTCAAACAAAATATCACTGGGAAATTATGGTTAAAAAAAGACAGTCATTTGCCAATATCAGGATCGATCAAAGCACGTGGCGGTATTTACGAGGTGCTCTATCGGGCTGAAAAACTTGCCATTCAAGCAGATTTATTAACAGTTGAAGATGATTATTCAAAATTAGACAGTCCTGAATTTAGAGATTTTTTTAGTCAATACAGTATTGCCGTTGGCTCTACAGGTAATTTAGGACTTTCGATTGGTATCATGAGTGCCAAACTTGGCTTCGATGTCACTGTGCATATGTCGGCAGATGCACGTCAGTGGAAAAAAGATAAATTAAGGTCACATGGTGTTACCGTTATTGAATACGCCCAAGATTATGGTGTTGCAGTTGAAGAAGGTCGTAAAGCAGCATTAAAAAATCCAAATTGCTTTTTTATTGATGACGAAAATTCAAAAACTTTATTTTTAGGATATGCCGTTGCAGGTGAACGCTTAAAAACACAATTAGAATCTCAAAATATTACGGTTGATCAAGAGCATCCTTTATTTGTTTATTTGCCATGTGGCGTTGGTGGTGGCCCAGGCGGTGTCGCATTTGGTTTAAAAATGGCTTTGGGTGATCACGTACATTGTATATTTGCTGAACCAACTCACTCACCTTGCATGCTGCTAGGTGTAGCAACAGGCTTGCATGATCAAATCTCAGTACAAGACCTAGGCATTGATAACATTACCGCAGCAGATGGCTTAGCAGTAGGACGTGCATCTGGATTTGTGGGTCGAGCGATGCAGAGACTACTCGATGCTTTCTACACACTGGATGATCAAAGCATGTATAAATTATTGGGGCTACTCAATCAATCAGAAGATTTACAATTGGAACCATCTGCCTTGGCTGGAATGCTAGGCCCAATCTTAATCACCCAAAACCAAGCATATGCTGCTATGCACCATCTGACTGAACGACAAATGAATAATGCCAATCATATTGTTTGGGCGACTGGTGGTGGTATGGTTCCTGTGGAAGAAATGGAAATTTATCTGCAAAAATCCAAAATATAAACACTTATTTAAAATAATCACATGAAAGCTTTTCACTGATCAGTCTGTAGTAAACATCTGTTTAAAAGCTTTCATTTGCTTGTATTGTTGCAGCTCATCCAAAGAGTTGATGCTATGACAAAATAGACTTTGCTTTTGAAAGATAACGTGTTGAGCGTGTAGTTGCCTAAAAGTTTCTCTTAAACTTAATTTATTTGCAGCGAGCTGGTTTTCTAATATCGATAAACTCGCTCTTTTTAACAAGCAAAATGGATACAACGCATCGCCATTGATATTTACATACGCCACGGATGCTTGCGGATTTTTCTCTAAAGCACGATGCAGCTTTGCAAGCACTTGATTTGGGATATAAGTCACATCACAAGGAATAAATAATGCATATTCTGCTTGTACACGCGACCATGCACTTTTCATTCCCATCAACGGCCCTAAAAACCCTTGTTGATCATCAGAAAAACATTCAACAGTCGGCTCTATGCTTTTATAGATCGAGCTATCACGATGACTATTGACCCATATCTGCTGAACTTCCGCTTTAAAGCGCTGACAAATTTTTGACAATTGAATCTGATCATCAAACTGTTGCAATAGTTTGTTCATCCCATTCATTCGTCGTGCCTGTCCTCCCGCCAAGATCACGAGATCTGTAGCGGGAAAATCTGTATTCATGCTTCCGCCTCCAACTGGCAGGTTTTAATCAAACCTCTGATTTCAGGTAAACAAGAACCACAATTACCACCCGCTTTTAGACAAGCTGTCACTTGTTTTTCATGAGTAATATTCTGCGTTTTAATTGCTTCAATGATCTTATTTTTACCTACTTTAAAGCAGCTACAAACCAATGGTCCATCATTATTTGCGGCTGACATCGGCATACCAGCAAGCAGTGCTTTACGATGTAATGCACTTAAACGCTCACGTTTGAATAAACTCGCAACCCAATCACGGTCAGGCAACATATCCGATGGCGCAATATAAAGACTGGCAATCAAAATCCCATCTTTCAGAATGATGCTATGACTCATTTGTGCTGAAACATCTTCAATACTCAACCATTCATAGGTTTCATCTACAAAAGGCAAGAAACTTTTTAAATTCTTCTGAGTCTGATCAAAGTTGTGACGATCTGCAATTTCAAAACGAACTGCTTTGGCTATTTTAACTTTTGCCCACCATGCACATGTTTGCAATGAGGTTTTGATTTGTTGTTCAAACCCATCTCGGACATACAAAACACCTTGCCATGTCGTATGGAACGGCTGAATTGCAACAGGCGTATGTTTAAACTCAGGTTCACCTGATATTGCATCTACAACTGGATTAACTACTTTTCCGACACGGGCATCAGAGGCAACTTGCTCCGTCCAATGAATCGGTGCAAAAATTTGACCACGGCGAACACCTTGAGCCAAAGTGACACGCAGAACACAACTGCCCCATTGTGACTTCACTTCAACCAATGCTTTATCACGAATACCAAATTTTAAAGCATCATTCGGGTGAATTTCACAAAATGGTTCAGCTCGGTGAGTAGTCAGATTTGCTGACAAACCTGTTCGCGTCATGGTGTGCCATTGATCACGAATACGACCTGTATTCAACACCAATGGATAATCTTCAGAAACTGCATGAACTGGATCAATTGCCACTGTCGGGATCAGTTTTGCTTTTTTGCTTTTATGGCTAAACAAACCTTGATCAAATAACTGCTCAACCGCAGTACTTTGACCTTTTTCCCAAACAGGCCATTGGATCGGACGTAAATGATCATATTCATCCAAAGACAAATTCATTAGTCCTTTTAGGTTGAAATAACGAAAGTTTTCAACTTGATCACGTTGATCCAAACTTGCATTTTGATGCGCAGATAAGGCTGCGTGCTCATTAAAGATGTCACATGCATTGTTAAAATCAAAACCAGAAAAACCTAATTTTTTCGCAACTTCAGCAACGGCCCACCAGTCTGCTTTTGCTTGCTTTGGAGCAGGTAAAAAAGCTCTTTGACGTGAAATACGGCGCTCTGAGTTGGTCACAGTTCCATCTTTTTCACCCCAACCTAACGCAGGAAGCAACACATCCGCATAAGCTGTGGTATCTGTATCAGCACAAATATCTGAAACCACGACAAACTCACATTTGTTCAATGCGCGTTTTACTTGATCCGCATCAGGTAAACTCACCACAGGATTGGTTGCCATAATCCATATGGCTTTAATTTTCCCAGACTCTACAGCTTGGAATAAGTCAACTGCTTTGAGTCCCGCTTGATTGGCAATCACAGGACTGTTCCAAAAGTTTTGTACAAGTGTTTGGTGTGATGGATTATCGATGTCCATATGTGCTGCCAACATATTGGCTAAACCACCCACTTCACGGCCACCCATGGCATTCGGTTGACCTGTCATTGAGAATGGCGCAGCACCTAACTTACCAATTTTCCCTGTCAAAAGATGGCAATTGATAATGCTATTGGCTTTATTCACCCCTTGAGAAGATTGATTCACACCCATTGAAAATAAGCTCACAACTTTTTCAGTGGTGGCAAATTTTTCGAAGAAGAATTTTAGCTTTTCTGCTGAAATTCCCGTACGTTTCACGACTGAGTCAAAATCAGCTTCAGTCTGACTAGATTCTAGTAAAGTGTCTAAACCTTCGGTATGTGTATCGACAAAATGTTGATCAATAAAGTTATTCTTATATAAATACTGTAATAAACCATTGAACAATGCGACATCTTGTCCAGGTAAAATTGGAAGGTGCAAATCTGCTTGTTCACATGTACTGGTAAAACGGGGATCAACCACAACCACGAATAAATCTGGATTTTTACTTTTCGCCTGCATGATGCGTTGGTACAGTACAGGATGACACCATGCAGTATTAGAACCCACCAACACCACCATATCGGTAAATTCAAAATCTTCATAACTCGCTGGCACGATATCCTCACCAAAAGCACGCTTATGCGCTGCAACTGCAGAAGACATACACAGACGTGAATTGGTATCAATATTGGCTGTACCCAGATAGCCTTTCACAAACTTATTGACGACATAATAATCTTCAGTCAATAGCTGCCCTGATACATAAAATGCCACACTATCATGACCGTGTTGATCGATACACGCTTGGAATTGATCTGCGATTTTTTCTATGGCTGCATCCCATGTCGTTACCTTACGATGGTTCTTACGACCAAACATCGGATGCAAAACGCGAGTCTCTAATCCTAGAGTATCCGCCAAATTACTGCCTTTAATACAAAGGCGTCCAAAATTAGATGGATGTTCCAAATCACCAGCAACCTGAACCTTTGTTCCTTGTGCTTTATGATTTACCGTGACATCAACACCACATCCAACCCCACAATAGGGACACGTTGTTTTTGTAATGATTGTTTCTGCTTGATCGGAGCGACTGTGTTCTAAATTTTGAATACTGTTCATGACTGCCCCTTCACCTATTTCATCTATGCCTGAATTTCACGTTCTGTTTGGGTTTAGGCACCGAGGAACCTAAACCCCAAAGATGATTAACCTGCTTTCTTCATTGCAAAATCCTTACCAAATAACAATTTATTTCTAAATGTTGAAATTGGTGTTTGATCTGCAATCAATTCCGCATACCACATGCCATCTTCAGTATCACCGAACAGTACCGCACCGATGACTTTATCTTTCTGAATAATGATACGCTTGTAAATTTGTCGTTTTTCATCATTCAAAATAATGTCTTCATAATCTTCTTTCGGTTCAAAATTTCCAGCCGAGAATACATCGACGCCACTAACTTTCAGCTGAGTCGGAACAGTTGGTGATTTGAAAGTTAAACTACCGTGTTCTGCCAAATGCGTCGCACAGATAAATGCTTGCCCCCACAGTGGTTCGACCAGACCAAAAGTCTGATTACGATGCTCAATACACTCGCCCACCGCATAGATACTTGGGTCAAATGTTTGCATGGTATCATTGACCAAAATACCACGATTACAACGTAAACCAGCACTTTGAGCCAAGGCAATATTCGGACGAATACCGACTGCAAATACGACAAGATCAGCATCCAACACCGTGCCATCTTTCAGGCGAACTTGGCTCACATGACCATCTTGACCAATTAAGGCTTCAGTATTTGCCTCAGTGATAATATTAATACCTTTTTCTTCGATGCTTTGACGCAACATGCGACTCGCACGACCATCAAGCTGACGCTCCATGATACGATCCATCAGATGAAGAACCGTAACATTCATACCGCGTTGTACAAGACCATATGCAGCTTCTAAGCCAAGCAAACCACCACCAATCACTACAGCATTTTTCTTACTTTCAGCGTATTGAATCATAGTGTTGACATCGAAAATATCACGGAAGCTGATCACACCTTTCAAATCCACGCCTTGCACAGGTGGGATAAATGGCGATGAACCTGTTGCAATGATCAAACGATCGTAATCGACACTTTCGCCTTTTTGTGTATGCACTACTTTACGAGTACGATCGATTTTTATAGCAGGATCATCCGCTATAAACTTGATGCCCTTATCGCTATACCATGCATGTGGGTGCAACATGATGTCATCAATGGTTTTCTCACCAGAAAGTACGGGTGAAAGCATGATACGGTTATAGTTACCCCAAGGCTCTTCACCAATCACCGTTACATCATAACGATCAGGTGCCATGTCGAGTAAATCCTCTAGACAGCGCATTCCTGCCAAACCATTACCGATCAGAACGAGCTTCAATTTTTCTTGAGAAACACCATTATTGGTAATATAAGTTTTTTGTGGAACAGTACCTACCCAAACTCGACCATTTTCAATTTTGGTTGGAAAAACAGAAAGCTTTTGATCTTTATCTTCTAGGCATCGACCTGTTGCTAGACTGAAGTGTTGTTTGTAAATCGGTGAGGCAATAACACGCTCACCTTGTAAATCACCAATAATACCGCGCGCCATTACATTTGCTTGGCTAAACGGATCTTTATTACTTAATGCATAAATACGTTTTTCGTTCCCTACACGGAATAAAGCAACGGATTGACCCGCAATAAGCGCACCTACACCTGTATTTGGCGTGATGTCATCAAGATGACACACATCAATCCATTGATTTTCTGGAAGCATATTCATGTCTTTTAGATTTGTCATTTTGATTCTCCTTATGCTTCTACCATCGGGATACGATCAACTGAACGTTCAGCTTCATTTAATGGACGGATCTGATCACGCACTTCGGTAAATTGAATATATGGATCAGCTTGCTCTTCAGCGCTTGCATTAATGTAAGTTTGGAAGCGTTTACGAATCTCAGGATTCTCTACCGCAGTACGCCATTCGTCTTGATACGTTCCAATGACATGTGCCATGCGATTTTCAAGTTCTTCTGCAAGACCAAGCGAATCATCAACAATCACAGCTTTGAGATAATCTAAACCACCTTCCATGTTGTCACGCCATACACTCGTACGTTGTAAACGATCGGCGGTTTGGATATAGAACATAAAGAAGCGGTCGATATAACGAATCAAAGTTTCAGTATCTAGATCAGACGCTAAAAGCTCTGCATGACGTGGTTTCATTCCACCATTACCACACACATACAAGTTCCAGCCTTTTTCTGTCGCAATGACACCGACATCTTTACCTTGTGCTTCAGCACACTCACGCGTACAACCTGACACAGCCATTTTTAGTTTGTGCGGTGAGCGTAAGCCTTTGTAGCGGTTTTCTAATTCAATCGCTAAACCAACAGAATCATCTACGCCATAACGGCACCAAGTGCTACCTACACATGATTTCACTGTACGTAATGATTTACCGTAAGCATGACCTGACTCGAAGCCTGCTGCATTCAACTCTTCCCAAATCAATGGTAACTCGTGCAGTTGAGCACCAAATAAGTCAACACGTTGACCACCTGTAATTTTGGTATACAGGTTATATTTTTTAGCAATTTGACCGACAGCAATCAAACCATCTGGAGTAACTTCACCACCTGCCATACGCGGTACAACTGAGTATGAACCATCCTTTTGGATATTTCCTAAGTAGTAGTCATTACTGTCTTGTAGACCTGCGTGCGTTGGCTCCAATACAAAGTCATTCCAGCACGATGCCAAAATGTTTGCTGTCATTGGTTTACAGATATCACAACCTAAACCATGACCATGTTGTTGAATCAAATCATCAAATGTTTTGATTTCATTGACACGCACCAAGTGATAGATCTCTTGACGTGAGTACGGGAAGTGCTCACAAACATGGTTATTAACCGTTACACCTTGACGTTGTAACTCAGACTTTAAAACTTGAGTAACTAATGGCGCACAACCACCACATGCTGTTGCTGCTTTAGTACATTTCTTTAAAGCACCTAAAGAGGTAGAACCATCACAAATGGCTTGGCAAATATCTGCTTTCGATACGTTGTTACATGAACAAATCGTTGCGCTGTCTGGAAGTAAATCAACACCACTGCCACCCGCCTTCGCACCCGAATCAGTAAATCCAGGCATGATCAGACTTTCAGGTGTTTCTGGCAATGCGATACCATTCAACATCATTTGTAGAAGATCGTTATATTCTTTTGCATCACCAACCAGTACTGCACCCAGTAATTTGGTTTTGTCTGCATCGACAACGATTTTCTTATAAACCAATGCATCTTCATCAGCATAGAAATAGCTAAGCGAATTCGGTGTCATGCCATGAGCATCACCAACCGATGCCACATCTACACCCATCAATTTCAACTTAGTGCTCATATCAGCACCAGCGAAACAATGTGTTTCTTCAGCTAAGATATGCTTGGCTGCAATACGCGCCATGTCATAGCCCGGCGCAACGAGACCATAAATTTTATTGTCCCAAAGTGCACATTCGCCAATTGCGTAAATGTTTTCATCAGAGGTTTGGCAGTAATCATTGATCTTGATACCACCACGCTCACCAAGCACTAAACCACTTGAACGTGCTAATTCATCACGCGGACGAATCCCCGCAGAGAATAAAATAATGTCTGTTTCAAGTTCGCTACCATCGGCAAACTTCATTACGTGTGTAGCGTCATTCCCTGCTTCGATACATTGTGTCGCTTTTTGAGTATGAACTTTTACACCTAAGTTTTCGATTTTACGGCGTAATACTTTTCCGCCTAAATCATCGATCTGTACCGCCATTAACCGTGGAGCAAACTCAACCACATGGGTTTCTAGATTTAAATCACGTAAAGCCTTAGCCGCTTCCAACCCAAGCAAACCACCACCAATAACCACACCTGTTTTCGCATTTAGACTTGCTGCACGGATTGCATCTAAATCTTCAATCGTACGATATACAAAGCAATTTTCACGATCGTTACCCGAAATTGGTGGAACAAATGCGTATGAACCAGTTGCCAACACCAATTTATCATAATGAATCACATCACCATGATTGGTTGTGATGGTTTGTTCAGTTGTATCAATGGCAGTCGCTTTGGTATTTAAACGAAGATCAATTCCATGTGCATCGGCGAAATCGAAACGTGCAAGTGACAAGTCTTTTGCCGATTTACCAGAAAAATATTCTGTCAAATGTACACGGTCATATGCAATGCGAGGTTCTTCAGCAAGAATTGTAATTTCTAATTCATCATCTGCTTTCTCTAAGATGGCTTCGATGAATTTATGCCCCACCATACCGTGACCAATCATCACTAATTTCATTGTGTTTCTCCTAAAATCTGCTTGCAATTAAGCTGCGCTGTTTTGTTCTGCGTGGCGTTCTATAAGTGCTTGTTCAAATAGAAGCTGCTCTTTTTCTTTATGCTCTACTGAGAAGCGAATAAACATTACAGAACCCGCAGCAATAACAACCAAGCCACCTAAGACCATTAAACAAGTCTGGATATCCAACATACCTTTCAATAAGAACCCTGCTGCAACTGCACCAACATTGCCACCAGCACCAATAATGCCTGCAACACCACCTAGTGCCTCACGGTCAATAAATGGAACCAATGCATAAGTCGCTCCACACGCCATGTGGGTAAATAAGGCGAAAATCGTCATACTCAAAATTGCCAGTGTCACACTGTTCATTTGAGAAAAAAGAATCAGGAATAAACCCTCACCTAAAATCAGTAAAAATAGAATCTTTGTACGCCCATCCAAACCACGTTTTAATGCAACTTTGTCTGAAACCATACCGCCTAAAGCACGGGCAAATAGTGCAAGCAAACCAAAGATCCCTGCCGCCAAACCAGCTTCTTTTAAACCAAATTCAAAATGCGTGACGTAATACATCGCGATAATGTTGTGAATAAAAATCTCAATACCAAAACAAGCAGCATAAGAAACAAACAATATCCACACACGATAATTACGTGCTGCCTGCATCAAAATCGCCATTCCACCTTTTTTATCGCTACCAACCGAGACACCGTGCTCACGAAGCTCTTTAAAATTTCCTTGTGGAGAATCTTGTGTAAATTTCCAATACAAGATCCCAACAACGACCATCAACAAACCAGGAACAAGCAGTGCGACTCTCCAGCCCATTGCCTGCTCAGCACCAAACATCACCAATGCTGCAAGCATCAATGGCATCAAGACTTGCGTCGCACCACCACCTGCATTTCCCCAACCTGCGGTTGTCGCATTTGCGGTTCCGACAACATTTGGAGCAAACATAATGCTGGTGTGATATTGCGTAATGACAAAACTCGCACCAATTGCACCAATCAACAATCGAAAGAATAGGAATGATTCATAACTATTAGCTGCTGCAACCCCAAATACAGGAATACTTCCGATCAACAGTAACGCGGTATAAGTAATACGCGGGCCATATTTATCACACAGTGGGCCAACAATAAGTCGTACGACAATCGTGATCGCCACAGCTGCAATATTAATATTGGCAATTTGATCTATAGTTAAATTGAATTCACCAGCAATCACTGGCATCAATGGTGCGCATGCGAACCAAGCAAAGAAACATACGAAGAAAGCAAGCCAACTCATATGGAATGCCCGCATCGCTGGAGCAGAAAAGTTAAATAACTTAATTGATGTGGCTTTTTTAGCCGATAGATCTAAAGACATTGCCATCTCCTATACTGAACGTATACTGCTTTGTTGACACAAACCATTGTGTAAACAAACCGATCAGATCGGACATCGTTGGCCGTCTTACATTTTTGAAAAGTCGTCTTTGACTCAATAAATATTAAGCAAATGCCATGCCATATTTAAAAAACCATGCAGATAATAACTTATTAATTATTGTTTTATATACATTTTATCCAATAAATTAAGCTTTCTATACACGCACTAAATTGTGCTTTTTAACATAAATATACAGATGACCTGTTTTAAAGCACATTTCCACGTGCTTCATAACATGACTTTTTGCGCACCAAAAATGCGCACCACAATTAATTAGACAGATAAAACCAAATAATTATTTCGTTAAATACTTAAGCAGCGATACAATACAGCGCATCAATAGATCGACTTTGGAACTTTTGCACTATATTAAATTTTCTCATGGCATTAATTTTGCTTAAATAATAAAACCCACAGCACTGACTTCATAACGTGCATAAACCGACTGTTTGACTTTTATACTTATGCCGAAACTCAAGATCGTACTCATAGACGATGATCAGGCTCGGGCGGAATACATTAAAACCTGTTTAATAGAACATGATTTTGATGTGGTTGCTTGCTTTACCCTTGATCACTTAAATATATTCAAACTTGAACATCTGCAAGCAGATGTAATCTTACTCGATATGGATCATCCACATCGTGATGTAATCGAAAGCTGTGTCAGTAACTTTGATCTACCAACTGTGTTGTTTACCAAAAACACCGATAAAAACACCATTAAACAAGCGATTGATGCAGGCATAACTGCTTATATTGTTGATGGTATAGAACCGTCTCGCCTACATACCATCTTAGATATTTCAATTGAACAATATAAAAAGCATAAAAAACTTGAAGGCGATCTTAGAGATGCAAAAACCAAACTTGCAGATCGCAAAGATATCGAGAAAGCCAAAGTTTTATTGATGCAATTACATGATTTGAGTGAAGACACTGCCTTTCAGCTGCTCAGAAAAAATGCCATGAGCCATCGCATGACCATTGGTGAGATGGCTCGTCGCCTACTCGATGCGCAACAACTTTTAAATAATCAACTAAAGGATGAATAGATGAGCCATTTAGTAGAATTAGAAAAAGTAGACTTGCAGCTTGGCTACATACCATTACTGGACTGTGTTGCCTTATTATGGGCCAAACAACGTGGCTATTTTGAAGATGTCGGATTAAATATCAGTTTGGTTAAAGAAGCTTCTTGGGCAAGTCTGCGTGATCGCCTTGCTTTTGGGCTGCTCGATGCCGCACATTGCCTATCTGCAATGCTTCCAGCTGCCGCGGTTGGTGCAGATCAAATCGGCATACCATTGCAAACCCCGTTAGTTTTGAGCGAAAACCGTGCATTTATTAGCCTGAGTCAAAAACTTTGCTATGAATTAGATATTCACCAACACGACCCAGTTGAAGTTTCAGCACATAAGCTGGTGCAAAAAATTAAAGGCCATCAAACGCTTTCATTAGCACATGTATTTCAGCACTCCATTCATCATTATTGCTTAAGAGAATGGTTAGCACTCGCCGATGCAGATCTCGCACATTCGATGGATGTCAAAACCTTAGCGCCACCTTATATGGTCGAAGCACTCAACACCCACCTGATTGATGGTTTTTGTGTCGGTGAACCTTGGAATACTCAAGCTGAAGTCTTTGGCTTGAGCCATATTGTTTGTTCGAGTCAGGAAATTATCCCAAATGTAGCTGATAAAGTACTAGCAGTAACCCAAGAATGGGCTCAACAACATCCAAACACTTTGATTGCACTCACTAGTGCAGTGTTGAGAGCACAAAAAGAATTGAAGGAAATAAAAGACTTCTCTCCTGTTTGGCGATTGCTAGTCGAGTTTGACATCATTCAGTTCAATTGCTCACCTGAGGTTCATGTTGAAAAATATTTTAAAATCCAAAATATCATTCGAAACTTTATACAGATCGATGCAAAACCGAAAACTAAAGATTTTGAATGGCTATTTCAACAGATGCAAAAATGGCAAACACCACAACCTACTCAAAGACCCGAACTGGATCTAGCACAAGACTGTCTTTTGTTAGAGACTTATCAAAATGCAATCAGCTTCAACAGCAACATTTAGCCCAAAAAAAAGCTGTCTTTATAGTAAAGACAGCTTTGAAAGACCCAAAAAAGGCTAAGCCAATCAATATAGCCTTTTAAGTCAGATGATCTTAGCGAAACCTAGCATATCTTTTTCGGACATTTTTATGTCATTAACTGCCATCAAAAATATAAAAACACATCACTTTTGCCAATTCCATATTTTCTCAAACCGCTTAGAGAATAAACAATTTCTTATAACATTAAAAATATGCCAAGAATCAAACTAACTTTGAAATCAAAACTTTATTGCAATGCATTTCCTCATGTCATCAACACGAAATTAAAAAACAAATATAAAGATAGAAATCAAAATAAAAACAATAGATTAGTATCTTTCAAAAAAAATAAATCTGAATATTTATAACACTTATCCACTATTTATAGATCATGAAAAACCCATGATCGAAATCAACGCTTTACAGTAATGACTGCTGAGTTACACAAATGCCATGAACCATTTCAGCCGATTCAGTTTAAAATAATTAAACTTTAAAAATATCGAAAAATTTGTCATATTTTAACATTGCCATTTCCTTGCAAAGTTTTCATTATATGCAGCATGCTTGGTATGCAAATTTCTTCATCGATTAAATGAAATTATAAAAAATTGCAGAATTTTGTGCCATAATAAGCAAACTTTGCAGACATCTTGCAAAAAACATTTGCAGTTTTAAAATTGGAGCAGGCTGAATGAGCTCAACCATTTTGGTAATTCACGGACCGAATTTAAACTTACTAGGAAAGCGCGAACCAGAAGTTTATGGTTATCTCACTCTCGATGATATTAACCAACAGCTCACTGCTCAAGCTAAACATGCATCACTGATATTAGATACATTTCAAAGTAACTGGGAAGGTGCGATCGTCGATCGTATCCATCAGGCGCAAAATGAAGGCGTTAAATTCATTATCATTAACCCTGCTGCACTCACCCATACTTCTGTTGCTATACGTGACGCCCTTCTCGGTGTTGCGATCCCATTTATTGAGGTTCATCTGTCAAATGTTCATGCGCGTGAATCATTTCGTCACCACTCATATTTATCAGACAAAGCCATCGGCGTGATTTGTGGCTTAGGTGCACAAGGTTATTCCTTTGCACTCAACTACGCTATCGAAAAAATTCAATCTTCTAATTAATTTAAACCTTCAGGAATGCTCACTCATGGATATCCGTAAAATCAAGAAGCTCATCGACTTGATGATTGAATCTGACTTACAAGCGATTGAAGTTAAGGAAGGTGATCAATCCATCTCATTGACTCGCCCAACACCAGTTTATGCAGCAGCGCCTGTTGCTGCCCCTGCGGCTACTGCAGCAGCTGCGCCAGTTGCAAAAACACCGCGTGGTGCAGTTGAACCATCTCCAATGGTAGGTGTGTTCTATGCAGCGCCTAGTCCTGGTGAGGCACCTTTTGTAAAAGTAGGTCAGACGGTTTCTGCTGGTGAAACACTTGGGATCATCGAAGCAATGAAAATCATGAACCCAATCGAGGCAACTCAAAGCGGCGTTATCGAAGAGATCCTAGTGAAAAATGGTGATGTAATCCAATTTGGTCAGCCATTATTCCGCTACCGCGCTTAATCAGTCTGGGGATTTCTATGTTGCAAAAAGTACTCATTGCAAACCGTGGTGAAATCGCATTACGAATTACTCGGGCTTGCAAAACGCTTGGCATTAAAACTGTTGGTATATATTCCGATGCAGATAAAGATTTAATGCACTTACGCTTCGTAGATGAAGCGGTTTGTATTGGACCGGGCACGACAAGTGAAAGCTATTTAAATATTCCTGCCATTATTACTGCCGCAGAAATCACAGGTGCTGATGCAATTCATCCTGGTTATGGCTTTCTCTCAGAAAACGCTGAGTTTGCTGAAATTGTAGAAAATTCTGGTTTTATTTTCATCGGTCCTCGCCCTGAGCATATCCGCCTCATGGGCAACAAGGTATCGGCGATTATTGCGATGAAAAAGGCAGGCGTACCTACTGTTCCAGGCTGTGACCATGCAGTAACTATCCACAATGCGCTTGCAGAAGCCAAAGAAATTGGTTTCCCGCTGATTGTTAAAGCTGCTGCTGGTGGTGGTGGTCGTGGTATGCGTATCGTTGAGCGTGTTGATACATTACTTGAGTCTGTTCAAGCTGCCCAACGTGATGCTGAAATGTGGTTCGGTGATGACACCGTTTACATGGAACGCTTTTTACAAAAACCTCGCCATGTAGAAGTTCAAGTACTTGGTGATGGAAATGGTCATGCAATTCATTTATATGATCGTGATTGTTCGCTCCAACGTCGTCATCAAAAAGTATTAGAAGAAGCACCTGCGCCAAATCTTCCAGAACAAGCACGTGCTGATATTCTCGAAGCTTGCGTCAATGCATGTAAGCTCATGCAATATCGTGGTGCAGGTACATTCGAGTTCTTATTTGAAGATGGTGAGTTCTTCTTTATCGAGATGAACACACGTGTTCAAGTTGAACATCCTGTGACCGAGATGGTGACTGGAGTCGATATCATCGAACAACAACTTCGTATTGCTGGTGGTTTAGGTCTAAACCTTGAACAACATGAGATCGAAGTGAAAGGTCATGCGATCGAATGCCGTATCAATGCCGAAGATCCAACGACCTTCCTACCATCACCAGGTCAAATCAATAGTTTCTACGCACCAGGTGGTGCAGGTATTCGCTTAGATTCTCATATTTATCAAGGCTACAGCATTCCCCCATACTATGATTCAATGATTGCAAAATTAATTGCTCATGGTAAAGATCGCGAAACATCACTTGCACGTATGCGCCAAGCACTTGATGAAATGATTTTGACAGGTATTAAAACCAATATCCCATTACATAAAGATTTGATCTTGAAGGACAAAAACTTCTGCGAACAAGCAATGGATATTCATTACCTTGAAAAGCATTTGCTAAAACAGCTTGAACCAAAAGCTGAAACTGCTTAAAAAAAACCTCTTATTTACGAATAAGAGGTTTTTTATATCAATATTTTATGGCAAAACACGGCGTAAAGTTGCAAAGCACTTGTCGCCTTTTTCATTGGCACAAAAATCTATCGTATGAGGATTAGCCCATTTGACAAAATATTGAGAAACCTCACCTGTTTGATCAACTTGCTGGCCTGAACAATCAACTTCATTATTATCATATTTGATTTGTAAAATAAGTGCGGGTAAACGCTCTAATTGATTGTCAGAAGGCTGATAGTCATACATTCCATAAGACCACTCTTTACCACTTCTAATTACAACTTCATTTGCACCACGAAAATTGTAGTACTCA
The DNA here is from genome assembly GCF_000156555.1 of Acinetobacter sp. ATCC 27244. Taxonomy (NCBI): domain Bacteria; kingdom Pseudomonadati; phylum Pseudomonadota; class Gammaproteobacteria; order Moraxellales; family Moraxellaceae; genus Acinetobacter; species Acinetobacter sp. ATCC 27244. The sequence continues at coordinate 166,464 of NZ_GG665952.1, forward strand.
ACACATTTTTTATTATTTGGTATTTCCATTCCCCAAAGCCCCATAATTTCAGGACGATTTGTGACACGAATGCTATTCGCTGTTGCCATTTGAGGGGTGTTCACAACACTCGTATTTGCTGTCGTTTCAGCTAATATCCATGTTGAGCAAGCACACAAGAATCCAATAATATAAATATTTTTCATAGATTTAATTTAAGTTATCATCTAAACATTCCTTGGCTTTAACTTAGCATATTTTTCAATAAAAACACTGCTTCATAACCATATCAACACAATATTTTTCTGGTGCAATCTATTTATTGATTTTACTTTTTTAAGGTATGCTAAGTTCAATTTGAACAAAATATTACTGTAAAAATTTAGCTTTAGGGATCAAAGCCATGAAATTTTCTGAATACGTCCAATATGATGGTCTTGGTTTAGCTCAGCTTGTAAAAAATAAAGAAATTCAAGCAGTAGAGTTATTAGAACTTGCCCTAGAACGAAGTGCTCAAGTTAATCCCAAACTCAATGCAATTATCATCCCGATGCATGAACAAGCCAAGCAACGCACTAAACAAAATCTATCGGGACCATTTACAGGCGTTCCCTTTTTAGTAAAAGATTTATTTCAAGAATATCAAGGTGTACCCACTTCTTATGGCAGCCATTCATTAAAAAGAATCAATTACACCCCGGATTTTAATGCAGAAATTGTAAACCGTTGGGAAAAAGCAGGAATCATTAGTTTTGGTCGAACCAATACACCAGAGTTCGGAATCAAAGGAATTACGGAACCCGATGCTTGGGGGGCATGCCATAATCCATGGAATTTAAAACATAATAGTGGTGGTTCATCGGGTGGATCTGCTTCAGCAGTGGCAGGTGGTATTGTACCGATCGCAGGTGCTGGAGATGGTGGAGGCTCAATCCGCATTCCCGCATCTTATTGTGGATTGTTTGGGCTTAAACCAAGTCGAGGTCGTACACCATGGGGACCACAATATAGTGAAGCCATGCATGGTGCAGCGATGCAACATGTTTTAAGCAAAACAGTTCGTGACAGTGCTGCTATGCTCGATGCAGTGCAAGGTCCTGAACAAAGCTCACTTTTTACCATTCAGGCGCCCGATCAAAAATATCTGGATATCATCCAGCAATCCCCTAAAAAACTTAAAATCGCATTTAACACCCAATCACCTATTGGCACTAAAGTATCTAAAGATGCTATTCAAGCCATTCAACAGACCGCCAAACTTTTAGAGTCACTTGGACATATTGTGGTGGAAGATCGCCCCAAAATCGATGGACTTGCTTTAGCAAAAGACTTTATTACGACATGGTTTAGCCAATTCTCCTATATGCAAGCACAAATCAAACAAATGACCGGCTCTACAGATCAGGACTTTGAGCTTGACTCCATTGCTTTGGCTGCATTTGGTGCTAAAACAACAGCAACTGAATATATTCACAACCTCAATAACTGGGGACTTTATAGCACTCAAATGAACATTTTCTTTGAAAAATATGACCTTTATTTGACTCCGACTACGGCTTCAGTTGCACCAAAAAATGGTGAGATTGCTACGCCTGCGTGGCAGAAACCCATTCTAAAAGGTTTACTAAAACTCGGAAAAGCACATTATCTTGCACAAGGGAAACTGGTTGAAAAAATGGTACAAGACAATTTAAGCTGGGTGCCATTCACACAACTGGCAAATGTTACAGGTTTACCTGCCATGTCAGTGCCCTTATATTGGAATAAGCATGGTTTACCACTTGGTAGTCAGTTTATCGCTCCGTTTGGGCGGGAAGATCGCTTGTTACAACTTGCAGCGCAATTAGAACAAGCTCAACCATGGATGCCTCAATACAAGAAAATATCGCTTTAATATTATTTTGGGGTTGCCGTCTCAAGCTGATTCGGCAACCAATAAATCAAGATCAAACCGAACAGCACAATAATACCTGCACACAAGAAAATGGTTGCACCCGATAAAAGCGTCCAGTAATGTCCAGCCAACAAACTTCCAGATGCCACTCCCAAACCCCACATCGTGCTATACAAAGCTTGCCCGCGCCCCTGTTGGCCTGCTGAAAAATTTTGGAAAATTACTTTCATCGCAATTAAATGAAACAAACCAAAGCTAAATGCATGTAAACATTGCGCCAATAATTGCCCCATATAGTTCGTTTCAAAGATTCCAACCAAAAACCAACGTACACTTGTCATAATTAGACAAACAGCAACCAATATTCGCCATGAAAACCGACTAAAGAAAAGTTTATGAGCTACAGCAAACATGATGATTTCAGCGATAACTCCTGTCGCCCACAGACTTCCAATCTGTGTAGTGCTATATCCGACCTCATGTAAATAATTACTATAAAAGCTATAAAATGGTGCCTGAGAAAACAACAAAATAAATTCAATGGTAAAAAATGCTGCAATCATTGGCCGCTTTAATACTGGCCACAATGGTTCTAATTTTTTCTGTGAACTCGGTGCATGCTTAGGCTCATGGATTGTAAATGACCATAAGAAAGCAAGAAATGAAATTGCTAGAAGTAAGATCGGCAACATTGATATTGGAATAATTTCAAGTATTGCCCCAATAGCAAATACACCAACAATAAAGCCTACAGAACCCCATTTTCGCACTCGCCCATAAAGCTCTGCTCGTTTCTCTCCCAACCAAAATAATGTTACCCCTTCAAATTGGGCTAAAATTGCATTCTGAAAAAAACTAAAAATCAGCATCAACAACGCAACAGACTGAAAATTATTTGGAATAATAAAAATTAAAAACCAAATACAGGCCTCCATCCACGTTGCAATTCGAACGAGAAGCATACGTCTACCCGATTTATCAGCAATCCAGCCCCAAATCAATGGTGCAAAAAATCGAGTGATAATCGCAATAGAAGACAAAATTCCTATTTCTTGGTAATCAAAGCCCTGATCTTGAAGATATAAATTCCAATAAGGCATAAACGTCCCCACGATCGCGTAGTAAAATAGGTAAAAACCACCTAATCGTGTTTGGATTGTAAGAAGTTGGGACAAGTTATAGACCTTCACATTTTCAATACACTGACTTATCAAATCATTTTGCTAAGCTGAGTCATAAATTGTAACTTAACCGAGCAATCAATAAATCAATTTAGCTAAAATATTTTCAAATAAAACAAATGGATCTAAGGAAAATCATGAGCATGCAGCAAGAAACATAGAATCAAGTAGCGAATATGTATTAAAAATTTGAGATGCATTTTAACATCAAGCATCTTCCTTATATCTCCACACTCTAAAATTAATATTTAAAATTAGAGATAAATATCATTCTATCTCTAATTTATATAAACATCTTTTAATACAATATTATTTTATTAAATCTCTGGCATTAACGAAGAATGATGACTCGTAATTAACCACTGGTTACCATTCCATTGATAGGTATAACTATAACGGGCTTTTACAAACTCTCCTGTTTTTGCAAAAGAAAACGTATAGACCCCTGTATCCAATGCAGTATTACAGCCAATATCGATAAATCGTGTTTCAATCTTTCCCGAAGGTGCATTTTCCATAAAATGCTTAAAATAATCTTCCTTTTCAGCAGGGGTAAATCTCAATTTATTAGATAAAGTTGGAAGTAAAACCGAGTCTTGGGCATAAAGCTTTACAATGCTTTCAGGTTTTCCGCTTTGTAAATCTTGATTCCATTTTTCAAATAATGCGCTAATTTCTTGATCATTTGTGCTTTTACATGCTTTTATTTGGTGTGCAGAATGATCATCAAACTTACTCACACTCACACAACCTGATAAAACACCGCCAAATAACACAGAAACATAAACCAGTTTCAATTTGTACCTCCTTATAGTTAAATAATTATCTTATTCAATTCATAAAATGGAACTTATATTTAGACCATTTAATAAATCCCCCACATTTTAAGTTTAGTTTTAAATTCAGGATTGGCATTAAATCTCTTTTTTGTTATTTATCTGTATCATATTAATTTATAATTAAATAAATTAAGACCACATAATATAAAATTCAATTATAGATATTAATTATTATATACATAGTATATTGAAGTAGATCGTTATTTAGAATCATTATCTCTACTAACAATTCCTCACTTGTACTTCTCTGTCAGTATTGGCAAGGTTACAACTAGTGAAATATCTGGAAATTGAAACACATGGCTAGTCCAGCACAAGCTATACGACACAAACTACTTAATACTTTTTTTTCAAGACATTCGATTTGGTTCTTATGTATTTTTACTGCTTTAACGATTACATGGTTTAAGATTACCCACACCCCGCATACCATTTATTATTTTATATCGGATACTCTACTTAACGGCTTATGGTTAGTAACAGGCATTCTCAGCTTAATTGGTCTGCACGACTTATTACAAAAGAAACATGCCATTTTAAGAAACTATCCAATCCTTGGACACTTCCGTTTTATATTTGAGGATGTTCGCCCTGAAATCCGACAATATTTTATTGAAGGCGATCAAGATGCGCTGCCATTTTCACGTATGCAACGAAGCCTCGTATATCAACGGGCTAAAAATGAAAACGCAGATAAACCCTTCGGTTCCATCATTGATGTTTATGAACCCAACTATCGCTTTATCGTTCATTCAATTACACCATGTCCACCTGCTGATCCCAAAACTTTCCGTGTACATATTGGAAACGCACAATGTAGCCAGCCATATAGTGCTTCTATCATGAATATCTCCGCAATGAGTTTTGGTAGCTTGAGTGCAAATGCAATTCGTGCGTTAAACCAAGGCGCTCGATTAGGCAATTTTTATCATGATACAGGCGAAGGAAGTTTGAGTCCTTATCATCTAGAAAATGGTGGTGATATTGTATGGCAAATCGCCAGTGGCTATTTTGGCTGCCGCACACCTGACGGTTTATTTGATCCAGAAAAATTTGCTCAACAGGCTAAAAACCCACAAATCAAAATGATCGAAGTTAAACTTTCTCAAGGCGCGAAACCTGGTCACGGCGGTATACTGCCAAAACATAAAATCACCGAAGAAATTGCACGCATTCGTGGCATTTCGAGAGAACATGATTGTGTTTCCCCCTCTAAGCATCCAAGTTTTAATACACCCATTGAAATGATGCATTTTATTCAGCAACTTCGAGAACTTTCTGGTGGAAAGCCAGTTGGATTTAAATTATGTATTGGCCAACCTTGGCAATTCATGAGTATCGTAAAAGCAATGCTAGAAACCAAGATTGTTCCTGATTTTGTGGTAGTGGATGGCTCCGAAGGTGGTACTGGTGCAGCCCCGATAGAATTTAGTGATTATATAGGTACACCTCTACGAGAAGGCTTACGTTTCGTACACAACACACTTGTAGGTGCTGGTCTGCGTAGCCAAGTCAAAATTGGCGCGAGTGGAAAAATTATTAGTGCTTTTGATATTGCCAGCACTTTTGCACTCGGGGCCGATTGGGTGAATTCTGCACGCGGTTTTATGTTTGCTGTAGGATGTATTCAAGCTCAAAGCTGTCACACCAACCAATGTCCTGTTGGAGTTGCCACACAAGATCCTGACCGTCAAAAGGCAATTCATGTACCAAGCAAAGCAGAGCGCGTATTTAGTTTCCATAAAAATACATTGCACGCCCTTTCTGAAATGATTGCCGCAGCAGGCTTACAACACCCTTCCGACATCAAAGCACATCATTTAGCTCAACGTATGAATGATCGTGAAATCAAAAACTACGCACAGATCCATTTCTTCCTCAAAGAGAAAGAACTGTTACAAGATGAGCTACATGATGATGAGAATTTTTATTATCGCATGTGGAAAATGGCCGATGCCAAAAGCTTTTAATTCTTAAATTGTTTGATAGAAATCACCACTAATAATAGTGGTGATTTGGTTTTGCATGTAGGAATGCTGGAATTAATCCTGTTAATGCCGCACGAATATCAGCACGCTCATTAATTAATTGATGCGAGCCTTCCTCTAACATTAATAATGTCTGTAACCTAAATTTACGGCGAATATATTCAATGTTGTATCGCCAATCCACGGTCTGATCAAGTGCACCTTGGGCTAACCATACTGGGATACGACAAGCCGGACGTTGCTCCATTTCTAGCATCCACTTTGACATCGCCAGAATCCAATCCATACCCATCATACGAGGTTGTAATGGATCTTTCAGTCGAATAAAACGCAAAAACTCGGGATTGTGATTATTACGGCGGAAATGTCGTGGTACTTGACTTTTAATACGACGAATGATGCCTAATCCAACTGAATTGTGCCACCATGCAGTTTTTGCAGGTCGGATCAAAGGTGACAATAACAATACCCGATCTACGATTGGATCTTCTCGACGTTCAGCAAATTCCAATAAATGATGCATCCAGATCGCACCACCCGTACTTTGTCCAATGCCTAACCAAGGTCTAGGTAATTGTTTTGCATCACGTACCGCATCATAAACTGCATGAAGTACTTGTTGGTAATGATCAAAGTTCTGGATGCTGGCAGCAGAGCCATCACTTAAACCATGTCCTGGCAAATCATAGGTCAACACACTAAAACCTTGATCAAGAATCTCTTTGATAATAGGTTGATAAATACCGCTATGCTCTAAATAACCATGTAATAAACACACTGTACCTTGCACATGATCTCTTAAAGGCTGAAATACTTGCACATGTAGGCGAAACAAAGGCATTTCAACATAGCCTTGCCAATGCTCACATTCTAATGAGTCCAATCCATACAATTTACGATAAGCCAAAAGTGCCTTTGGTGGTTCAATCGTTTTATTCAGATCCAATACTTCAAGTAGCTGAGGTGTTGTCTCACGATTAGGTACAGGTAGATCCAGTTGCTTTAAAATTGTCGGATTTAGAAAAGGAATATTTGACATTATGGTATCTCCCGACAATCACTTGAACCAAACAACACATCGCGGATCGTGGCAAGTAACTCATAATTTGCACGACGACTATGGTCATAATTCTTTTCACTTGGACGCCAACTTGTTAATTTAGTTGGCATCGGCGCAACAACAGGAACCGTCTCGATTCCATTTAATGCAAATAAACGTCGAGTTCGCGGCATATGATACTCATCTGTAATGAAAATAACCTTAGGAGCACCACCTTTCTTTTGCAGCAGTAAAGAACTAAAACGTGTGTTTTCACATGTGTTCATACTTCTATTTTCTAATAGTTTGGCTTTAATGCCACGTTCTTCTAACCAAGCTTGCATATAAGGCGCTTCCACACCACTCAAAACAATAGGCAAGTTATATTGCTTTTCAACTTCCAACGTACGTTCTAAACGAAGTCTTGTATAATTATTCACAACAATATCTTTGCCATTTGCGCCAAGTGTTAAGCCCCCACCCAGAACAACAATTGCATAAGGTTGATTTGTATCTTTTAAATCACCATGATCATCTTGTTTATTTTTTTTAGACTCAAGTAAATCCTTACTCAGTAATAACTCGGATTCTTCATCTATAGGTAATGGTATAGGATAAGTATCGAGAAAATTAAGATATGCATCCATCAAAGCCTGATTCTCGGTAGTTGTATGTTGCAAAAAGTCCGCTGGGCTACTTGCTGCAAGCATATGTTCTTGCTCGGAAGCTTGTTCTGGCAAACTTGTTTTTTTGTTTGGATCTTCTGGTGCTTTCTCTTGTTCTTCAACAATCAGCTGTTGTAGCACCTTATAGCGTGCTTGAAGAACTCTAAGATCCTCAGCATCTCGTTGTTTATCCTTATTATCCAACAACTTAAAATATGCTTGCCGCGCGATCCATAAATTTGAACCAGGTTCTAGGCTCTCATGTTCACTCAAAGCCGCCGATTTTTGGCTTTCAGCAGCGACTTCATTTACATTGAACGAGACAAAATGATTTAAACCTTTGACCATTACTTGAGAATAAAAAGGTGAATATAAAAAAAGCACAAAGCAGCCCAATAGCACGAAAAGTATCGTAATGATTCGCACTAAACTGACCATCCAATGCACTTTCTTCATATATCTCCTCAACTCTAATGTGATTGAATTAGACCTTGATCACTGTACAACACAGGTTCAGGTTCAAGCTGAATACCAAATTTCAGTTTTACATCATGCTGTACCGCTTTGTATGTACGCTGAACATCAACTAAGGTGGCATTTGAGTAATTCACCAAGACTAACGCCTGTTTATGGAACATACCCACTGGACCAAGCTGTTTTCCTTTCCAGCCTGCTTGGTCAATCAACCAACCAGCTGCAACTTTAACACTGCCGTTGCCTTGAGGATAATGTGGAATGTTTGGGAATTGTTGAGTAATTTTGTCAAATTCAATTTCGGTTAAGATAGGATTCTTAAAAAAACTACCGACATTTGGATATTCTTTTGGATCTGGTAACTTGCTTTGGCGTATCTGAATCACTTGATTCTGCAAATTTTCAGCAGTTAAGTCATCAGCTACTGCCTGTTTTAGATCACCATAACTCAACTTTAGATTTTCATGCTTTAACAATCTAAAGGTAACACTCACAATGATATAACGCTGCGGATGATCTTTAAAAATACTGTGGCGATAAGAAAAATGGCAGTCACGAGCAGCAATGGTGTCAAATTGCTTCAGTTGGCGATCATAGACTTGCACGGATTCGATAAACTCACCCACCTCCACACCATAAGCACCTATATTTTGCACTGGTGAAGCACCTACCAAACCTGGAATTAACGCAAGGTTTTGTAGACCAAACCAGTTTTGCTTGGTGCAATATAATACGAAATCATGCCAAACCTGACCCGCGCCAACTTTTACCGCAATAGTTTGATCATCTTCACTCAGCACGTTGATACCCTGAATATTGAGATGGATCACCAAAGCATGAATATGTTGTGGCAAAAGCAAATTGCTACCACCAGACAAAATGAGAACATTCAAGTTTTCTTGTTTAGCAAATGCCAAAGCATCAACGATTTCACTGGATTGATTAAGCTGAACATAGTGAGAAGCGACTACATCAAGATTTAAGGTATTTAAATGTTGAAGTTGAACCTGTTGTTTTACTTGCATATGACATTTAACCTTAATTACGCAACGCTCATTTGTTCTTTTAGAATATTTACCCAAGCTTGACTACTTGATTCACACTGATCAAGTACACGCTCAAAACCATCAGCTCCACCATAGTAGGGATCTGGAACAGCCTGCTGGGAATATCGAGGATCATGTTCACTCATTAAAGCAATTTTGGCACGAATTTTATGCGCACCGAACTCAGTGATAGCTTCAGACATGAGCGATTGAATATCATGGTAATTTTCATGATCCATGGCAAGAATCAAGTCAAACTCAATAAAATCTGTCAAGATCATTTGTCTCGCCCTCAATGCAGAAAGATCATAGCCTCGTTGACTTGCATGTTGCTGACTACGGCGATCTGGAGCTTTATTCGGGTGATAATTGCTGGTACCTGCCGAATCGACGATTACATTCAGGCCATGCGCATCACAATGATGTCTAAAAACAACTTCTGCTGTTGGTGAGCGGCAAATATTTCCTAAACAGACACACAACACCTTATAGGGCGTTTTCATTTAAAAAAACACTCCAACAACTTGTATTTTGAATAGATAGTTATATGACATGCAAAATTCCTGCAAAATAAACGCAAAACTATTAAATGTCATTATGCATGAGTTGACCATTCTGACATCAGGTATTTTGTCAAAACTTGCATTGATTTGAAAGGAAATAATGTTTATTAGTAATGATTATTCTTCTTAGATGTTTACTTTTTGGAAATAAATGAAGTGTGCAAACTACGGGTGCATAGCTTGGAGCCGCGCTCAACAATTACATTTATTTGACTAACTTTTGAATATCAAGCTGACATCTTAACTGTCTTGATAGTCTAATTCTAATTGCAACTGATCAGCTTGTAGAGTACGGATGAGCTCGCTTGGGTTTGATTCCAAACAGATATAGAGGCTTGAACTTCAACCACTAACCACTAACCACTAACCACTAACCACTAACCACTAACCCAATTTTAGATAAATATACAATAAAAAATAATAAATGTTTTAATATTACCTTAATAATTAATTTCGTATAGTTTCATACGAACCAAAATTATCCAATGTAAGCATATGAATAATATAAATAGTTGCTCATATATCTATCCTATCTATCTCATTAGCAGTCTTGTTCTTAGACCTAATTCTTATCAGAACCAGAAGGAGGATTTATTTATGAATGCGAAATATCGAATGCGCTATGAATATATTTCCATTCCCTCAAAACAACCACTAAAAAATTAACTTATATCAGTCATTTATTTGGTGATTTGGAGTTTATTAAAACTCTAAACATAAATAATTCCTTTTCAGCCAGCTTAAGTTATTTAGCCTTAGGAGAATCACTCATGCCGTTACATAATACATCCACAGACTATGGAACCATTGCTAAATGGTTTCACTGGGGAACAGCACTGTTATTTCTAGCAGCATATTGCTCTGTTTATTACAGACATTGGTTTACAGAAAGAGGGACACCTGAAAACTTTACTGCACTACAGTTACATCTATCGGTAGGCATCAGTATTGGTGTGATCATCATACTCAGGATTATATGGCGTCTTAAAAATCAACAACCTAAACTAGAGCCCGCAAGTAAACTATCCCATTTAGCGGCCCACGCAGGTCACTTTGCCTTGTATTCCATTATGATCATTACACCGCTTACTGGATATCTAGGTACAGGCGTAGATACAGAGTACTTCTTCCTTTTTAATATTCCAAAATTTGAAGATACCTATATCTTCCAAAACTGGATACATAATGGCTTAGGAATAAGTTTTGAAGCATTTGAAAAACCTATTGATTTTATTCACAAGGAAATTTTGGGCAAATGGCTAGTTTGGATATTAATTGCAGGTCATGCAGGTGCCGCCTTATACCATCATTACGTTAAAAAAGACCGGACATTGATTAAAATGACAAGTAGTAAATAGTTTACAAAGACTTTGTTACACAAACCTATTTCTAAAGGCTTATTCAACAATATAATTCTTATATGAATAAGCCTATGTCTACAACATATCGTATACCAATTGGCCTTATTACAATAAGATACTGATAAATATTAAAAATATCGTTTTTAACCCTAGAACGCAACAATGAGTACACTCAAAGGCAAACCAAGCTATATCATATTAAATTATCGGGCGATATATTATCCGCAAAGGATTTTTCACGTATGGTTTGTTTAAGCACAGCTCAGCTTTGGTATATTTCTGCAACAAAATCCTTTACACACATCTAACCGTCTAACACACTAATTGGGCGTTTTAGATAGCATAATTTCTTCAGAGTTACACACTCAAAACAGCATCTAATATTAATTTATTTGTGTTCTGAAACTTATAGCAATCTCAAATTAAAATTTTGCATTTGTAGAGTTTTATTAACAATTTAACGATGTTTTTAGACTATGTCGGATACGTATAGAGAAATACTGACATTCCTAAATACACGTGGCAGAATGAAAACAATTAGATTTTCCAAGCAGAAAGGACACAAGTATGAACTCATTTCAATTTCAGACCGTTTCCAACATTATTTCAGGCTTGGGCTCTATCAATGAACTTGGCAGTATTCTGCAATCACAGAATTATCATAAAGCACTCTTAGTTACTGATCAGGGAATGATTCAGCATCAGCTTCACCTACCCATCTTAAAAATTTTAGATCAAATTGGCTTGGACTATATTATTTATTCAGATATACAAGCCGACCCTCCAGAACACCTTATATTAGAAGCAGTTGAGTTCGCCAAACAGGAGCAGATTGATGTTGTGATCGGTTTTGGAGGTGGCAGCTCCATGGATGTCGCTAAATTAATTGCACTACTTGCACACCCGCAGCAGCAGCAACATCTCACTGAGATTTATGGCGTAAATCAGGCAAAAGCACCTCGTTTGGCTTTAATCCTTGTTCCAACTACAGCCGGCACAGGCTCAGAAGTTACCCCTATTTCAATTGTCACTACGGGAGCAACGACCAAAATGGGCGTTGTCTCTCCTATTCTTTATGCAGATGTGGCAATTTTAGATGCAACATTTACCCAAGCGTTACCAGCACATATCACTGCCGCAACAGGAATAGATGCAATGGTACATGCGATAGAAGCCTACACATCACAGCTTAAAAAGAACTTTTATGCAGATATGTTAGCTAAAAATGCATTATTGTTACTCAACAATAATTTAGCCAAAGTACTTAAGAATGGATCAGATCTAGAGGCACGTCAAAATATGCTGGTAGGTTCAATGCTGGCTGGTCAAGCATTTGCTAATGCACCCGTAGGTGCAGTGCATGCCTTAGCCTATCCATTGGGTGGACATTTTCATCTTTCACACGGCCATACTAATGCACTGGTTCTTGTTGAAGTTCTAAAATTCAACGCGCCAAAAGCGAAACAATATTATGCTGAATTAATGCAACTATTAGATCCTCGAAGCACAGGCTGTATCGATGGCCTATGCGATTTGTTCATTGATCATATGCAAAATCATTTAGACCACAGTGGTTTGACGCTAAAACTAAAAGATTTGAATATTGCAGAATCACAATTAGCACAACTTGCAAAAGATGCGATGTTACAAACTCGATTATTGCAAAATAATCCTAGAGAGATGACAGAACAAGACGCTTTACAAATTTATCAGGCGATTTATGCATGAGTAAACCAACTTTAAGAACACGTGAACAATTTAAATTCTTTTTTAACATTCCAACACGTTGGGCCGATAACGATATTTATGGTCATGTGAATAATGTGACCTATTATAGTTACTTTGATACTGCCGCAAACTCACTCCTAATTCAGAAAACAGGGTTTGACATTCACAACAGCGAAATTATTGGATTAGTCGTTGACTCAGCATGCAGCTTCCTCCAAGAATTGTCTTTTCCAGAAATCATTGAAGTTGGTGTTGCCATTGGAAAAATTGGTAACTCTTCCTTACGTTATGAGTTAGCAATTTTTAAACAGCATCAAATACAAGCTGCTGCTCAAGGGCATTTTGTTCATGTATTTGTCGATCGAAAAAATCGTAAAAGTACAGCAATTCCTCAAAATATGCGTGAGGTACTTAATCAATATCTACTGATAGAAAAATAACAACCAAGGCAAAGTGAAAAAACTTTGCCTTGGTTAAGTAGACTAAGGTTTCAATTGGATATTTTGCAACTCAGCATCAAATGTATCCACTAAACTTTTAATCGTTGGCTCTTGATGCAACAACTCTACTGCACGATTAAATGCTTTTTCCTTACGTGAGTTTTGCAGAATTAAAGGTGTATTGGAGCTCACATCACCATACTCTACACTGAACTGGGTCTTCGGCCATTGTGCTTTCAATGCTTCCTCTAAACCATGTTGCAATTGAGACAACATTCCCTCGTATTGCTGTGGAATATGGAAAATAGAAGCACCATTAATTTGCCCATGCATCACGCCATGCTGTGCGAGCTCTTGTACTGCTGGTGACAATTGACTGGTTCTAAACCAATATTCCCATTTTGCTAAATCCCACTCTCCTTCTAACACCTGCATAGGCAGTTTGAGAATGTCTTGAGGCATCAAATCTGTTGGTGTCACCTCATCCTGTTGCGTCATAAATACATCTGGCTTTTCGCTATCATCGCCAGTCTCTTTTATAACTGCCTCAGGAATAGCCACATCGACAGGTTGAGTATCATCCACCACTAAATCGAAATGATCATCCTGTGCCCGCTCAACGATTTGCTCGCTCAACTGAACTTGGGTATTTGACTCAACTGAAAAAACTAAAACATCTTCTGACTTAGTAATATCTAACTGAAAATGTTGCTGATCAACTGATGTATCCAATCCGATAAGCTGACCATCCTCAGCATCAAACACCATTAGATCAGAATTTTTCGGTTCAGGTTCAGGTTCAGGTTCAGGTTCAGGTTCAACATTAACTACTTTAGCATCTACTACTGCAAGCTGCTGTTCAACACCTGAACTTTGGGTGAATTGCAGCGATGATGTTTCAATGATTACAGTTGACTGATCACTGACGGTGACTTCACCTATGCTCAATGGTCTAAATGCAAGCATCCGCAAAACACACATTTCAAAACCTTGTTCTTGTGTGACCGCCAGCTGCAAATCTGCACGACCTTTACATGCGATTTGATAATAAAGTTGTAAATCTTGTGCTGAAACTAAACGAGCAAGATGTAAGATTTTCTGATTAATTTCTTCACTATATTTTAGAGCAAGATCAGGCAAATACTGCAACATGGCCAATTCATGCAATGTTGAAACCAACTGATCGAGAACCAATGAAACATCTAATGCTTGTTGTCTAAATTGCATCAGCAATTGACTCACTTGTGCCTGCTGATTTTGATGAATAGCTAAAATCAAATCATAAATAATCGTACGATCAATCAAGCCCAACATATCTTTGACATCTTGATGATGCACTGCACCTTGGCCATAGGCAATTGCTTGGTCAGTTAAAGATAATGCATCACGCAAAGAACCTTGTGCAGACTCCGCAATTTGCCAAATCGCATCTTGATCCGCATCAATATGCTCTTTAGCCAAGATCGCTGTTAAATGTTCAGTAATTTCATCTACAGCCAGAGGGCGCAACGTAAATTGCAAACAACGTGAAACCACAGTAATTGGAAGCTTTTGCGGATCAGTCGTTGCAAATAGAAATTTTACATGCTCAGGAGGTTCTTCCAATGTTTTAAGTAAAGCATTAAAAGAATGCGTAGAAAGCATATGCACTTCATCGATCAAGTAAACTTTGAATCTACCTTGTGTCGGTGCATACGGAACATTATCAAGCAGTTCACGGGTATCTTCGACTTTAGTCCGTGATGCTGCATCAATTTCGATCAAATCAATAAAACGACCTTCATTCACCGCTTTACAAGTAGCGCATACTTCACATGGTGTTGAAGTTACACCAGTTTCACAATTCAAACACTTGGCTAAGATACGTGCAATCGTGGTTTTACCAACCCCACGCGTTCCTGTAAATAAGTAAGCATGGTGTAAACGTCCACGCTCCAAAGCGCTGGTTAACGCACGAGAAACATGATTTTGTCCCACTAACTCATTGAAATTACGAGGACGGTATTTTCTTGCCAGTACTTGATACATGTATGCTCCCTTTTTGCATCCTAAGCATACTGTTTTTTTGAAAGACTGTGAACGAATACGCTGCTAATTGATCAAGATTAAATACATTCCATCATTTTTATTTCCACAACGATTGCATCGCGACAATGCTTGCACCAATCCTCAACTGCATAGACAATACACTTCAAATTTATACGTTTCGGTTTTCTCCTTATGTCTCAACAATCTTTGACGGTTTTAGGCGGTATTACTGCAGAACAATTTCTTGCTGAATATTGGCAAAAGAAACCTTTACTTGTACGCAATGCAATGCCTGAGATCATTGGTCTATTAGAACCAGCCGATGTTCAAGAACTCGCTTTAGAAGAAGATGTTACAGCTCGCTTAATCCGTCAAAAAAATAAAAATCCAAATGAATGGCATGTAAAATCATCACCACTAACCAAAGGTGACTTCCAAAAACTACCGAATCTTTGGACGCTCTTGGTACAAGCAGTAGACCACTACTCTTTTGATATCGCAGAATTATGGAAAAAATTTCCTTTTATTCCACAGTGGCGACGTGATGACATTATGGTGTCTTATGCACCTAAAGGAGGATCTGTCGGCAAACATTTTGACTTTTATGATGTTTTCTTAGTACAAGGTTATGGTCATCGCCGTTGGCAGTTGGGCCAAAAATGTGATGAAACAACTGCGCTTATTCCTGATCAGCCACTAAAACTTCTCACGGACATGCATGTTGAATTTGACGAAGTGCTTGCACCTGGCGATTTACTTTACGTTCCACCTGGACTTGCACATTATGGTGTTGCAGAAGATGACTGTTTAACATTTTCTTTTGGCTTCCGTATGCCAAACCTTTCAGAAATGATCGATCAGGTCAGTGATAAGTTTGCTGAAAATGAAATACTTAAAAAACCACTCATCGACATTGTACGTCAACACACTGCTCCAATCGGTAAGATCAACAGTACTGAACTTGCCTATTTAAAAGCGCAATTGTTAGATTACCTTACTCAAGCCCCTGAATTTGAGGCGGCAATCATGTCTTATATGAGTGAATCAAATTACCCGAATAGCATTCCTGAACCTGAAGAAATTACAACAGAAGATTTACTGGAGGTCATTGGGACTGGTTATCAGTTAATTTTAGAACCAGCATCAAGACTGCTCTACAGAGAACTAGGAGACAGTTTAGATTTCTGGGCAAATAGTGAAAATGTATGTGTGTCCAAAAATTTTGAAAATGAATTAAAGAAAATCGCGGATGGTGAAAGCTTAGAGTTTAATGAGCAATTCAATCAACATGAAGTTTTAGAAGATATAGCTCAATTGCTCAATAGTGCAATCGTGATGCTTTTGCCCCCAAACTAACTTTTTAGCAACGACTTTCGAGTATATTTATGGAAGTATATGAAACACATCAACTATGTCGTTTTATTACAGGTCATTAACTATACTCGAAAGTTGTAATCCAATTATTGGTATAAAAATTACATATTAATATTTGAATAACAATAAAAAATTTATAAACTGTTTATTAATAATATTAAACATACATTAAAGCTAATTATTTTTTGATTACAACGGAGCCAATCATGCTTAAAAAAACCTTAGTTTGTTCATTTATTGC